>NZ_JBFTSK010000022.1:0-117388 GCF_056399985.1 Chitinophaga sp. 01L420
GCCATATGCCATATACAGCCTTAGCCTTATATGCCATATGATAAATAAGATCTAAAATATTAAAAGACAGTCTGTTTTGAACACTTAGGCCATTTGCCTGTAATAGTAATAGTAGAAAGAAGATAGATATACATAAGAAGTTCAGCTATTCTTGACAAACAGCGGAATCGCCATTAAAAGATAATACCAAGGCGCAAGATTGGAAGACCATGGAGTACGTAGCATCGTTAGCATTT
The DNA here is from genome assembly GCF_056399985.1 of Chitinophaga sp. 01L420. NCBI lineage: Bacteria > Pseudomonadati > Bacteroidota > Chitinophagia > Chitinophagales > Chitinophagaceae > Chitinophaga > Chitinophaga sp. 01L420. The sequence continues at coordinate 237 of NZ_JBFTSK010000022.1, forward strand.
GCTAAAGAGAGGGACCAACAGGATCCATTAAATAAATTCAGAGACCAGTTTTATTTCCCACAGCGTAACGGAAAGGATGCTATTTATTTATGTGGCAACTCGCTCGGATTACAGCCAAAGAACGTGAAAGCGGCTATAGAACAGGAATTGACGGATTGGCAACAATGTGCGGTAGAAGGTTATTGGGCGGCTAAGAATCCATGGTTATATTATCAACAATATTGCAGTAAACCGTTGACAGCCATTTTAGGGGCCAGCCAGCAGGAGTTGACAGTAATGAATACGCTTACGGTAAATCTGCATCTGATGATGCTCAGTTTTTACCGGCCAAACAAACAGCGATTTAAAGTGTTAATGGAAGCAGGGGCTTTTCCCAGTGACCAATATGCGGTTGAAACGCAGGTTAAGTTTCACGGTTACGATCCTGAAAGTGCGATTATAGAAGTTTCCCCGCGACCCGGAGAATATTTGATAAGATTAGAAGATATTTTAGAGATTATTAACAGAGAAAGTGATAGCTTAGCATTAGTTTTATTTGGAGGTATAAATTACTATACCGGACAGTTTTTTGATATACCCGCTATAACAGTTGCTGCTCATAAGGCAGGCGCTTACGCAGGTTTCGACCTGGCACACGTAGCTGGAAATATACCGGTAACTTTGCACGATTGGGAAGTAGATTTTGCCGTTTGGTGCTCTTATAAGTACCTGAATGGCGGTCCCGGCGCAGTAGGAGGCGCTTTTGTGCATGAGAAACATGCCAGTAACCGCGATTTTCTTCGTTTAGGTGGCTGGTGGGGCAATGAAGAGAGTGCACGTTTTAAAATGGARAAAGGGTTTGTGCCTAAAAAAGAAGCTGAAGGATGGCAACAAAGCACCGCTCAGGTGTTCAATATGGTTAGCCTGAAAGCCTCCCTGGAATTATTTGAAGCGGCCGGTATCGGCGCTTTGCGTATCAAAAGTGAAGGAATGACCAATTATCTTGAATTCCTGTTACGACAGTTAGAAGGCATAGATTTCCAGATTATTACACCGGAAAAAATTAATGAAAGAGGCGCTCAATTATCTTTATTGTTCCTGGACAAGGGTAAAGAAATACATCAACGAATGACCGATGCCGGAATAATCGTTGACTGGAGAGAGCCTGGAGTTATCAGGGTATCACCGGCACCCTTATATAACTCCTATCAAGACGTATTTCATTTTTATGAAATCATAGCTAATATTGCTTCAAACGCTTAATTAAGTAAGATGACTTTTGAGAGAAACGAACGCCCCCGCAGGCCTTATTCTTCTGATACCAACAAAGAGAATGATCCCAATAAGGAGAAAGGCGATGACAAACCCAATGTAAATAACGAGCGGGAAGGCGGCAAACCCGACTACAACAGTGGAAGCTCTGAGGGGCGCCCTGGTTACAATCGAGAAGGCGGATATCGTCCGCGCACAGACTACAATCGTGATGGCGGCACTGGTGGCGGCTACAACCGTGAAGGCGGAAGTGGTGGTTACAACCGTGATGGCGGTGGCGGCGGCTACAACCGTGATGGTGGTAGCGGTGGCTACAACCGTGATGGCGCAGGTGGCGGCTATAGCGGCGGCGGTGGTAGTGGTTATGATCGCGGCGGCAGCGGCGGTGGTGGCTACAATCGCGGTGGCGGCGGCTATGGTGGCGGCAGCGGTGGTGGATACGACCGCGGTGGCGGCGGTGGTGGCTATAATCGCGGCGGTAGCGGCGGTGGTGGTTACGATCGTGGCGGCAGTGGCGGTGGTGGATACGATCGCGGCGGCAGCGGCGGTGGTGGATACAACCGTGGCGGCAGTGGCGGTGGTGGTGGCTATGATCGCGGCGGAAGCGGCGGTGGTGGTGGTTACGATCGCGGCGGTAGCGGCGGCGGTGGTGGATACAATCGCGGCGGTGGCGGCGGTGGTTACGATCGTGGCGGCAGCGGCGGCGGTGGTGGATACAATCGCGGCGGTGGCGGCGGCGGTTACGATCGCGGCGGTGGCGGCGGTGGTTACAACCGTGGCGGTGGCGGCGGTGGTTACGATCGCGGCGGCGGTGGCGGTGGTTACCGTGGTGGTGGAAGCCCAAGACAGGGTGGAAGACCTCAACGCTTTGAACCAAAACCTGATAACAAAATTTACTTTATCGCCCTCCTGCCAACTGCAGAAGTAGGTAAAGAAATCATAAAAATCAAACAGGAATTTGCAGAATCATATGGTCCTATGTACGCATTGAAAGTATTGCCACATATTACCCTGCAGGTACCTTTCACGGCTGATCCGGCATTGGAAAAAGCTTTCTGTGATGAACTGACGGATTTTGCCAAAACACAGGCACCTTTCGAAGTTTCCCTGAAAGGCTTCGGTACTTTCCCGAACAAACAAAACCGTGTACTCTTCATCAACGTGGAAAAAAGTGAAACCATGTCTGCAATGCACCGTCAACTGATCAACTTCCTGCGTAAGGAATTTGGTTTCAGTACGATGCTGGCTCGTACAGGATTTACACCTCACGTTACCGTGGCCTTTAAAGACCTGGAAGATGATCAGTTTAATAAAGCATGGCCCGACTATGAAAACAAGGAATACGAGGCTACCTTCAAGGTAAATAACCTCTACTTCCTCCGTCACAACGGTAAATCATGGGAAGTGCTGCAGAAATGCAAATTAGGTGGTGCCTGATAAAAGCCCCTCCTGTAAAATAAAAAAAGGCCTCCGCTAATGCGGGGGCCCTTTTCGTTTTATAAACACAGACAGTATAACAGTGTAGGTTATACGAAGTTAATCGCTCATTGTTTGATCACTTTGCCGGATCCTACTATATTACTTACTACTACAGGCTCACCTTTGTAATGAACCTCCCCGCTGCCGCTGATATCCACATCCAGGTACTGACGCACAAATGCTTCTTGCTCACCAGAACCACTGATCGTGATATTGGCTTTTTGTACTTCCATATCAATACCAGCTATGCTGCCACTGCCATTGATTTCGCTGTTATGCGTATCGGCATTGCCCTTCAGTACCATATCCCCTGAACCGTTAATCGTGGTAGTCAGGTTAGTAGTAGTCAATGTAAGCCATCCTTTACCACTGCCATTAATTTCATACTTGAAAAGAGAACTACGTATGGTGTCCTGATTATCTGCCGTACCTGATCCATCAAACTGCAGCCGTTGAAAAATAGGACTCTGTACATATACTTTTATAGGCAGATGATTCTTGATATGTGTCCGCTCCCGGATACGCACATACAATGTATTGCCGCGTACACCTGTTTCTACCACGCCTATAATATTATCTTCTGCTTTTATTTCCAAAGCAGTCACCGCAGCCTGTTTCAGGTGTACCTCAAAATCTCCCAATACTTCCACATCCGTGAGCGCACTAATACTGCGGGTTTCAGACACTATATGGCCGGAACCGCTGATATTATCTTTGGTACAGCTGGAAAGTATAATGCTGAAGATCGCTATCATCAAAAGCAGCCATCCAATACTTAAGCTGGTGTATGTAATTATAAATTGCTTTTTCATATCGTCACTTTTAAGGAGCTTTAAGAAATGACGTGTATGGAAGAACATACCCCTATGCAGAAAAATATTTTCCGGAGAAGAGAAGGAGAGAGGAAGACCGGGAATGGCCATCCGTACGGAAACAGGTATAAAAAAATAAGCCGGCCGTACAGACGTACGGAACCGGCTTTTTGATTAACCCCTATGAAAACAAACTATTGCTCTTATTTAATGTGCTAATTTAATTTCTCCCAAATCAGTGGACTTTCCTTCGTCCACCTTTACATCAGTAACAGTTGCAGGCTTAAAAGGCGCCTTCGCCCCTATAATAACGGTATATGCACCCACTTTCGCATGTTCAAAACTAAAAGCGCCATCGGTAACAGGTGATGTTAATGTATCTGTTCCCTGAATGGCCCAGGCTTCAGTGGCTCCTTCTGCCGGTGTTACTTTACCTGCTATGGATCCACCATCAACGCCCTTAAATGCGAATGCTCCAAACGCTACAGCTGCAAGTGCTAACATGCTTACTTTTATCTTCTTCATAGCTTACAATTTTAAATGGTTTAACAATAAAGGTTATATGGCAAGTAAAGGTGTTAGCATTGTTTTATTCTGTTTTTAAAGATGTAAAAGAACTTTGTTGTTGAAGCACAATTTTGCAATTACGATGCCATAATATTTTGAACACCTGCCATTTAACATATCTTTTGGAAGACATTAACAAATCTGATAAGACATGAAATAAAACAAAAAAGCCCTGTCTATACAGACAGGGCTGGGAATTATTTATACAGACGTTTATTATCTTCTGCTATTCAGATTCATTAATAAGCGCAGTATTTCAAGATATAACCAGATCAATGCAAGCAGCAAAGAGAAGGAAGCATACCATTCAAAATATTTTGGTGCGCCCATAGATGCTCCTGTTTCGATTTCATCGAAATTCAGAATGAGTCTTAATGCAGCAATAGCTACAATGAAAAGGGAAATACCAATGCTCAGTGGGCTACCCGGCGCTAATGCAGGCATACTTACATGAAACATACCTAATACAAAGGTGGCCAGATAAAAGATCAGGATTCCCAGCATCGCCGTGAAAATGATCGCCCTGAGTTTTGCAGTAGCCCGTATCACACCTGTACGATATAATACCAGCATGGCCACGAATGTACCGAGCGTCAGACCTATTGCCTGGAAAGCAATACCCTGGTATTTAGCATTAAATAAAGCAGTAACGCATCCCAGAAACAAGCCTTCCGCAAGCGCATAGGCGGGAGCGATATATGGTGACCATTCTTTCTTAAAAATCATTACAAACGCCAGGATGGTGCCAACGACAGCGCCACCTATTGCCAGTAAGCCGGCCTGACCGGTTTCTCCTTTGGTGATTAAGCCCCAGCTATATACGGCTGCGGCCAGTAATAACACAAACAGGAAAGACATTTTGTTAACAGTGCCACGTATCGTCATGGATTCACCCTGGACAGGCGTTGCACGACTGTACACATCTTGATTCAGTACAGGGTTGTTCGATTGAAACAGTGCCATAAAGTATAGTTTAAATTTATGGGTTAAAAATACGATTTGATTTGATAAAAGGACATTAGAATCCGGTAAACACTGCCAAAATTAGCATTTCTATAACCAATAACTACCGGTTATCACCCATAACCAGAAGTAATGGGAATACGCTATTTATACCGTAATAGTCTACTGAAGTTGTGTACTTTTGTGATCGGATCGGGAATAATATTCGCGGGTAGCATAATACTACCGCCCGATTACCTAAATTTACATCTTTAAAAAGAATACCTTAAAAGAATAAATAGATGCCTAATACTTCGATTCAACAGCTGGAGGATGTAGTGATAAAATTTGCAGGCGACAGTGGAGACGGGATGCAGTTAACAGGTACCCAGTTTTCAAACAACACCGCTTTGTTCGGCAATGACCTCAGCACATTCCCGGATTTTCCGGCGGAGATACGTGCCCCAATAGGTACCTTGCCCGGCGTGAGCGGATTCCAGCTACATTTCTCTTCTAACAGAATATTTACCCCGGGTGATGCCTGTGATGTACTGGTAGCCATGAACGCTGCTGCGCTGAAAGCTAACCTGAAAGGACTTAAGAAAGGAGGGATCATCCTGGCCAATACCGATGGTTTTGACTCCAAGAACCTCCGCCTGGCCAACTATCCGGAAGGCGTTAATCCGCTGGAAGATGGTTCCCTGGCTCCCTATCAGCTCCATACCATGGACGTGACCAAAATGACGCGCGAAGCGCTCAAGGACATGAACATGGGTATGAAAGAGAAAGACCGTGCAAAAAATATGTTTGTACTGGGATTCCTCTACTGGCTGTACGACCGTAACATGGAGAATACCGAGGTATTCCTGAAAGATAAGTTTGGTAAAAAGCCAGATATCCTGGAAAGTAACCTGAGAGTGCTGCATGCCGGCTACAACTTTGCCGATACCGTAGAAGCCTTTACTACCCGCTACCGGGTGGAAAAAGCCCGCATGGAACCGGGTACCTACCGCAGTATCACCGGAAATACGGCGCTGTCATACGGACTGGTAGCAGCTTCCCAGAAAGCTAACCTGCCCCTGTTCCTGGGAACTTATCCTATTACACCGGCCTCCGATATCCTCCATGAACTGAGCCGCTTTAAGAATTTTGGCATCCGCACCTTCCAGGCAGAAGACGAAATTGCAGGGATTACCTCTGCTATTGGCGCTTCCTATGGTGGACATATGGGGATTACCACCACTTCCGGCCCGGGTATGGCATTAAAAGGCGAAGCTATGGGACTGGCAGTAATGCTGGAAATTCCGTTGATAATCGTTGATATTCAACGTGGAGGTCCTTCTACCGGCTTACCTACCAAAACAGAACAATCCGATCTGTTACAGGCGTACTACGGCCGTAATGGAGAGTGCCCGATGCCAATCGTTTCTGCATCCACCCCGGCAGATTGCTTTGAGGCGGTGTTTGAAGCATTCCGCATTTCCGTGCAACATATGACACCGGTTATTTTCCTCAGTGATGGGTACATTGCCAACGGTTCCGAACCATGGCGCTTCCCTAAAGCTGCTGATCTCCCGTCTATTGAAGTGAAATTCAAGAAAGGACTGGAAGAAGGAGAAGAACAATTCCTGCCTTATCACCGTGATGAAAACCTGGTACGCCCCTGGGCTGTTCCTGGTACACCCGGCCTGGAACACCGCATCGGTGGTCTGGAAAAGCAAAACATCACTGGTAACGTAAGCTACGACCCGGAAAACCACCAGCTGATGGTGAAGATCCGTCAGGAGAAGGTAGATAAGATCGCAGATCATATTCCACTACAAAAAATTGAACTCGGCCCGGAAAAAGGAAAAGTGCTCGTGCTCGGCTGGGGATCTACCTATGGTGCTATCAAAAGTGCCGTACTGGACCTGATAGCAGAAGGACACGAAGTAGCGCATGCACACATCCGCTATATCCGTCCTTTCCCTAAAAACCTGGGCGAAATACTCCACAGCTACGATAAAGTACTGATCCCGGAAATTAATAATGGTCAGCTGATCAAAATTATACGTGATCAATTCCTGATCGATGCACAGGGTTATAATAAGATTATGGGTGTTCCTATTACCAAAGGTGAATTGATCACTAAGATCAAAGAAATGCTGGCATAGGTTCCTCCACAACATATTATTTTATTGCACAATAAAAAATCCTGTCCGTTGTGACAGGATTTTTTGTATTTTCCTGTATCGGCAGACTATTCACAGCTACTTCTGCCAGGATTTTTTTAGTTTAAGTTTACTATTATGTATAGCCTTTTTCGTGTATTGCTAACCGTTGTAACAGTAGCTGTATTGTATTTGCAGGCAAATGCCCAAACTAATACTTTTGAAGTGCGGATCGCAAACCATGCGGTAGGTACAATAGAAGCTAACAGGAAAACGAACGGACCGGTAAAAAGTATCATTATCAAAACGCGTATCCAGGTGATGCTGTCTAAAATTAACAGCGATATTGCCAATGAATACAGTAACAATGTGCTCTCTTCTTCTAAATCTTCCCGTATATCCGGTAAAAACGGGGAAGATAAAAATACCACGACCACTCGTAATGGTAAAGAATATACGATTACAGTGAACGGGGAAAAATCGGTGATCAATAATGCCGAAATAGAAGAATGTGTGGCAGATCTTTACTTTGCGGAACCCAAACAGATCACCCGTGTGTTTTCTGAAACATTGGGCAAGTTTCTGCCGCTGAAATCTATCGGAGGAGGAATGTATGAGCTAATATTGCCCGAGGGGAAAAAGAACGTGTTTAAATACGAAAACGGTACATTGGTATTGGTAGAAGTGAACCACACTTTCGGCAAAGCTTTCTTTGTGAAGGTCAGCTAATACTTTGTCTGCCAATGATGGTGATTTCCCCGATGGGCGAAGACGGCAGACAATGCTATCATCTTCGCACACCTGGTTTATCATAAAAAGATCTATACTGTTTGCTCAATAATCTGCCCGGACACTTTATCTTTCAGGATCAGTTTCCTCGCCCCAAAATGCGTCATTTCTTCTTTCACCAGGTAGTATTGATCGTTATAATCTGTTAATGTTTTGATTTTGGGAACACCTTCCTGTCCACGCCATATGTCTAATTGTACCGGCTCCCATTGCCTGGTAGCGGCACTTTTATAAGCGGCATCCAGGATCGCATTTACCACATAGCCATCATAGAATGTTTCTTTGGCTGCATGTCCACCCTCCATAGCGTTGAACATATCTGTGAACATGTGATTATATCCCAGTTCATTGAGTTCATCGCCTACCGGAAATAACCAGCCGGTGTTGCTCTCTGCTTTTTCAGCTACATAATCAGCACCTTTGCCGGTGGTAAACATATCAAAGCCGGTACGTAAAAAACTGTTGGTCCAGATCGTTCCTTCTGTGCCCATGACTTCATCACGCAGATCCAGTCCGCCGCGGAAAGTCCAGCTCACTTCAAACTGACCGATGGCGCCGTTTTCATATTTTACCAGCCCGATAGCATGGTCTTCTGCATCAATCGGCTTTACCTGTGTATCTGCCCAGCACATTACTTCTACCGGTCTGATATCTTTCCCGATAAAATTGCGGCCAATTTCCACGCAATGGCAGCCCAGGTCAAGGATACAGCCGCCACCGGCTTGTTCCTTATCCCAAAACCATTCACTGTGAGGGCCAGGATGCGTTTCCCTGGACTTGGCCCAGAGTATCCTGCCTAACGCGCCACTCTGTACGCTTTCTAATGCTTTCAGAAATTTGGGTGTATATACCAGGTCTTCCAGGTAACCATGGAAGATACCGGCTTTTTCAACGGCTTCCAGCATTCTCTTTGCTTCTGCTGCATTGCGGCCCAGGGGTTTGGTACAGATGACCGCCTTTTTGTGTTTGCAGCAAAGCAGCACCGCTGCCTCATGCAAATTGTTGGGCAGCGATATACATACTACCTCCACCTCCGGATTAGATACCGCCGCTTCCATCTCTGTTGTTTGGTGTGCTACCTGGTAATCTTCCGCAAATTTCTTTGCGCTTTCTTCCCTGCGGGAATACACACTTACTATTTTATCGCGGCTGCGCTGTCCCTGCAATGAATCTGCATAAAACCGCGCAATAAAGCCTGAGCCAAGCATTGCTATTTTTGCCATAGAAACCGTTTTGCCGATGATTAATTTTTAAGAACCTTCTCTTTATTGCTATCTCTGAAAAATAACATAAACAGTACTAATACTACTGCTGCAATACCAGCAGGTATAAGCCAGATGATATGCCAATCGTGGCTTTTTTCACTGGTTTGGTAAATATCAACAATGCGCCCGGAAATGAGGAATCCAATGAGCATACCTACGCCATAGGTCGCTAATGTTACAAAGCCCTGGGCCGAGCTTTTAAATTCTTCCCCTGCAATTTTATCTGTATAAATCTGTCCGGTTACAAAGAAGAAATCATAACAGATGCCATGTAAAATAATACCTATAATCAGCATCCAGTAGTTTCCATCCACATTACCGAAAGAGAACAGCACGTAGCGCAATACCCAGGCCAGCATACCTAATGCCAGCATCTTTTTTACCCCTAAGCGTGCAAAGAATAATGGCATTACCAACATAAACAGGAACTCTGACATTTGTCCCATGGTTTGTTTACCAGCAGCGGCATTCATGCCTATTTCATTCAGGAACAGATTGGTGAAATTATAATAAAATGCCAACGGAATACAGATAGCAATGGATGCCAGGAAGAACAGGAGGTAGGCGCGGTTCTTCAACATGCGGATAGCATCCAGACCAAGTATTTCGTTGATAGAAATCTTTGTTCCTTTTTTAGCAGGTGGTGTTTTCGGCAGCGTGAAACTGAAAAGCCCTAACAGGATAGAAGCACCTGCGGCCATTTTAAAGGTAAGGTCTAATGTATTGGATTTTTCCCATTGCAACCATGCAATCAGTAAACCGGCAATGATCCAACCTACGGTACCGAATACACGAATAAAGGAAAATTCTTTACTGGGGTCATTCATCTGTCGGAAGGAGATAGCGTTTACCAGTGCCAGGGTAGGCATGTAAAGGATCATGTATACAAGTAATACGGGATAGAACGTGTCGTAGGTTGTCATGCCGGAACAAATCCACAGCATTGCCGCACCTGCCAGGTGTATTACACCCAGAATGACCTGTGCAGAAATAAATCGGTCTGCAATAATGCCCACAATGAAAGGGGCAATCACCGCACCGATGGATTGTGTAAGAAAGGCATAGCCAATTTGTTCTCCCACTTTTTCGTTGGCGCCATGGGCCAGCCCATTTGCTACAAACGTGCCCAACGTCACAAACCATGCTCCCCAGATAAAGAATTCGAGGAACATCATGAACGATAGTTGTATCCTAACAGCTGATTTCATAACGACTAATGCTTTATTGATTGAATCTTAATGAACTGCTTAAGTTAATAAAAATTGGGAATTGCCCATTAAATTAATGATGGACAAAAGAAACTTTTTGCGTTCACAAAGTACTGGTCCTGATCTTTGTGCCGGGCATTACCGAAATCTCGGAACCTGCCGCCAGCAAGGCGCTGCGGGGAGGTTGCTGCAGCATGTTTTCAAAATCTGCACCGTAGAGGGCCCGGGTACTGCAATGATAATCGAAACTGGTAACCGGATGTGTATGCCACTGAGGATGGGTAACCTGGTATTCGCCGGTAGTAAGGTCATCTACCCGTGTATAACCCCAGTAATGTTCTGTAATAAATTCTTCTTCACTGCCGGTGATGATAGGTTGTGTGGCTTGTAATGCAGTGGCCGTTAAATGATTCCATTCATTATTTACTTTCCATTTATACGCTACTTTCAACGTATCTGCATCCGGGTATTCCCAGCTGTGTTCCATGACATGTGTAGCGTATTTTTCTTTGTAAATAGTATTGGCCACAAAGGTAATAAATGGTTTGGGTACCAGCTCTTTTACAAATACCACCCCTCTTTTCCATACTCCGTTTTGTTTATAGCGGACATAGAAACGAAGATTTACTTCTTCAAAAGTACGGTGGCCGGGTAAACTCAGCCCTTTTACCCGTGTGTCCTGGAACAGGAAGCCTACCAGGCTTACATAGCTGGTATTATTCCAGGTATCCAGTTCTGTATGTGCAGGTAAATATGCTTTGAGTACTGCCGGATCAGCTTCAAAGTTGATCATCAGCAAGTTTCTCCAGGCAGCAGTCAGAAATGGGCGCATAGTTAACTGGCTTTTATAAGTTTGGCATAATACTTACACGCCGGTCTTAGTCCGCATTCACCGCATTTTGGGCTTCTGGCCACACAAATATATCGGCCATGTAAAATGAGCCAGTGGTGTGCAATATGTACTTTCTCTTTAGGAATATGTTTCAGCAGTTGAAGCTCTGTTTGTAGCGGCGTTGTGGCATTGGTGGTAAGGCCAATGCGGGCGGATACCCTGAACACGTGGGTGTCCACTGCCATATTGGGCTGATGATGTACTACAGAGGTAATCACATTGGCCGTTTTGCGGCCTACGCCGGGCAGCTTGATCAGTTCAGGTACTGTAGCAGGTATTTCCCCATTGAAGTCTTCTACCACCATTTGTCCCATTCCTATGAGGTGTTTGGTTTTGTTGTTGGGATAGCTGATACTTCGGATCAGGGGAAACAGGTCATCAAAGGTGGCCTTACTGAGGGCATATACATCCGGATACTGTGCAAAGATGGCAGGAGTGGTCATATTCACCCGTTTATCGGTGCATTGAGCAGATAGGATAACAGCTACCAGCAATTGGTAAGGATTGTCGTAAATGAGTTCCGTTTCGGCATTGGGAGCATGTTCCTCAAAGTACTTGAGAACAAATGCATAACGCTCTTTTTGAGTCATGCCATAAAGATAGGAAAAATGAAAAAAGTAAGGTCAGCTACTACTTTTCTTCCTGAGTTTGTTTGTTGGCAGCATAATCAAAGATTAGCTGGAGGGTGGCTACCCGGGGAGCATAGCGTACCGTGTTAAGGGCAGCTTTGGTATTGTCAAAACAAGCCTGCTCTTCCTGGGTTAAAGAAAGTTCCTCCTGGTGATGTTTGATGTCGCTCTTTGTAACAAGACACAGGGTTGATAGTACAGAAAGTGTAAAATTACTCATGCATTATTATTTTAATACTAAAATAGGTTCTGTTTTATAACGAAATAAGCGCGGAATCTATTGTTAATTTAAGATAAATTTTTAAGAAATGCAAGGGCAGTGCGTGCTTAAGGCTTAGGGGCAGGGGTGATAATGAAGAGGTCCTCGTTATCTTTTTTCATATAATATTTCTCGCGGGCAAACTTTTCCAGTTTTTCGGGGCTGGAAAGCAATTCCTGTTGCTCTTCTTTGGTTTGTTTGATTTCCTGGATAAAGAATTCCTTCTGGCTTTCCAGTTTATTTACTTCCGACTGGAACTGATATTGGGACATCAGGTTGGTTTTGTCCAGGAAGGCGATCCATATTACAAAGGCAGCGAAGGCCATGAAGAACTTATTCTTCAGGAAACTCGGTACTTTTTTGATGGATGTAGACCAGGACATATGGCAATTTACTAAAGAATTACGAATTACAAATTACGAATTACGGGGAAGGAATGATCCCCGATAGTTCGTAATTTGTAATTCGTAATTTGTAATTTATTTTTTAACGCTGATAGAGTTGGTAGGATAAATCGCTACTTCACCCAATGCTTCTTCGATACGGAGTAACTGGTTGTATTTCGCCATACGGTCAGTACGGGAAGCAGAACCGGTTTTGATCTGCCCGCAATTCAGTGCTACTGCGAGGTCAGCGATGGTAGTATCTTCAGTTTCGCCGGAACGGTGGCTCATGATGGAAGTATAACCAGCTTTGTGTGCCATGTTTACGGCATCAATTGTTTCTGTTACAGTACCGATCTGGTTTACTTTTACCAGAATGCTGTTAGCGATACCTTTGTCGATACCTTCTTTCAGACGCAGTACATTGGTTACGAATAAATCGTCACCTACCAGCTGAACGCGGTTACCGATAGATTCGGTCAGTTTTTTCCAGCCATCCCAATCATCTTCAGCCATACCGTCTTCGATAGACACGATAGGATATCTGTTAGCCCAATCAGTCCAGAAAGCGACCATTTCATCGCTGCTGATTACTTTTTGGGAGCTCTTATAGAATTTGTAGCTCTTGGTAGCATCATCATACATTTCGCTGCTGGCAGCATCCAGGGCAATAGCTACCTGGGTACCTGGTTCGTAACCAGCTGCTTTGATAGCTTCCAGTACCGTTTCGATAGCTTCTTCGTTGCTCTGGATTTCAGGAGCAAAGCCACCTTCATCACCTACGTTGGTGCTGTAACCTTTCTTTTTCAGTACGGATTTCAGGTGGTGGAATATTTCCACGCCCCAGCGCAGACCTTCAGAGAAAGAAGGAGCACCTACCGGTACGATCATGAATTCCTGGAAGTCAATTTTATTATCCGCGTGCGCACCACCATTGATGATGTTCATCAAAGGAATAGGCAAGGTGAAAGCGTTTACACCACCGAGGTAACGGTAAAGTGGTTGGTTGCTTTCTTCAGCAGCAGCTTTAGCTACCGCCATGCTCACTGCCAGGGTAGCGTTAGCGCCCAGTTTGGCTTTATTTGGAGTACCATCGAGTTGAATCAGGAATTTATCGATGCCGGCCTGGTCTGTAACTTCCCAGCCTATCAGCTCTTCAGCAATGATGTCATTTACGTTATTAACGGCCTGCAGYACGCCTTTGCCCATGTAAACACTTTTATCATTATCACGCAGTTCTACCGCTTCGTGCTTACCTGTGGAAGCACCGGATGGAACGGCTGCACGACCAAAATGGCCGTCTTCTGTGGTTACATCAACCTCAATCGTAGGATTACCACGGCTGTCGAGAATCTGCCTGGCATGGATTTCTGAAATAGTACTCATAATTCGAAAAGTTATTATTGTTAGCGATTTATATAGCGAGTTAGCTGTTAGCCTTTAGCTGTTAGCTTTTAGCAAATGCAGCGAAGATTAACATATGGTAGTCTTCGCTGCATTTGCTAAAAGCTAACAGCTAAAGGCTAACAGCTAATCAGAGCTTTTCGTCATTTCCCGGAAAATTGTTTCCAGGCTTTGTGAATTGCTCTGCAAAGAAAGTATGTTCCTGTTATTAATCAAAGCAAATTGTAACAGGTTTTTTCTCACTTCGTCTACCTGGCTGGTAAATAATTGCCAGCTATGGTCTTCCCGGGCCACCACGCGTGTGATTCCGCCGATGGTCAGCAACTCGGTTTCCGTAACAGGTTCCGCAAAGGTAACCTGTAAATAACCGTTGGCCGTATTGTTTTGCTGTAAGATGGATAATTTATCGTCTGCTACGATTTTTCCTTTGTTGATGATGATTACCCGGTCACAAAGTGCCGCTACTTCCTGCATAATATGCGTGGAAAGGATCACCGTTTTGTTGGCACCCAGTTCTTTGATCAATTGCCGGATATCCGCCAGCTGATTTGGATCCAGGCCCGTGGTGGGCTCGTCCAGGATCAGCACTTCCGGGTCATGTAGTAAGGCCTGCGCCAATCCCACCCGTTGTTTGTACCCGTTAGACAATGCGCCAATCTTTTTGTGACGCTCCGGTTGCAGCCCGGTGAGCTGCATAACCGTTGTAATCCTTTCTGCTCCTGCCTTTCCCAACTGATGAATACCAGCTACGAACTCCAGGAACTCCCGGATATACATATCGTAATACAAAGGATTCGATTCCGGCAGGTATCCCACTCTTTTGCGTACTTCCAGCGACTGGGTGACAATGTCAAAACCACATACACTGGCCTTTCCGCTGGTAGGCGGTAAAAAACCGGTAATCATTTTCATGGTGGTGGATTTTCCGGCGCCGTTAGGCCCCAGAAAACCAGTGATTTCGCCCTTTTTGAGTTCAAAGGAGATCCCATCTACCGCCCGCTGTTCGCCATATACTTTACTGAGTTCTGATACCTGGATAGACATGTATGCTTGCACGTTTTGCGGGAACTAATGTACTATAAAAAGAGGATAAACTATAACGCTGCCGCCAGCAGGGGATTGAGTGGACTTTTCGTGGTAAAAATACAGCCCGGTAGTACGTTTTTTACCGGATCCGGAACGGTTTTAAAGCCTTCCGGTACGCTTTTACACTAATATGGTACTACTTCTCTTAAATATATATATATTTATAGCCAAATTAACTAGCACATATATGTGAACAGAAATACCTGCACTGACATTGGCATATAACTTGCATTTAACCTGATACCTATACGTTATATAACCTATACAGGCAAAGCACTACATATAAAATCACTTTCATGCTTCAACCCAATACTTGATGTCAAACTTTCTAAAAAAAGCAATGGGCCTTTTTGTGGAATTTGAACCCGACGAAAACAGCGATGTCAGGAGGCCGGAACAGCCTTCCCTGTCGCAAAAATTCCCGCTTAGTAATCCTTCAGGATCTGCGCCAGCCCGGCCACCAGGACCTGTTGCCCTGTCTGCCGCAGATATGGACAAGTTTGAGCAGCATTTCAGTGCGCTGTTTGAAAAAAGCAACTTTCCCGGACCTGATTATTACGAGTTCTGGAAAATGATGGACACACTGGAAGCGCATGTAAAGGACGAAAACGCCCGTATGGCAGCCGTGTATGCTACACTCAGCATTCAGGGCCTCACCAAAAACAGGCTGATTGAAAGCGCTGCCCAGTACAAACAAATCATTGAACAAGATAAGGCTGAATTTGAAAAAGCTGCCAGCGACAAAGCCGCTACGGAAGTAGATGGTCGTCATCAACAGCTGAAGGACATGGAAAAGAAAATGGCCGATAACGCCGCTCTGATCCAGCAACTTACCAAAGAAATCACCGAAGCACAGGCTAAGTCAGAACAGCTCAGGGCGCAAATGGCAGAACAGGAAGAGAAAATAGTAGCGAACCGCCAGGGTTACCAGGTGGCTTGTGAGGCTATGGTTAGAAAAATAAACACAGACATTCAAAAAATAGAAACATCGCTTTAACGCTATGGAAACGCAAATCTTTCCTGCCGCTGAATCGGGGCAGAAACTGAAATCTTACTGGAACAGACCGGGCGGTAAATTTGGACTCCTGATCGGATTAGGACTCCTGGTAGCTATCGGGTATTATGTAATCCCCATCCTCACCGCCGTTGTCTGGAACACACTCAACTTCGGTATTGCACTGGTGTGCCTTGGCGTATTCCTGTACTGTATCACACATCGTAAACTTCGCCTTAGCCTGTTTTACCTGTATGAGTGGCTCATGAAGAAACTCGTAGGACTGGTGATTGAACTCGACCCCTTCCTCATTGCAGAAGATTATATCGGCGACATGGAAGAACAGCGTGAAAAGCTGTACGCTCAATCCGTTGATGTAGACGCACAGAAGGAAAAGATCGACCTCAAAATCAGTGAAAAGGAAAAGGAAATGACGCAGCTCCTGAGCCGCGCCAAAGCCGCCCAAAATAATAACATGTTGCCGGAACTGGGTAACGCTACCAGGCAGATTGCCCGTGTGAAAGAATACATCGCACAGCTCACGCCTATACGTGATAACCTCGCCCGCATTGGTGACTACCTCACCAAAGTGCATAAAAACAGTGGTTACATGATTGAAGATGCCCGCAATGAACTGGAACTGAAAAAAGACCTTTACAAGTCTGTCACCTCCGGTAACAAAGCGTTATCATCTGCACTCAAAATTTTCAACGGAGATCCGGAGAAAAAACTGATGGTAGAGCAGTCTATGGAATTCCTGAAAGAGGATATTGCGACCAAACTGGCCAGCATGAAAAAAGCCATCAACTATTCTACAGACTTCATGCGCTCTATAGACCTGGATAATGCCACCTATGAGCTGCAGGGACTGAAAATGCTAGAGTCTTACGACCCCGATAAAACATATAAACTGGATGTACAGAAGTGGGAGCCTTCCCGTGAACCCCATCAACCGGGTACTGTTCGTACTGACAACTACAACGATCTGTTAAGTTAACAATAACCTTTAATCAACAAATATTACAACTATGGCCGTGAAAGTAAAACCCGGTGGAAAGGTTTTTGGCATCGTACTGCTGTTAGGTGCCATCTATGCAGGAAAAGTGTTATGGTGGGATAAACGCCCACAGGAAGCTAAAGCAGCTACCGAAATTGGGAAAGTAGCCTTGCCGGATGCGGCAGAAGCTTCCCTGGGTGGTAATGCCGTGAAATTGCCTTTACCGGAAAGTACAGAAGCATTAAATGGCGGTACTAAAATATCCTGGCGCGTAATGGCGTGGAACTCTCAGTTCGCGCTGATGTACGCCAACGGTGGTGTAAATACCACCAAAGGTTCACTGATAGATAAAGCAAAACTGCAGTTGCAACTGGTACGCCAGGACGACTGTAATAAATCACTGGCAGACATGGTAAAGTTTGCACAGGACTATAAAAAAAATCCTAACACCGCAGGGGTATTTGCTTCCTTCATGGGAGATGGTATGCCGGCCTTCTTTGCCGCACTGGCAAAGGAACTGGAACCACTGGGTGCTGACTACCAGCCTATCGCTTTCTATACCATGGGTAAAAGCTATGGTGAAGATAAACTGATGGGGCCTGTAGAATGGAAAAAAGATCCTAAAAGTGCCATGGGTAAAACTGTTGCTGGCGTACTGCGTGATGGTGATATCAACATCATGCTGAAATGGGCTGGTGATAACGGCATCCCTGTAAATCCGGACGAAACTTCTTATGACCGCAATGCGATCAACATCATTGCTGCCAACGACTTTCTGGATGCCGGTGCGAAATACATCGCAGGTTACAAAGAAACCCGCAAACTGGTGATCGATGGTAAGAAAACCAGCAAAGACACTACTGTTGGTGTGGATGGTGTGGCTACCTGGACTCCTGGTGACGTGAATATTGCACAGAAGAAAGGTGGTCTGGTGAATATTGCATCTACCAAAGAATACTCTTCACAGATGCCGAACATCACCATTACCATTAAGAAATTTGCTTACGATCACCGTACAGATATCGAAAACCTGATCATTGCGCTGGCTCAGGCCGGCGACCAGGTTCGTTCTTACAACGAAGCAAAAGCCTTTGCAGGTGATGTATCTGCGAAAGTGTACAACGAGCAGAATGGTGCTTACTGGCTGAAATACTACAATGGTGTGGAGGAGAAAGATGCGCAGGGCCTGAATATTCCTTTGGGAGGATCTATGGCATTTAACCTGACAGATGCTGCCAACACCTTTGGTATGGGTAAAGATGCCATTGACCGTTACAAAATAGTGTACACTACTTTCGGTGAAATCCTGACCAGGATGTATCCTGAAATTATGCCTACCTATCCGGTATATACCCAGGTAGTAGATAAGTCCTTCCTGGCCTCTGTGGTGGCTAACCACCCTGAGTTACTGGAAGGTGCTGCTATCAAGGAAAAATATGCGGAGAGCATCACTTCAGAAGTATCTTCCAAATCATACCAGATACAGTTTGAAACTGGTAGTTCTGTGATCAAAGCTGCTTCTCACGCCGTACTGGATGAAATCCTGAAGAGCGCTGTGGTAGCGGAAGGTTTGAAAGTAGGTGTGTATGGCCATACCGATAATGTAGGTAATCCAACTGCCAACGAAAAATTATCCAACGAACGTGCTGAATCCGTAAGGAAATACCTGCTGGATAAAGGCTTACCAGAAGCACGTATCGAATCAAAAGGTTATGGTGATACCAAGCCTATCGCAGATAATACTACCAATGATGGTCGCGCGAAAAACCGCCGCGTACAGATCGTATTAGGTCAATAATATGAAATTGTCTGAATGGTGAATCAGCGCTGTTCAGACAATTTTCTCTCCGACCCATTTACACATTGACTCAATAACTTTAGACGTGATAAAATCTTTTTTTGAACCACTGCGTATACTCAACCGCCGTGCGATGTTGTCGCTGGTGATTGCTGAGGCTATAATAGCATTGGTATGCTGGCAGCTGAGTGGAGGTGGTTTAATTCCGACTCCGGTAAAAGTATTGCAAACACTGGGTAAGATAGTGCAGGATCCGTCTTTCATCGACAACCTTTTCAGTAGCCTGGTACTGACCATCAAAGGCATGTTTATTTCTATTGTCATCGCCCTGGTGATCAGCTATCTTTCTATTGTTCCGTTTTTTAATCCGATTGCACGTTTTGTAATCAAGTGCCGTTACCTCACCCTTACCGGCTTAACGTTTCTCTTCACCCTGTGGACACAGGATGGGCACGAACTGAAACTCAGTCTGCTGATTTTTGGTATCGTTCCGTTCTTTGTTACCTCGCTGTTGTCTGTAATCGATGGCATTAATAAACAGGAATTTGAGCTGTGTACCACACTGCGTATGAACAGCTGGAAAACCCTGTGGGAAGTAATTATCGTAGGACGACTGGACCAGGTTTTTGAAGTAATGCGGCAGAACTTTGCCATTGCCTGGCTCATGATCACCTCCGTAGAAGGACTGAGCATGAGTGAAGGGGGACTTGGTGTAATGCTGATCCGCGCTAATAAGTATGTACAGCTGGATGTGGTATTCGGTACCCTGGTGATCATCTTTCTGCTGGGCATCTTCTTTGACTATATTCTCGGCAAATTCCGGGAGTGGTTATTTCCTTACACTAAACTCACGACCCGCTGATGAACACCAACGTATATACGAAACATGCGCCGTTGCTGTGTGCGGAACACATTACGCTGAAATACGGTGAGAAAACCATTCTCCGCGATATTAATTTCTGTATCCATGATATTCACCGTCCTGATGTACAACAGGGACAGGTGGTTTCATTGATTGGACGCAGTGGCATTGGTAAAACTCAGTTGTTCAAAACCCTGTCAGGACTGATTCAGCCCACAGAAGGAGTGGTGAAAATAGATACGGACCAACACCCGGTGAAAGCAGGAGAGGTGGGCATTGTACCGCAGAATTATATCCTCTTTAACCACCGTACTATTTATCGTAACCTTAAGATAGGACTGGATAATGCTGCCGTGAAGCTGACAGAAGACGAGAAAAAACACATCATTGAAGATTATGCGGCTACCTTTCAACTGACAGAGCACCTGAACAAATACCCGGCGCAAATCAGTGGTGGACAACGTCAACGTGTTAGTATCATTCAACAAGTACTTACCGGCAACAAGTTCATTTTACTGGATGAACCCTTTTCCGGATTGGACGTTCTCATGATAGATAAGGTGATTCAACTGTTGATAAAAGTATCAACACTGCATGAAGAAAACACCCTGATCATTGTGAGCCATGATATTGAAAATGCGGCCGCTATTTCCGATACCGTTTGGGTATTGGGAAAAGAAGAAAATAAAGAAGGGGCTACCATTATACAGGAATATGACCTGTGCAAAATGGGATTCGCCTGGCAGCCTGAAATCCGTAAGGAACCCGGATTCCAGGAGCTTATCAGCACTATTAAAAAACAGCTGTAGCTTACCAATAGTTTTTTAATTTTTTTGGGGAGATGGATACTGCCACAGCGGTATCCATCTCCCCAAATCTTTTTCCTATGGTATATATTAAAAACTGTTAAAACTGATGGAGGGAAAAAGGGCATCCGCATGACAAACTTCTCTTTTCCCTACATTTGCAATATTATGAAGAGAGTCATCGGTCTATTTTGTTTACTACCGCAATTATTACAGGCGCAAACCATTCCGGTAAAGGACTATCCCCAGGGCTATTTCAGAAATCCGGTGAATGTTCCAATAGAGCTGGCAGGGAATTTTGGTGAGCTGCGTCCTAACCATTTCCACTCGGGAATGGAYATTAAAACCCAGCAAAAGGAGAATCTGCCGGTACATGCTGCCGCAGATGGTTATGTAAGCCGTATTGGCGTTTCACATACGGGATTCGGGAATGTATTATACATCACTCACCCCAATGGATATACGACCGTATACGCGCATCTAAATGCCTTTTTCCCGGCGCTGCAACAATATGTAAAGAAACAACAATACCAGGTGGAAAGCTGGGCAAGCGATCTGGCTATTCCTGCCGGATTGTTCCCGGTAAAGAAAGGCGACTTTGTAGCCTGGAGTGGTAATACCGGAGGTTCTGCCGGCCCGCACCTGCACTTTGAAATCAGGAATACCCAGTCGGAAAAACCATTGAATCCGCTACTCTTTGGATTCGATATTGCAGATACCCACGCGCCGGACGTATATCGCATCGCTGTCTACGACCGGGAGAAAAGTGTTTATGAACAGCAGCCTATTATGTTGCCGGTGAAAAAAGTAGGAGGCGAATATGTGACCACCCAGCCGGTCATTAAAATTAATGCAGCGAAAGCAGGATTAGGGGTGAGTGCGGTAGATCGCATGAATACAGGTAACATCTACGGCATATACGAAGTTACTTTATTGCAAAACGGTGAGCCGGATATCGACTTTCAGCTGGATAACATCGGCTATGAAGAAACCCGCTACCTCAATGCGCATATAGATTATAAAGTGAAGAAGGGTGGTGGTCCGTATTATCAGCTGCTCTTCTCTTTACCCGGCAATAAACTGGATATCTACCACGATCTGAAAGGAGATGGTACTATTCACCTGGAGGATGGTGCTGTGCACGAAGTAAAGCTGCTGGTAAAAGATGCTTACGGGAATACGTCTACTGTGAAGCTCCATCTGCAGCAGGGAGGACCTGAAGCCGCAGATAAAAGCTGTGCCAACCTCATGTATCCTGATTCACGCAATATCTTCGAAAATAACCAGGTAGAATTTTACCTGGATGAAGATGCTTTGTACGACAAGATCTGCTTTAACTATGCAGAAACACCATCTGTCAGTACCAAAGCATATTCTAATGTATATCATCTGCACAACCCACTGGTGCCGGTACACGATTTCTTCAATGTACGTTTGCGTGCTTCCCGTACGGTTCCCGAAAACCTGCAACCTAAAGTAGTGATGGTGAGAGAAGGAATGGGCAGCAATGCTTCTGCTACTACACTGGAAAACGGCTGGTATAAAGGAACGTTCCGTGACTTTGGCAACTTTCACCTGGAAGTGGATACCATTGCGCCGAAGGTAACGCCATTGGGCGTGAAGCCAGGGGCGAGTCTGGCTAGAGCCGCGAAAATAATTTTTGCCATGAACGATGCCAGTGGTATTAAAAGTTACCGGGCAGAACTGGATGGCAAATGGTTATTGTTTTCCCGTAGGAGTAACGTGCTTACCTATACGTTTGATGAACATTGCCAGCCGGGCACACATATCCTGGTGATGAAGGTAACAGATATTGCCGGCAACGAAGGAACATACAGACTATCTTTTAAGCGTTAGGAACATAATTTTAAACAGCTAAAACCTTATATATGGGAAACTTAAATGAAGGCGATAAAGCCCCGGTTTTTAAAGGACATGATCAGCACGGCAAAACCGTATCCCTGACAGACTTTAAAGGAAAGCGGGTGGTTCTGTATTTTTATCCGAAAGACAATACCCCGGGATGTACAGCTCAGGCCTGCAACCTGCGTGATAATTACGATGCGCTGTTGAAAAAAGGATATGTAGTAGTAGGCGTAAGCACAGATAGTGAGCAAAGCCACCAGAAGTTTATAGAAAAGTTTGATCTGCCTTTTACTTTACTGGCGGATGAAGACAAGAAGATCGTAAACCAGTACGGTGTTTGGGGCGAAAAACAAATGATGGGGAAAACGTATGATGGCATTCACCGCACTACCTTTCTCATTGATGAAAAGGGTGTAATTGCTCACATCATTAAAAAGCCGGATACCAAAAATCATACAGAAGAGATTCTGGAACTCTGGAAATAGTCAGCGAAAAAAAGAACATAAAAAAAGAGCGAAGATCACTGATCTTCGCTCTTTTTTTATGTTCAGTTATAACTGTTATCTCTTCTGGCGCTGTTTCTTGAACAGGTTACCGGTTTTAAACTTATTACCTTCAGGGCTACCTACACGATCCATGGCGCAACGGAAACCTACGGTGTTAGTGGCCATATCTTCCTGCATGTAACGGCGGGTACCTGGTGAAAGCCAGTAAGCGCGGTCGTTCCAGCTACCACCCTTGATCACGTGTGATTTATCGTTGATCAGCGTAGTAACGCCGTAACCATATTCGACCTGTGAAAGGGAGTCACCATCCAGGTAGTTGATTACATCACCTTTCTGGTAGTTAAGACGGTTAGCACTTTCTTCGTCTGTTACATCACGCATTTTGAGGTGACCGAGACTATCTTTCTCCAGTTCTTTATTTTCATTCTGGTAAACAGTCTGGAACTTGTTACCACGGAAGTAGTTGAAGTCTTCCCCATCAATTGGGTTCAGTGGTCTGTAAACGTCCAGTACCCATTCTGCTACGTTACCTGACATATTATAGATGCCAAACGTATTAGGGTAGAAGGAGCGGATAGGACCTGGAATGGAAGCACGGTCATTCAAGCCACCGGCCACACCCATGTTATCACCGGAACCACGTTTGAAGTTGGCCAGAAACTGACCCTGCATGGTACCGCGGCGGATATCACGTAATCCGCTGGTGTTGGTACCCCAGGAATATACCTGTTTGTTCATGATCAGCTCTTCCCCGTGTTTGCCTTCTTTTTTGGAAGGGCCAGGGTTTTGACCAATATAACCCAGTGCGGCGTATTCCCATTCTGCTTCTGTTGGGAGGCGGTAGTTTGGTAACATTACGCCATCTTCAAAGGCAGCATTACGGGGAGTTCCGTCTGCGTTTTTAAATTGATTTTTGGCACTTTTAGACAACTTGCCGGGAGTACCTTCGTACAAACCAGCGGTGTATGACTTGGTGTCAAAAGTATTGTCGTCTGACTGGTTACCGACATCTGCTTTAGAAAGCAGGCCTTTATCCATCAGCAACTTTTCGTTTACACGGTTGGAACGCCATTTACAATAGTCGGTTGCCTGTTTCCAGGTAACACCTACTACCGGATAGTCGTTGTAGGCCGGGTGGCGGAAATAATATTCTACCAATGGTTCGTTGTAAGCCAGTTCACTACGCCATACCAGGGTATCGGGCAGTGCATTGCGGTAAACATCCGGGAATGACTCGCCATAAACGCGGTTCAACCAGTAAAGATATTCACGATAATGTACGTTGGCTACTTCAGATTCATCAATGTAGAAAGAGGAAACAGTGATACGACGTGGAATATTATTCCAGTCGCCCATTACATCCTGCTCCGTTGCTCCCATCGCAAAGGTACCACCTTGTACAAACACAAGTCCGGGCCCCGTTTGCTGGGCAACGTTTTTAGCTACGCTGAAACCGCCCATTTTCTGGTCGTTGTAGTTCCAGCCCGTAGCGGAAGAAGATTCCTTCTTCTTACCGAAAAGTCCCCCGCCGTCTTTATGACAGGCACTCATGGATAGCATTACGCTGGTACCTACGAGCAATGATAAAGAGGTTAATCTACGCATGCGATACAGCTTTAGTCTAGTATATTTACAGTAAACGCAAATGTACTCTTTTTTATTTTATGGCGAAAAAAATTAATTTGTAATTTGCTGCCATTCGTCCCTGCTGATAAAGGGTTTTCTACATCAACCGGTCGAAAAACTGCGATTAAGATAATGAAACTCAATTATATTTTTATCGGGATGTTCCTGATTTTTTTGCTGCGGCAACCCGAAATATATGCCCAAAGCAGTATCCGTCAATATAAAAAAAACTCCGCCCTGGCTACCGGGAGCTGGTACAAGCTGTCGATCACCGATCCCGGGGTCTATAAAATAGATGTTGCCTTCCTGAAAAGTATGGGTATCAATACCCAGCAGCTACCGGTTACTGCCATCCGGCTGTTTGGTAATGGTGGACAAATGCTGGGGGAGCCCAACAATACCCCACGGTATGACGATTTGCCGGAAGTAGCCATGTATGCGCAAGATGGAGGAGATGGCATACTGGACGGAAATGACTACCTGCTTTTTTATGCCCCTGGTCCACATAGCTGGTCCTATAATATGGTCTCCCGGACATTTACCCACCAGCGTAATCTTTATTCGGATGCTTCTTTTTATTATATAACCGTGGGGGGAGAAGGATTACGGGTACAGGCAGATAATAACCCGCCGGCAACCGGTGCTCCCGAATATGCTTTCACTTATCGCGCGTTTTATGAACGCGATAGCTTTAACTTCCTGGGCAGCGGCAAACAGTGGTGGGGAACGGAATTCAGTAAGGTGTTGGGGTTATCCCGCAACTATCGTTTTACGCTGCCTGCGTCACCGGCAGGACCGGTTACGGTGAGTATGCGGGCGGCCGCCCGCAGTGGTGGCGGATGTAATTTTAATGCCACTGTGAATAATGCAACAGCGGTCAGCAATTTATACCTGCTGCCGGTAACAGATAATATTTTTGAAGGCGTAGCTACTGCCGCTGCAGCCACCGGCAGCGCTAATGCGTCCCAGGCGCAGCTGGATATAGGAGTGGAGCTCGCTCCCAACAATATTAATGACCGGGGATGGCTGGATTACCTCGAAGTACAGGCTCCCTGTCCGCTGGTAATGCCGGTAGGAGGTATGCTCGATTTTCGTAGTGCCCTTTACGTGGGTAGCGGGCAAAACAGTCGCTTTGCACTCCATAACGCTGATGTGCAAACGAAAATATGGGATGTCACCGATCCGGTAAAGCCGGTCGCCGTCAAGTATCAGCCACAGGGAGATTCCCTGCTGTTTACCGGAAAGAATGAGCGCCTGCATGAATACATTGCTTTCTACGACAAGGCCGCGCTGCTGCCTGTATTTGCAGGCCAGGTGCCTAACCAGGATCTGCATGGGAATGGCGTAGCAGATATGATCATCGTTACCACAACCGCATTAAAAGGGCCTGCAGAAAGACTGGCAGCCATGCACCGTGCACAGGATCAGCTATCGGTGCAGGTAACGACTATTGACCAGGTATATAATGAATTTGCTTCTGGTACACCCGATCCCACTGCCGTCCGGGACTATGTAAAAATGTTTTATGACCGGGGACCAGTACCCCGCTACCTCCTGTTATTTGGAGCCGCCTCGTATGATTACCGGCAGCGTATAAAAAATAATACCAACGATGTTCCCTCCTGGCAAAGTGAAGCCTCTCTGGATGCTATCCGCTCCTACGTATCAGATGATTATTTCGGGATACTAAAGGATGGGGGAGATATTACCCAAACCAGTGTACCCGATCGGTTGGATATAGGCATAGGACGTATTCCGGCGCGTAATGTGAGTGAAGCCGCTTTGGCTGTAGATAAGATAGTGCGGTACCGGCAACCGGCGGCCTTTGGCCCCTGGCGTAACCAGGTAGCTATACTGGCAGACGATGAAGATGATAACCTGCACCTGGAGGACGCCGAAAAAATGGCGACCGTCATCGCAGGCAATGCCCCCATATTAAATACAGAAAAGATTTACCTGGATGCTTATCTGCAGGAAACAAGTTCGGGGGGCGCCACTTATCCCCAGGTGAATACGGCTATTGCCAACCGGATCAACAAGGGTGCGTTGATGCTGAATTATTCGGGTCATGGCAGTAATTCCCGCCTGGCAGCCGAAAATATTATGGATGCTAACAGCATTGCTGCCTGGCATAACGATAATAAATTGCCCCTGTTCATTACCGCTACCTGCGACTTTGCACCTTATGATGATCCGGGAATAACTTCGCTGGGGCATAAAATACTATTGCAGCAATCCGGAGGTGCAATTGCGCTGATGACCACTACCCGGGCCGTTTTTGCGGCTTCCAATCAGCTCATGAATGCCAATTACCTGAAAGTCGCTTTTGCCCCTGCAGCCAATGGAAAGATGCCTGCACTGGGAACTGCCGTTATGCTGGCAAAAAATGTTACTTACAATACCTCTGCGGATGCAGTCAATAATCGTAAATTTCAGCTGCTGGGGGATCCGGCGTTCACGCTGGCATTTCCGGCTTATAAAGTAATCACAGATTCTATAAATGGAGTAGTACCGATGGGCATAGATACACTGAAAGGGTTAGGGACCTATACTATCAGGGGACATATTGCTGATGCACAGGGGAATACTGTAACAGACTATAGCGGTGTCCTCTATACGACTATATATGACCAGCCTACACTGCAGAAAACCCGAGGCAATGATGCCGGGAGCAGTGTGGAAGGGTATAGGGTACAGCGTAATGTTTTGTTTCAGGGAACACAAACAGTAGCAGCAGGCAAGTTTTCCCTTACATTTGTGGCTCCCCGCGACATTCGCGAAGGCACCGGAAAGGGGAAGATCAGCTATTATACCAATAATGATCAGCTGGATGGAAGTGGTTATTTTGATAATTTTACGACCGGTGGAATCATTGCGGGACCTATAGCCGACATAACAGGACCTGCTATAAACGCCTGGCTGGATAACCGCCAGTTCAGAAGCGGAGATATAACCGGCCCGGACCCTATGCTGATCATCGATCTGGCAGACAGTAGTGGTATCAATATGTCAGGGAATAATGATAATCATAGTATTATAGCAATTCTGGATAGTACTGGATATATTGTATTAAATGATTATTTTGAGTCATCTTTGAACAGTTACAAAAAAGGGAATATATTGTACCCTTTGAAAGGTTTGTTAGCAGGAGAACATAGGATAACAATTAAAGCCTGGGATACTTACAACAATGCTGCTACAACTACCATTTATTTTAAAGTAACTGAACAGGAGGCGCTGGCAGTAGAGGAGGTGAGGAACTATCCGAACCCTTTCCACGATGTAACACGTTTTACCTTCCTGCACAATCAGCAGGGAGAAGAACTACAGCTAACATTACAGGTATTTACAGTAGCAGGAAGTCTGGTAAAAACAATGCGTAGTACAATAATTTCCACAGCCGGTCGTTATGATGGCATGCCCTGGGACGGACGTAGTGATTCGGGAGCAAAGTTACCCCCGGGAGTATATGTTTACAGATTAACAATCAGAACCACGAAAAGAACAAAAATAAAGGGCGGTAAGCTGGTGTTATTATAGCCTATGCAAGGAAAATAATTTTTGCCATTATCCCAATTAAACCCCTTTCTGTATTATATTAATAAATAAGATTATTTTTACATCCTTATCAAATACAAAATCTGCATGATCCGAAAGGTAACAATGGGCCTCGTGTTCATTTACGGCACTTTCATAAGTTTTAAATCCTCAGCGCAAATTTCTACGGGGCAAATTGATGGTCGTTCAGTACCTATTAACACCGCTGTACCTTTTTTGCGCATTACACCGGATGCACGCAGTGGAGCCATGGGAGACGTGGGGTTGGGAACTTCTGCAGATGCCTATTCCATATATAGCAATCTTGCCAAGCTGCCATTTGCCGAAAAGAGCGCTGGTCTTGCAGTTACTTATACTCCCTGGTTAAAAGAACTGGTGAACGATGTGTTTCTGGCCAGCCTGAATGGTTATACCAAACTGGATGAGCAACAGGCCATTTCCGGATCCCTGCGTTATTTTTCGCTGGGCACCATTGCTTTCACCGACAGAGATGGTAATCCTATCCAGGATTTTCATGCACGGGAATTTGCATTGGATGCGGGTTATGCCCGTAAGCTGTCAGAACACTTTTCTATTGGGTTAACCGGGCATTTCATTTATTCCAACCTGGCCAACGGACAATCTGTGGATGGGGTTCAGGTGAAAGCCGCTAAGGCATTTGCCGTGGACTTATCCGGGTTCTATACCAAGGATTTTGAGAAATCAGATGGACTGGTGAATAAATTAAACATCGGGATGGCTATTTCCAATATGGGTACCAAAATTTCTTACCTGAGCTCTGCACAGGAAAAAGATTTTATACCCACCAACCTGGGAATTGGTACTGCGTACACCATCGCCCTGGATGAAACCAATCAGTTAACATTTGCCCTGGATATTAATAAATTACTGGTGCCTACGCCGGATTCTGCAGGAAAATATAAAAGCAAAAGCTCACTGGAAGGAATGTTCAGTTCCTTTGGCGATGCGCCGGGAGGATTTAAGGAAGAAATGCAGGAACTGATGTATTCCGTGGGTATGGAATACTGGTATAATCAGCAGTTTGCAGTAAGAGCAGGATATTTCAATGAAAATAAGAATAAGGGCAATCGTAAGTATTTTACCGCCGGTATCGGGGTGAAGTATGACATCTTCGGCCTGAATTTTTCTTACCTCGTACCTTCAGGATCAGGTATTCAACGTAATCCGCTGTCCAATACACTGCGGTTTACCCTGACTTTTGACCTGGGGCCAAGAGATGAGGATTCCCGTACAGGCTGGTAATGAACATTTTGTCTTTTCTTTAACTAAATAATTAACTGGTTAAACGGTTGAATCCCTCCGCCAAACGGGGGGATTTTTATATTTATTGCCTTACCTTGCGGATTGGCAAAATGATTAAATTATTACAAATATGAGTAGGATACGTATTGGACTGGGGGTAGATTTTCATCAGCTGGTAGAAGGCCGTGAATTCTGGCTGGGTGGTGTACTGGTACCTCATCATAAAGGAGCGCTGGGACACAGTGATGCCGATGTGCTGTTACATGCTATCTGTGATGCTATGTTGGGTGCGCTTTCCTTAGGTGATATCGGGGTACATTTTCCTGACACGGATAATGCCTATAAGAACATCGACAGTAAAATATTATTAGCCCGCTGTGCACAACTGATCGGGGAAAAGGGGTACCAGGTGGTAAACGTAGACAGTACCCTTTGTTTGGAGGCGCCTAAAATAAAACCATACGTAGCTGCCATGCAGGCCGTGATTGCAGAAACCCTGCATATCGGTATAGAAGACGTATCTGTGAAGGCTACTACTACTGAAAAACTAGGCTTCGTAGGCCGCGAGGAGGGCGTTACAGCACACGCTGTCGTATTGCTGGAGCATATCACCCAGTAATTCGCAATTCGTAATTATTTTAAAATATCTTTGTTCAATGGCGGATATTATAGTGAAAATCATCAATAAGTCTGGTAATGAATTACCGGCTTATGCAACGGCAGATGCGGCAGGAATGGACCTCCGCGCACATTTGGAAACAGCAGTTACATTACAGTCACTGGAAAGGATGCTGATCCCGACTGGTTTATTCATGGAATTACCAGCAGGACATGAAGCACAAATCCGTCCCCGCAGCGGGCTGGCTATCAAACAGGGATTAACCCTGCTGAATACGCCCGGCACCATAGATGCCGACTACCGTGGGGAGATTAAAATCATTATGATCAACTTATCCAACGAACCGCAAACCATACAACCCGGCGATCGTATTGCCCAAATGATCATCGCCCCTTTTGTACAGGCGGTAATAGAACCGGTAACTGTGCTCACTGAAACAGTAAGAGGCGTAGGTGGTTTTGGACATACCGGTAAATCCTGATAAATGCGGATATACTTCACCGTTATAGGGCTGGCAGGTATTTTATTAATGGGGGCGTGTAGTGGTGCCAGGCAATCTGCATCACGTGGTAACACTTCCGTTAAGAATGCTGCTGTGCTTTCACAGCGGGCAGATAGCCTTTTCTTTGCTGCTCAGCGATCTAAAATGCTGGGCGACTATCGCACGGCTATAACCCAGTATGCTGACTATCTGCGGCTGAATAAAAATAATGCCACCGTTAATTATGAACTGGCCCGTCTCTTCATAGAAGTACAAAATGCCGGCAACGCACTCATTTTTGCCCGCCGTGCGGTAGCGCTGGATCCTGAAAACCATTGGTTCCAGGTAACCCTGGCAGACGCCTATGCAGTGAATGAAAAGTTCGACAGCGCTGCTTTCGTTTTCGAAGGACTCACCAATAAGTATCCTGATAACGAAGACTATCTCTACAACAAGGGCGTATTACTGGCAAAAGCCAATAAAGCGGCATCTGCACTGGCTGCATTTAACCAGCTGGAAAGTAAAGTAGGCGTAGTAGAAGAACTCATCTACCAAAAACAAAAACTGTTGCTCAAAATGAGCATGGTAGATGAAGCTGCAGCGGAAATAAAAAAACTCATTAACCAGGAGCCTCAGGAAATAAGGTACTACTACCTGCTGG
This sequence comes from Chitinophaga sp. 01L420, assembly GCF_056399985.1. Lineage (NCBI taxonomy): Bacteria > Pseudomonadati > Bacteroidota > Chitinophagia > Chitinophagales > Chitinophagaceae > Chitinophaga > Chitinophaga sp. 01L420. The sequence goes on from NZ_JBFTSK010000022.1 coordinate 31,390, forward strand.
CAGAAATATATGATGCCAACGATCGTATCGTAGATGCAGCAGATGTATACCGTACCATCCTCACAAAAGATCAGAACAATCCAAGAGCATTGATTGCATTAGCTTCTTACGCAAAGAAGAATAATGACATGAACACTTATTGGGCAAATCTCACCAAAGCATTTGCCAATCCGGGTTATAGCATCGATGAAAAAGTAGCTTACGTGTATCCTTATCTCCAGATGATGAACACGGATACTACCAAGCTGGAAGAAGGCCTGCATCTTACCTCCCTGATTATTAAAGCACACCCGAAAGACGCCAAAGCATACGCCTTGCGCGGTGATATGTTTTCCCAGGCCGATATGCTCGACAGCGCAGAAGCCAGCTATAAAAAGGCCCTGAGCCTGGATGATACCCGCTTCTCTGTATGGTATCAACTGATGTGGATTTACTCCCGCAAAGAAGATCCCACCGCTTTGCTGACACTCAGCAATAACGTGACCACCAAATTTCCAAAAGAATTTATGGGCTATTACTTTAAAGGGGTAGCCAGTTTTCTTTTACAACAATATTCTAATGCGATTAATTCTTTGAATGCCGCATTGGAAATTGGTAATGGGGAGAAGAAATTCCTGGGAGATATTTATTCTCTGCTGGGTGATTCTTACCATGCTACCGGACAACACCGTCAATCAGACAGCAGCTACGAAAAGGCACTGGTACTCCGCCCTAAAGATGCGCTGATCATGAACAATTACAGCTATTACCTCTCTTTACGGGGGGAAAACCTGGATAGAGCCGCTGAATTGTCAAAACAATCCCTGGATCTGGAACCGGAAAGTCCAACCTACATGGATACTTACGCCTGGATTCTTTTCCGGCAGGAAAAGTTTGGAGAAGCAAAACAGTGGATCGAAAAAGCACTACAATATCCGGACGCGCAGAAAAACCCGAATGTATTGGAGCATTACGGGGATATCCTGTTTAATCTGAAAGAAGTAACAAAAGCAGTAGAATACTGGCAGATGGCGAAAGACAAAGGAGCTTCCTCTGTAGACCTCGCCCGTAAGATCGCTGAAAAAAGATATATTCAATAAGCTTTTAGCTATAAGTTTATCGCTCAATGAAGAGAAAAACCATCGTCACACTTTTAATAGTAACCATAGGCCTGGGTATGGTGGCCTGCCGCCATCCCAAAAAACTGGCCCGTAGTTCCTTCCCGGCTGCTGATACCAGTAAGGTAACAGTGGTAAAAGACAGTTCATCTAACGAGGAACTGGCCCGGTTTACCAACGATATGCTGAAGGGAATACATGCCAATCATATCGATTTTAATACTTTTTCCGGCAAAATGAAGCTSGCATTTGAAACAGATAAAAAAAGCCATAATAACCTGAATGCTACTTTTCGTATTAAAAAAGATAGCATCATCTGGATATCTATTTCGGCTCCGATTGTAGATGAAGTGATAAGGGCAGTGATTACGCCGGATAGCCTTAAAATGTATAATCGTCTGGATAAACAATTATTTCTCCGGAAGATGTCTGATGCAGAGGACCTGCTGAATATACCATTTGATTTCCAGACCCTGCAGGATATGCTCATTGGGAATCCGGTATACCTGACAGACTCTGTATACCAGGTGGTGAAAACACCTTCTATTATTTCCTTCAGTTGTAATCATTCAAAGTTTGTAAGCCTGTTTAATGTGTTTGCAGATGATTATGGATTACAGCAGAGCAAAGTGATGGATAAGGATAGCGCCAGCGCTGTAAAGCGTTCCTGCGAACTTACTTATGGCGATTATACCAAAGTAGCCGGGCGTAAATTCCCTACTACCCGCCGTATATATGTGGAAGAGAAAAATGTAACGAAAGTAGCGCTGGATTTTACGCGCTATGATTTTGATATCCCACTCAGTTTTCCGTTTAGTATGCCATCGAGCTATAAGCGCATGTAAAATGGCAACTGAGTAAATGTCATCTTCATTAAACTAATAAACGTTGTATATTTATTTAATTTGCAGTTACTAAAATCAGTCATGTTGTATTTGAAGAAGATTATCCCGTTGATGTTGATGCTATGGTTAATGCCAGCCATGTTGGTTGCCCAGAATAATGGGCAACAGCAGCAATCGCGGGAGGAACTGGAGCGAAGAAAAAAGGAGCTGCAAAGAGAAATAGATGAGGCAAATGAACAACTGAAGGAAACCAAGAAGTCTACCAAGGAAAGTCTTGGCCAACTTCGTGCACTGCGTGATAAAATTACGCTGCGTTCCCGGCTGATCAACAATATCAATGAAGAAATAAACTTTATCAACGGCGATATCAACTCCGCATACCGGGATGTAAAAACCCTGCAGAAAGACCTGGATACCCTGAAAGCACAATATGCACTCCTGGTGGTATATGCTTACAAGAATCGCTCTTCCTACGATATGCTGAACTTCGTGTTTTCTGCTCAAAGTTTTAATGATGCAGTGAAACGCTTCCAGTATTTAAAACAATACCGCGAATACCGCCGCAGACAGGCAGATAACATTGTGAGCACACAGGATCAGCTAAATCAGAAAATACAGAACCTAGAATCACAACGGGTAAAACGTTCCGACGCACTTAAAACAGAACAGGAACAAAGAACTACCCTGGAAGTAGATAAGAAAGAAAAAGATGAAGTCTTAAATAAACTGAAGGGACGGGAAAAAGAGTTGATAACAGATATCAACCAGCGTAATAAAGATGCCCAGAAAGTACAGGTGGCTATCAGGGCGGTAATCCGTAAAGAAATTGAAGATGCCCGCCGTAAAGCGATAGAGGAGGAAACAGCCCGCCGTAAAGCCGCAGAAGAAAAGCGCAGACGGGATGAAGAGGCACGTAAAGCCGCTGCATTAGCTGCCGCAGAAAAAGCCAGGGCTGCTGCTGCCGCTGCTGCAAACAATAACAATAATACGGCTAATAATACCCCTGCCCCAGCGCCGGAAAAACCGGCTCCAGCTCCGGTTAAAACACCAGAGCCGACCCCGGAACCGGAAAAAACTACCCGTACCGAAAACGTACTGGAAGCAACACCGGAAGCACTGGCATTGTCAGAAAGTTTTGAAGCTAACCGTGGTAAACTCCCATGGCCGGTAGATGCCGGTAACATCATCGAACATTTTGGTATTCACCAACACGCTGTAATGGAACATATCCAGGTACCGTCAGATGGTATTGTGATTGCTACCAACAAAGGCGGCGCCGTGAAATCCATCTTCGACGGTGAAGTGAAATCTGTAGTGGTAATGCCAGGCTCAGGATATGTAATTATTATCCGTCATGGACAATACTTCACTACTTATGTACGTTTGCAAACTACCCGGGTGAAGAAAGGTGATAATGTTAAAACCGGTCAGGTAATAGGTACTGCCAGCACCAACGATATTGAAAACACTGGTGAGGTGGAACTGCAGATATGGAAAGGTATTACCAAACAGAATCCTGAGCAGTGGATCCGGAGAAGATAATTTAACTAGAACTGAAACTATAAGAGATAAAAGCTGAAAGCATTTGATGATGCTTTCAGCTTTGCGCTTACTAACCAAATGCATTTTTTTTGAGAAAGTTGATCCCTCTTTTGATGGCTCTATGGCTATTGCCTGCGCTGTTGTATGCACAGCGGGGTGACAGACAATCGCGCACGGCACTGGAAAACCGTAAGCAGGAACTGTTGAAAGAAATAGAAGAAGCCAATAAAACCCTGCAGCAAACAAAGAAGTCTACCCGCCAGAACCTTAGTCTGCAGCGGGAGTTACAAAATAAGATTGCCTCCCGCAATGCGCAGATCGTAAATATTAACAAAGAAATCAGTTTAATTGAAGGAGACATCAGCAGTACTAACGATAACGTACAAACGCTGGAGAAAGAAGTCGATTCCCTGCGGGCCCGCTACGCGCAACTGGTAGTGTATGCCTACAAAACCCGGGACTCCTATGATGTATTGAGCTTCTTTTTCTCCGCTACCAGCTTTAATGATGCCCTGCGCCGTTATCAATACCTGCAGCAATACCGGGAAAACAGACGTAAACAGGCCGAAAACCTCCTGTCTACCAAAGCTTTACTGGGACAGAAATTGGTGGTTTTACAGGAACAAAAGGCGCAAAAAGCCGGCGCATTACATACAGAACAGCAACAGCGGGTAACCCTTATTGCTGATAAAAAGGAAACGGATCAAACTATTGCCCAACTGAAAGACCAGGAACAGGAACTACAGCAGCATATCAATAAAAGTAAGGCAGAAGCCCGGCAGGTAGACCAGGCCATCCAGGATGCCATCCGGCGCGAAATTGCAGCTGCACAGAGAAGAGCCGCCGCACAGGCACTGGCAAGGAAAAAGGCCGCGGATGCAAAACGTAAACAGCAGCGGGAGCTAGCCGCAGCCCGTCGAAAAGCGGCGTTGGAAGCAGCCAGAAAAGCACATAAAAAACCACCTGCGAAACCAGTAGCAGAGGAGAAGGAAGAAGAAGAAGAGGATGCTCCGGTAGCGAAGACCTCCAGCGAAGATGTGCTGGTAGCTACACCGGAAGCATTATCGCTGTCGCGCGACTTTGAAGCCAACCGTGGCCGTTTACCATGGCCGGTGGAAGCTGGTCGTATTACCGGGCATTTCGGCACCGGAAGAGTGGGTAAAATTGAAGTAGATCATAATGGCATTATCATCGCTACAGCAAGAGGTGCTGCGGTAAAAGCCATTTTTGACGGAGAAGTAATCATGGTATTTATGGTACCAGGCGCAGGGTATATGGTTACCCTACGCCATGGAAAATATTTTACCAATTATGTGAGATTACTGGATGTACGTGTTAGCAAAGGTGCTAATGTAAAACGCGGTCAAACACTGGGTGCTGCCGCCTCCGGGCCTGGTAGTAATACCGGTGAGATAGAATTACAGATATACCGGAATATGGTGAAACAGAATCCTGAAAAATGGATCCGTTCCCGTTAAAGCAATTGTACCTGTTTTAGCAATACTTCTTCGTATAAAGCCTCGTATTGGGGAATGATATTATCTATATGAAAGCGTTGGGCTTGTTCCAATGCACCTTTCCGTACATGTGCCAGCAATGTTTCGTCTGTCAGCAACTTGATGGCGTGAGCTGCCATACCTTCCACATCGCCTACATTACTCATGTAGCCGGTCTGGCCGGGGATGTTGATCTCAGGTAAACCACCTGCATTGGAAGATATCACGGGCACTTGTGCCGCCATGGCTTCCAGTGCCGCCAAACCGAAGCTCTCATATTCTGATGGCAGCAGGAACAGGTCACTGATAGACATCACATCTTCCAGTTGCTCCTGTTTTCCTACAAATCTTACATCTTCGCAAATACCGAGTTCCCGGCAGAGACATTCAATGGAAGGTCTGTCCGGACCATCACCTACCAGCAGTAACTTGGCAGGTAATTCTTTGCGTACCAGGGCAAATATTTTCACTACATCAGGTACCCGCTTCACCTTACGGAAGTTGGATACATGCAGTAATATTTTTTCACCGTTAGGTGCTATCGCCTGCCTGAAATGAGGTAGTTCCCGGCGGCTGAAACGCTGGGTATCCACAAAGTTGTAGATCACCGTGATATCCTTTTCTATAGGGAAGGACTTGTAGGTTTCATCCCGCAGGTTTTCAGATACTGCGGTAATAGCATCTGATTCGTTGATGGAAAAGGTAACTACCGGCTCGTAAGTCTTATCCTTGCCCACCAGGGTAATGTCAGTACCATGCAAAGTGGTGATAAAGGGAACCGTTCTGCCATGTTTTTTCACGATTTGCTTCGCCATATATGCCGTGGAGGCATGTGGAATCGCATAATGTACGTGCAGGAGATCCAGCTTCTGGTTAATGATCACATCCACCATGGTGCTGCTCAGTGCAGACTCATAAGGAGGGAAGTCAAAAAGTGGATATGTGGGAACCTGTACTTCGTGATAATATATATTAGCGTGAAACGCGTTAAGCCTTACAGGCTGTTGATATGTGATAAAGTGGACCATGTGGCCTTTGTCTGCCAGAGCTTTACCCAGCTCGGTGGCCAGTACCCCACTACCACCGTAAGTAGGGTAACATACTATTCCTATGCGCATGAGTTAATTTTTTGCATTCTGCAAAGGTACTAAAAAGCAGAATGGATACAGCATAAAGCAAAACGCTGCCAGGAGTGGCCATGGGAAGCGACCCCGGCTATCGGGCACCCACCTGGATAGCTTTATGCTTTTTGCCTTCGGCTTTTTTAGTAGTTTTAACCATAAATTAACCTGCTACATGAGAAAATATATTGTGCCAATTTTATTAGCCTGTTCATTGCCAGCCCTGGCAATGGCGCAGGAGAAAGATTCAGCCACCCTGAGAAAATTAGCTGACGAAGTCTTAACTCACAGCACTGCTTATGAAAATCTGCGCAACCTCACCAAAAACATTGGTGGCCGTTTAGCCGGATCTCCCCAGATGCCGAAAGCAGAACAATGGGGAGTAGCTGCGCTGAAAGCAGCAGGTGCTGATACGGTATACCTGCAGGAGTGCATGGTGCCGCATTGGGTGAGGGGAGCGAGGGAAGAAGCCCGTATTATTTCCAAACGCCGCGATTTTATACCACCACTGAATGTCCTGGCTTTGGGAAACTCTGTTGGCAGCGGCCCGGACGGAGTGACGGCAGAAGTGCTGGAAGTTGCTTCTTTTGATGACCTGGAGGCTAAAAAAGACAAGGTAAAGGGAAAGATCGTTTTCTATAACGTTCATTTTAATCCCACTTATATAAAAACATTCCATTCCTATCGCGATGCCGTGATGTATCGTGGGGTGGGAGCCAGCAGGGCGGCTAAATACGGCGCTTTGGCAGTCATTGTGCGCTCTATGTCTCATGGCGCCAATAACTTCCCGCATACAGGCGCTATGCGCTACGACAGTGCCTATCCTAAGATACCTGCAGTAGCCATTGGGTTGGAAGATGCCGATCGCCTGAGCCAGCGCATTAAAGACGATATCGATGCCAAAGTGTTCCTGCGTACCAACTGCGAAATGTTGAAAGATGTAGTAGGCCATAATGTGATCGGGGAACTGAAGGGGAGCAAATATCCGGATCAGTACCTCACGGTTGGCGGCCACCTCGATTCCTGGGATGTAGCCGAAGGCGCACATGATGACGGGGCCGGTTGCGTACAGTCTATTGAAGTATTACGTGCTTTCAAAGCGCTGGGAATAAAGCCGGAACATACATTGAGAGTGGTATTGTTTGCCAACGAAGAAAATGGCACCCGTGGCGGTACCAAATATGCGGCAGTAGCCAAGGCGAAGAACGAGAAACACATCTTTGCCCTGGAAAGTGATGCCGGTGGCTTTACCCCACGTGGTTTTTCCACTACGATGGATGCTGCTAAAAAAGCAAAAATCGCCAGCTGGAAACCACTGTTTGAGCCCTATGGCATCTATGATTTTGCAGAAGAAGGTGGTGGAACAGATGTAGGGCAACTGAATGAGGCATTGGGTACACCTATGGCTGAACTTTATCCTGACTCACAACGTTATTTCGACATTCATCATGCGGCTAGCGATGTATTTGAAGCGGTGAATAAAAGAGAGCTGGAATTGGGTGCTTTTGGTATGGCCGGTTTGATTTATCTTGTAGATCTGAATTTCTGATCATCCATCACTAAAATGTCCTTATGGGTCGCTTTGTCTTTATTGTTGTAAGTATTATTATACTGGTACTGGGAGGTATATTCTTTTATAAATACTATTTTGTTTTCGGACAGGGAGTAAAGGCAGGTGAGCTGAATTATTTTGTGAATAAGGGGTTTGTCTTTAAAACCTATGAGGGCAAGCTGATACAGTCGGGGTACCGGGGGAAGGTGGTAGGAACGATTCAGTCAAATGAATTCCAGTTTTCCGTAAGCAACGAACGGGTTGCGCAGCAATTGATGACAGCCAGTGGTAAAGTAGTAGAGCTGCACTATAAAGAGTATCTGGGTGCTATTCCCTGGAGAGGTTATAGTCCGTTTATTGTGGACAGTGTTATTTCTATCAAAGATCCCAACAAGCAGGAGCTTCCATAGAGAATTACGAATTTCAAATTACGAATTACGGATTTGTGAGTAGATAATGTATTGGATAATATCCGCGTTTACCATCTACCCACAAATCCGTAATTCGTAATTTGAAATTCGTAATTTTTTTATTCGCTTGCTGCCAACAGCAGAAATATGGCTGGCCGCTTGTGAAGGTCAGGTATCTGTTGTTTCCATTCTTTCACTGTCTTCGTTTTAATATATTCAGTAGGAGCAGTGATATCTGCTGCCACACATACTTTCGTATAGTCCTTGCAGTTATCCAGTATATCTTTCATTAACTGGTTGTTGCGGTAAGGCGTTTCTATAAACAGTTGTGTTTGGTTTTTCTTTTCGGATTCCTGTTCCAGTTCGCGGATCATTTTTGTTCTTTCCGGTGGTTTGATGGGCAGGTAGCCTGCAAACTGAAAGTTTTGTCCATTTAAGCCAGAGCCCATCAGGGCTAGTAGCATGGAGTTGGGGCCAATCATTGGTATTACCCTTGCATTTACGCTGTGAGCCACCTGTACGATCAGGTTTCCCGGATCTGCAATAGCAGGGCATCCGGCTTCACTCAGCACACCAATATCCTTGCCTTCGAGTAATAACTTTTTAGCGAGCGCCAGGTCTGGTGGCTGATTTTCATTCATGATCAGCAACTGCAGGGCATCTATATTTATATTTCTGTCCAGCGCTTTTAAATAGCGGCGGGCGGTGCGTTCATTTTCTACATAAAAAACAGATAGCTGCTGCACAATAGCAGTTACATATGCAGGAATGCTAAACAAGGCATCGGCGCTCAGCACAGTAGGAACAAGGTACACTTTGCCAGGGGTATTCATTATTTCAGTCTTTTAGTTTGTAAGTCAATAGTAGCAGCAATCACTGCATAAGAAGGCGCCAGCATCCAACCCAACACGGGAATAAGCATGAACAGGTAAAACACCATTCCATTACCCAGGGCCATGCCCCGGTGCTGCCGTATAAAATCGATGCTCTGCGACATATTTAATTTATGCCGCTCACAACTGTAATCCATCATAGAAAAACCGTAAAAATAAGATTCAATAAAGAATCCTACCATCGGCGTAAGCCAGCCAATCACAGGTATAAATGATACCAGTAACAATACCAGGATGGCGGCTGTTTGATAAACAATATTGCGGCAGGACATTTTGATACCTCTCAGGATATCYTGTCCCAGCTGCGACCAGCTGAAGGGGAAATCTTTGTGATCAAGAATGGCCTCTGTCTTCTCTGATAAATAAGAAAAAACAGGAGATGCCACTATCAGGAACAAATATTTGAAATAAGAGAAATACCAGAAAACAAAAACGATTCTGATAGAGAAGGCGACTAATATAAAAAGAAAACTTATCCAGCTGCTTTCCAGGTCCTGTACCCACTCTGTAATGTGCATCAGCTTAGTCAGGTATTCCACGAAGTCACCAGAATATCCCCATACAAAGTAAAAGCCGGTAAAAAATAACAGGCAATATATAATGCCTGGTATCAGTATCCATTTCCATAATTTATGCTGCAGTATAAATTGGTGGGCTTTTCCGTAAGACTGAACAGCCGACAGTACTTCTCTGAATGAAAACAACGCCTGAATATTTTAGTGTAACTGAATTTGTGTTTGTTCCTGTTTTATGAAAGAGCAACGAAACTAAGGCAAAAATAACTATGATTACTATAGTTTTAATGAATATCCCGCTTAACTGAGCAGAAAGCAAAAGGCAGAAAGCAAAAAGCGATCGCTTTTTGCTTTCTGCCTTTTGCTTTCTGCTCCACTAGAATCGTGGACAGAGCGTCTTGTACTTATTATTTTCGTTCCGGGTATGAATATAGATCAGTGAGATTTCCATACCACCGCGGTAATGGGAGGCAGGGTTGAGGGTGGATACGTTGGTATCGTAGGTGAGACCAACCTGGAAACCTTTGATTTCCATACCAATGTAGGGGATGATCGCATCTTTCAGGCGGTACCAGCTACCCACATAAAAAGTGGTAGGGTTGTCGTCCATATCGCTGAGAGAGAAGCCGTATGCACCGCCGAAAGTGAGTTCTGATGCGGTACTTTGCTTCATATACAGAATACTTCCGTGAAAGCGGTCTTTCCCATTAACAGGGACAGATCCTCCGCCGTGTACCGTCCAGCGGTAGCTGAGCCGGTTCTGGGTGAGGTTCATAAAAGACTCTGTAGGCTGCGTAATATGGTAATAGGAGGCTCCCAGGTAAATATTGGAAGATTCCCCGATCAGGCCGTTATACAAAATACCAACGTTAGGATCGAAATAAGATATTTTAGGATTCACCAGCGTTTCATTACTGGGAATCATAGGATTATATCCGTTATTGTCTATCTGATTTTCGAACTGCAGTTTGCTGTTATCCAATCTTTTTTGCACCAGTGTACCTTGCAAACCGATCGCCAGCGTATGATTTCCTTCCGGATCAAGTCCTTTGTGGTAGGCTGTGCTGAAAGAAAGGTAACTGGAAGTAAGTGCACCACCGCCACTTCTGTCATACATCGCCATAAAGCCCACTCCCCAGATATCGGTATAAGAAATGACATTTTTCAGGATGCCGAAGTCTATCGCAGCAGTACCTGTTACAAACGGCGTGGCAATACTGCGCCATTGTGAACGGTAGTTACCTGATAAGCGATAATCTCCTGAAAACAAACCTGTATAAGCTGGATTAAGTGTAAGCGGGGAGGCAAAAAACTGCGAAAAGTGCGGGTCTTGCGCCCGCAAAGGATTCACATAAAGCAATATGGCCAGGAATAGTAAAGCTCTTTTCATATTAGTAAAGCTTAAAGCATAGGGTATTATGCAATACGGGTGAAGGTACGTCAATTAAATCATATCTCAAATTAAATCCATGTATAAAAAAGTTGATGAAATAAAATACGAATAGCAGCTATGCTCGTTTAAAGATACAAAACTGCTATTCGTAAAACGATATATTCAGTGTTATTGTTGTAATTTATTTCCAAAAGCCAGATCTCCTGCATCACCTAATCCCGGTACTATATAGCCCTTGGCAGTCAACTCATCATCAATATCTCCGGCCCAGATGGTCAGATCAGCTTTCGTATTACGCAGTACATATTCAATTCCAACGGTGCAGGCAATAGCTACTACCAGGTGAATATGACTGGGTTTGCCAATTTCTTCCAGGTGTTCGATTGTTTTCACCAGGGAGGCGCCGGTAGCCAGCATTGGATCGGAAAGGATCAGTACCTGTCCATCTATGGAAGGGGTGCTGACATATTCCAGGCTGATATCAAAAGAACCATCGTGATTATGTTTGCGATAGGCAGAAACAAAGGCATGATCTGCTTTATCAAAGTAATGCAGCAAACCCTGGTGCAGTGCCAGTCCGGCCCGTAAAATAGTGGCCAATACTGGTTGTGCTTTCAATACCCGGCAAGTAGCAATACCCATAGGGGTAGTCACTTCTTTGTCTTCGTAGTCCAGCGTTTTACTGATCTCATATGCTGCTACTTCCCCCAGTCGTTCCATATTACGCCGGAAGCGCATACGGTCCTGCTGAACCTCCACATTTCTGATCTCGCTTAACCATTCTCCAACCAATGAATTGGTTTCACTTAAATTGATAATCATGAGCTATCCCTTTGAGGCCGCAAATTACCAAAAAATAGTGTAACTACTCTTTGTCCTCTTTGTCCAGCAGCCTGGCTTTTTTCACCAGTTGTATAAATTCTGCCCGGTAGCCTTCGGCATCTTCACCACGTGCATTTCCTGCCCAGGCCAGTACCTGTTCGTAGGTAGCAGTGCCTTTGAATGCGGAGTGGCGCAACAATTGACCAAAAGCGGCTACTGCCGTGGCCATGCGGAAATCTTCCGGTGCAGCGGTGATGGCCTGGTTATTATAAGGCAACACCTTTTCCATCAATTGACTCTCGTCAGCGGAAGGTTGCTTGTAGCGCAGCTTCACCGTCAATACCTCGCTCTGGTTGCCCAGTATTTTGCCCTGTTGGTATTTCAGTGGATCCACCCAATTGACGGTTTCTCCTTTTTTGCCGGAAGGAATGATCTCATAAAGTGCTGTCACCGTATGGCCTACGCCCATATCACCGGCATCTTTTTTATCATTGTTGAAATCTTCATTCTGCAATATCCTGTTCTCATAACCCACTAACCGGTATGCCTGCACGAACTGCGGATTGAATTCTACCTGTAGTTTCACATCTTTAGCCACGGTAAAGAGGGTACCGCCAAATTCAGTCACAAATGTTCTGCGGGCTTCTTCAAAATTATCAATGTAAGCGTAGTTACCATTGCCTTTGTCGGCCAGTAATTCCAGTGTATTATCTTTTAAGTTACCCATACCAAAGCCCAGCACAGAAAGGGAAACGCCTTTTTGCCTTTCGCTTTCTATCAGCCGGGTGAGGTCTCCTTCACTGGAAATGCCTACGTTAAAATCGCCGTCTGTGGCCAGTATAACCCGGGTGTTACTGTTTTTGGAATGTAGTTCGTCTGCGATGTTATAAGCCAGTTTTATTCCTTCTCCACCTGCGGTAGAGCCACCAGCCTGTAACTGTTCTAATGCAGTCAATATCTTTTTCTTATCGTTACCGCTGGTAGCAGGTAATACTACACCCGCTGCACCAGCATATACCACAATCGCTACTTTATCCTGAGGCCGGAGTTGTTCCGCCAGGACTTTAAATGCCCGTTTTACCAGGGGTAATTTATTCTCCTCATCCATAGAGCCGGAAACATCCAGCAGGAATACCAGGTTGGTGGCAGGAAGATCTTTGGTATCTACCTGTTTGCTTTTTAAAGCAATGCGAACCAGCTGGTGGCCGGTGTTCCAGGGGCAGATGGCCATGTCGGCATAAATGGCCACCGGATCTTTACCAGTAGGCGCTTTGTAGCGATAATCAAAGTAATTGATCATTTCTTCTACTCTTACCGCATCCGGTGGTGGGAGCTCGCCATTATTCAGGAATCGGCGCATATTGCTGTAGGAGGCCCTGTCCACATCAATACTGAAAGTGCTTAAAGGTTGATCAGCAGCGGTGTGGAAGGTGTTTTCGTTGATGGTGCTGTAATCTTCTGTATTAGGAGTCGGGCTGTAATAATAACTGGGAGGAGTCGCATCGGCGGTTACACCGGCAACACGGCCAGCCAATGCGCTTTGTGTGTTCTTTCCCGGCATAACGGGAGCTGCATATTCAACAATTGCTGAAGGCGCTCTGGAACCATATAAGGCCTGTGTTTCCTTCATAACATACCGGTTCTTCTCACCGGCTTTTATCACCTGCTGCAGCTTGGTTAGCTTCACTTTCAAGACTGTTTGTGTAGCATTGATCTTCATCTCCACCTGTTTATAATTGGTGGCGGTTACTTCAATGGTCAACGCCCCTGCCGGCACTTTCAGGCTGAAGGCTCCTTTGGCGTCTGTAGCCGTTAAAAAATCTGTGCCTTTTACACGTACCACTGCATTGGCGATGGGGGAGGAGGCAACATTGTCGGTTACTGTACCGGTGATGGTTCGCTGTTGCCGGGCAGCCGCAGTAAATGCCACCAGGCAACTGAGCAATAGTAAAGCAAGATATTTTTTCATGGCGATATTATTTTCTGCCAATAGGATGGTCCGGAGTCCCCTGTTTCCATAAATCGTAAAAAAAATATTTTAAAACTACCTTTGCTTAAATTTTTGTCGATGGTATATAACGTGATTGGCACCATGTCTGGTAGCTCATTAGACGGACTGGATATAGTTTTTGCAGAACTGACGGAGATACGCGGACAGTGGACCTATGCGATCAAAGCCTCGGAGAGCCTGCCTTATGAGCCGGAATGGGTGGAGAAACTGTCCCAGGCCACTGCGCTGTCAGCCAGGGATTACCTGTTGTTGCACACCGCTTACGGACATTATACCGGGCAACGTATCCTCTCCTTTATAGAAAAGAATCAACTGGATCATAAAATACATTTCATTGCCTCCCATGGCCATACCACCTTTCATATGCCGGCAGATAAAATGACGGCACAACTGGGAGATGGCGCTGCTATCACGGCGGTGACCAGTTTACCCGTCATCTCGGACCTGCGTGCTGTAGATGTGGCGCTGGGTGGACAAGGAGCACCTATTGTTCCTATTGGTGAAAAATACCTGTTCCCGGGATACCAGTACTGGCTGAACCTGGGTGGCATTGCCAATATTTCTGCACAGTTGCCGGAGCAATTTGTAGCCTTCGATATTTGCCCGGCCAACAGGGTGCTGAATGCCCTGGCGGCAGCACTGAACAAGCCATATGATGACGGTGGCGCCCTGGCAGCAGGTGGTGTAGCAGATAATGGCTTACTGGAGCAACTGAATCAACTCTCTTATTATACTGCCCCCTGGCCCAAATCGCTGGCCAACGACTTTGGTATAAATACCGTACTGCCGATGATAGCGCCTATGCGTATATCTGTGCAGGGTAAGCTACGCACCTATGTGGAGCATATTGCTACGCAGGTAACAAATGCCGTAAAAGCATTGAAAACACAAATGCCGGAAGGACCGGGAAAAATGCTGATCACCGGTGGAGGAGCTTTTAATACCTTTCTCGTTAATACTATTCAGCAACAGCTGGCACCACTGGACATTACGATAGAAATACCTGATGAACAGGCTGTGAGTTTTAAAGAAGCGCTGATAATGGCCCTGATTGGAACTTTGCGCTGGAGACAGGAAGATAATATATTGAGCGGGGTAACAGGCGCTTCGAGAGATTCGATTAACGGAGCGCTCTGGACCTGTTGAGCTTTTAGCCGTTAGCTATTAGCTTTTAGCAAAAATGCAGCGAAGATATGAGCGTAGTTATTGTTTAACTTTTGCTGATGTCTTCGCTGCATTTTTGCTAAAAGCTAATGGCTAGGAGCTATAAGTTGAAATTTATCTCCATCAAATAGTCCGAGGTCGCTCAGCTTTAAATGGGGGATGACCAGCAGGGCCATAAACGACAGGGTCATAAAAGGAGATGCCAGCGTAGAACCCAGTGCCTTGGCTGCTTTGTCGAGTGCGCTGTATTGTGCGGCCACCGTATATCCGTCGAGGTTACTCATTAATCCGGCTACGGGTAATGGCAATACCTGCGTTGTGTTGTTGGTTACCACACTGATGCCCCCTTGTTCGGCTATCACGGCATTGATGGCGGCAGCAAGACTTTCATCGTCAGTGCCTACCGCAATAATGTTATGGCTATCGTGTGCAACAGAAGATGCAATGGCGCCATGTTGTAGGCCAAATCCCCTGATAAATGCTACTGCAGGTGGAGCTGCCCGGTATCGGTTTACCACTGTCAGTTTTAAAATATCTTTTTCGGTGCTGCCTTGTAATACACCATTGCTGACAGGTAATGCCGCAGTGATGGCATTGGTAATCAGTTGTCCGTCCAGGGCTTCTATTACTTTTGCCTGCAAGGTGGTAGTGCTGCTATCACTAACGGGTATACGAAAATCATCTGCCTTTACCGGGGCGCATACAAAATTGTTAACTGGCGTAGAAGGAATAGAATCGATCAGTGTATGGCCGTTTTCCGCGACTTTTATACCGCGGATATATGTTGCGAGAATGTTAAAGTTTTGAAGATCATCTACTATAATAAAATCTGCCGGATCATTCTCCTTCAGTAACCCGTTATCCAGCTTGTAATGCAGTACCGGGTTGATACAGGCGGCCAGTAATATTTTAAAGAGATCAATACCATATGCCAGCGAGCGTTTTACCAGCAGGTTAATATGTCCTTCTTCGAGGTTGTCAGGATGCTTATCATCACTGCAGAACATGATCCTGGAGGCATGGTCGTGCAAGAGTGGATACAGTGCTTCAAAGTTTTTGGCGGCGCTTCCTTCCCGGATGAGAATGTGCATACCATGTTGCAGTTTATCCAGTGCTTCTTCTATCGTAAAACATTCATGATCGGTGCTGATGCCGGCTGCGATATATTCGCGGGCAGCTTCGCCGCGAAGGCCAGGAGCATGGCCATCTACGGGCTTATTCACTTTTTTGGCGGCGGCTATTTTGGCCAGTACTTCCGGGTCTTTGTGCAGTACGCCCGGGAAATTCATCATTTCAGTAAGGTATTTGATATCATCACGTTGCAGTAGTGTTTCTACGTCGGCCACGCTGACAGTAGCGCCGGCTGTTTCAAAAACCGTAGCCGGTACACAGGAGGGCGCACCGAAGTTAAACCGGAAAGGCACTTTTTTCCCATTCTCCAGCATGTATTCCACCCCTTTTATACCCATTACATTGGCGATTTCATGAGGATCGCTGACAGTAGCAATGGTGCCGTGAACAACCGCCAGCCGTGCAAATTCCGAAGGAATGAGCATGGAGCTTTCTATGTGTACATGGGCATCTGTAAAGCCTGGGAGCAGGTAGTTCGGATATTTGTTGTTGTTGCGTTCAATCCTGCGGATATAGCCTTCTTCGATATGCAGTGTGGCCGGATATATTTCCTGTTGTAGTATATCAACCAGGTTGCCTGAAATCTGGAATGTATTCATGTTGTAAATCTAAGGAATAGGTCGCATTTTCAAGCCTGGCTTATTTTTTGGAAAGATGCGCAGGAGATGTTTTTTGGTTATCTTTATTTGCCTAAAAAACGGGCATCAAAAATTCTTTTATGACAAGGATTAAATTTTTTACGCTGTTAGCGGCGCTATTGATAGCAGGTGCAGCCACTTATGCTCAATCTGTAGATGAAATCATCGCAAAGAATATTGTCGCCATGGGCGGACAATCGAAGCTGAAAGATATTAAATCGCAGTATATAGAGGGCAACATGGAAGTGCAAGGTATGACGGTGCCTATCAAAAGATGGGTGAAACAGGATGAAGCCATGCGTTTAGTGTTTACAGTACAGGGATCTGATAACATTCAGGTAGTAACGCGGACCAATGGATGGAGCCTGATGCCGGTGATGATGCAAACGCAGGCACAGGATATGGATCCTCAGATGCAGAAGCTGATGCAGAGCCAGCTGGATGTAAGAGGAGAGTTGTATGATTATAAAAACAAAGGCAAAAAGGTAGAATTGTTGGGAACGGATTCTGTAAACGGAGCTCCTGCCTATAAGCTGAAAATCACATCAGCAGATGGTTTAGTGGGTACCGCTTTCCTGGATGCCAAAACTTATTTGTTAGTGAAAGCTACTAATAATGTGAATCTCCAGGGGCAGGATGTGGAGGTAGTAACGCTGATGTCTGATTATAAGAAAACGCCGGACGGGCTTGCGTATCCGGGTACTACCGAACAAAGTCCGGGTGGCGTGAAAATCAACATTGTGAAGATAGAAACCAATCAGCCGGTGGCGGATACTTTGTTTTCAAAGCCACAGTAATATTTTTCATTCAGATCAGCTGGTGTTACCGGAAATGTTTCTTTATCACCTGCTGATCTGAATTGTCCATTATTTATATAGTGCGGTCATTGCTTTGGCTTCTTCTGCCATTTTCTTTGCCAGGTGTGCCGGCTGCAGCACTTTTACCTGGGCGCCATAGCTGAGGAGGGTCATGGTGAGTTCAGGATTGATAACAACGTTCAGGGATATACGGCATTCTTTGCTGTTATCTTCTACTACTTTCTGAGAAGCGTGAATAGGCTGTGATTTCACATATTTCCCTTGCCGGGGCACAAAACTCAGCAGTACATTTTCGGGTTCTCCGTCATGTACCGTGATGCCGATAGCGTGTTGAAAATAGCTGGCGTCATCAAAATTCTTTTCATCAAAATGTTTATTGGTAGGCCAGAGTTTCACGACCCTGTCCAGTGCAAATGTAACCACAGCGCCTCCGCGGGTTTGCTGGCTTTTTCCGATGAGGTAAAAGCGGTGCTGATATTCGCGCAGGTGATAAGGTTCAACCCAGTGTTCCTTGGGCTCATCGCGGTCAAAGCTCTGGTAGGCAATACGTATAACTTCCAGGTTTTTGATGGCGTCTACTATTTCCGGAATATGTTCTGCTCCTTTGTATTGAGACGTGCGGGTAAATTTGATCAGGCCTTTATGTTGCAGGGCTTCCCTGTTCATTTTGAGGCTGGCGGCTATTTTCAGAATAGCATCTTCAAACTGTTGTACCACTGGTAAACTGCGGAATTGTTCCAGTATGCCGATCGCTATTTCCAGTCCCTGCAGATCTGCTTCTTCAATAGGAGAGTTACCAATGGAAAAACCTTCTTCCGAATAGCGGTAGGTGCCACTACTGCGGTCGTACACAATAGGCGCCATATAATTCAGTTCCGGGTCCTGGCGCATGTCCTGGATGTCTTTCTGGATGGTACGGACAGATATTCCTGTTCCCATTTTATCAGATACATATTCTATCAGGTCTTCCAGGGTAGGTTTGGGCTTCTGCTTATTGCGCAGGCGCTCGTCAATCCAACGGTAGCGCGACACCGCGTCTTTGTTCTTTGGCAAAAGATAAAATTTAGATAATAAAAATACGCAATTCCAGCTTTTGCAAACAGGATTAAAAAAATTATAGCGAAAAGATCACTACGCAAATTCTTTGCGTGCAGCGCGGTTAGATTTGTATTGTTATTAAAACCTGATGGTTATGAATAAGGTAAATACAACGACAGCTATTACGCAGATGCAGGCTATTTCAATTGGACAGATCATTATGGATGATTCCAATTACCTGACGCTCTGGGGCCAGGTGCTACAGGATAATGTGTGGTACCCCTGTGATTTTGTAACGACTTATGAAGTAATGAATACCATGCTGCGTTTCAGCCAGGATAAGCATGACGCCGTGCAGATGACGATTGTGAAAAAGCTGGAAGACATGTGTCGTGTTCCGGATATTATTGATCTGGAAGCGGAGCTGGGCACGACAGTGGTTTTTGATAACCTGATTTTTTATATGAGAAGGCCCTGCCTGCAGCAGGATGATAACTGGGAGGCATATGCGGATGAAGAGTGTTATTATATAGAAAGGGTAGTACAACTACCTGTTGTGCCCATCCTGCCACCCGCTGCGCGCTATGATGCGGATGATATTCATGAGAGAATGGAGTACTGTATACAATTGCTCCATGATGCCTATAACCTATACCTTGGATTTATTGAGATAGAACTCGGGGATGAAGCTGCCCGAATAAAAGCCGGACTGGAGGATGATAACAAATTCAGTATGGCCTATTATGCCTGGCAGCTACATACCTCAAATACTTAAACCCCTGTCATCCATATTTTTATCTATTGTAAGACCCCTTTTGTCTGTTGATCTTAACCCCTTCGTATCCATTTGAATTAACCCTGTTGTACATTGTTTGTTAGCCCCAATTCCCTCTCCCTGGAAAAAATATCAGTTAAATTGAGAAAAAAATCCCTTAAAGTCTATAAATTTTGTAGGAAAATGCTATTTTTGGTCAATTAAATCGTAAAACTATGAGTTTAAGACTGGGAGATGCTGCTCCTAATTTCAAAGCCAATACCACTTTAGGGGAGATAGATTTTTACGATTTCCTCGGCGAGGGTTGGGGTATATTGTTTTCGCACCCGGCAGATTTTACTCCTGTATGTACTACTGAGTTAGGTAAAACGGCTTTATTAGCGGAGGAATTCGCAAAACGCAATACTAAAGTACTGGCTGTCAGTGTAGATCCATTAGATAAACACCTGAGCTGGATAAATGATATTAACGAAACACAACAGTGTGACGTAACTTTTCCTATTATTGCAGATGAGAATAAAACAGTGGCTAACTTGTATGATATGATTCATCCAAATGCCTCTGAAACTTTTACAGTAAGATCCTTGTTTATCATAGGACCAGACAAAAAAGTAAAACTCATCATCACTTATCCGGCCTCTACCGGCAGAAATTTCGTTGAAGTACTGCGTGTACTTGATTCTCTGCAACTGACCGCTAAATACAGCGTAGCTACTCCGGCAGATTGGAAAGATGGTGAAGATGTAATCGTTACGGCAGCAGTGCCTACTGCAGATATTCCTGCACGTTTTCCGAAAGGCCATAAAATTATCAAGCCTTACCTGAGAACAACACCGCAGCCAAACAAATAATACCACAAAGAAGCCGAAAGGCTCTTCTTATAAAGATTTTTTAATGGTTGGTTTTTGATTTTTACGAAACGGGGATTTCTCCCCGTTTTTTTTATGCGCGCAAGTTTTCGTCTTTGTCCAGGATCATACTGGATCAAGTTGAAAACCAGTGGGATAGCGTAAATTTCAAGCATAAAGTTTAGTCAATCTATAAAGAAAGAATGCTACAGATCTAAGGCTAGTAACTGCCTGACAGCCTGCTTCACGCATATCGATGCTATGGTTAGCACCCGCTAAGTAGGTATAGTATCACTGCAGGAGAGGTGGACTTGAGGTGGACTTGATGCGGGGATGAGTTCCGGATATATAACCAGGATTAAATTGCATCAGAAGATGAGAACTGGCCAGCAGCACTGCTTCTGTACCAGGCTGAAGCAATGGAAAGAGACATACCATTTTTGTCTTGGGACAGGATGATACTGATGTAGATGATTTTCCGGATTATGGCTAAAAAGAAGAGGGAAGATATCAGCGAACTTATCCGCTTATATCTTCCCTCTTCTTTTAAAATCATCTGTATCACAAAGAAAAAATCGTGAAAATCATCTACATCAGTATCATCCTGAAGAAAGACAAAACCCGCATTATTCTTCGCTGCCCACTGGCTGTTTGCCACGGTGCTTACGCAACTGCGTTAGCAGGGCACTCATATCTTTCGGCAAAGGTGCCTCAATAGTATATTCCTTACCATTTGGATCCTTAAAGATCAGCATTGACGCATGTAACGCCAGTCTGCTCAATAAAGGACGCTCTTCTTCTGTATGCTTGCCCAGTTTGAATTTCTTCTTGATACTGGATAACAGCACCGGTTCAGCACTTCCATAAAATTCATCTACAGCAATTGGATGCCCCAGGAATTTCATGTGAACCCTGATCTGGTGTGTACGGCCGGTGTGAATCTGCATTCTTACCAGGCTATAAAGACCAAATTCTTCCAGCACTTCGTAATCAGTAGAGGAGGGTTTGCCTTTTCTGTTGGTGACCATTTTACCTTTTTGTACAGGGTGTTCCATGATCCCTTCACTTACATTGCCTTGCTTAGGCGTAGGCTGGCCACTTACCAGCCCCAGGTAAAACTTTTTCACATCCCTGCTTTCAAAAAGCTGAGAGAAGTATTTATGTGCTGCTTCGTTGCGTGCAAACAGGATAATGCCACTGGTTTCACGGTCCAGTCTATGCACCGTAAATATTTCACCATAAGCCTTTTTCATGATAGCAATCAGCGATGCTAACTCATTATCATGACGATCAGGCAGGGTAAGCATTCCTGACGGCTTGTTTATAACAACAAAATCAGGCGTTTCGAGTATAATATGATCAACTAATCGCATCAGGTTATTCGGCAGTTATTTTTTAAAATGTTTCAGCAGGATGACCTCTTTTTCATTGAGGAAGCGCCATTGGCCGCGGTTCAATGTTTTTTTGGTAAGACCTGCGTACATTACACGATCCAGCTTTTCTACCGTATACTCCAGGTGCTCAAAAATACGACGCACAATACGGTTTTTACCGCTGTGAATTTCAATGCCCACCTGCTTTTTATCTTTAGGATCTACGTAGCCGAGTGCATCTACAAAGGCAACACCATCTTCCAGGGTCACACCTTCAACGATTTTTTCAAAGTCGCCTTTTGTCAGCGGCTTATCCAGTTCTACCTGGTAAATCTTTTTGATGTTGTGCTTGGGATGTGCCAATGTTTGCGCCAGTTCACCATCGTTGGTGAGCAGCAACAGCCCGGAAGTATTGCGATCCAAACGGCCCACAGGATACACCCTTTCATTTTCAGCAGCGTCCTGGATCAGATCCATTACGGTTTTGCGGCCTTCAGGATCATCAGTGGTGGTGATGTAGCCTTTGGGCTTGTTGAGAAGAATGTATACCAGGTTTTTGGTTGGCGTAATCTTTTTATCCTGCATTGTTACCACATCACTGCTGGTAACTTTGGTAGCAGGTTCGGTTACTACCTTACCATTTACGGTTACTTTTCCTTCTTTGATCAGGTCTACCGCTTTTCTGCGGGAGCAAAGACCACAATGGGCTACAAATTTGTTCAACGGCATTTCACCGGGGCCAAAAATGCTTTCCTTAGGCTCCTGATCATGATCGCCTCTTACTTTTCCGCCTTTTTTTTTATCTTGTTTATCCGCGAAACGTTCGTTGGTTTTATCAAAGAACTTTTTACGGTTAAATCCGCTCGGAGTATCTCTTTCGGCGGATTTTCCACCTTTTTTATTTTCACCGTGAAAGTGGAAAGCGCTATCGTCGCCTTTTTTGGCTCCTGCTCCGTAGGTACGTTTACGTGGTGGTCTTGCACCACTGTTGTCTTCTTTATCGAAGCTACGGGTACGTTCGGGGCGTTCGCCATCTTTTCTGAATGCGCTGAATGCACGATCACCGTCTGGTTTGTCTTTTTTGTCGCTGTCAAAGCCGCCACGTTTATGTGCAGGCTTTTCATCGCTGTCAAAGCGTTTGCGGGAGCCGGGTTTGTCGTCACGTTTGTGACCGCCGAAAGAGCGTTTCTCGTCTTTATCACCGAAGCTACGCTTAGGTCTGTCTTCGCTGCTACCGAAACTGCGTTTAGGTCTTTCGTCTTTATCACCGAAGCTACGCTTAGGTCTATCTTCGCTGCTACCGAAACTGCGTTTAGGTCTTTCGTCTTTATCACCGAAGCTACGCTTAGGTCTATCTTCGCTGCTACCGAAACTGCGTTTAGGTCTTTCGTCTTTATCACCGAAGCTGCGCTTAGGTCTATCTTCGCTGCTACCGAAACTGCGTTTAGGTCTTTCATCTTTATCACCAAAGCTGCGCTTAGGTCTGTCTTCACTATCGCTGCCGAAAGTACGTTTACGCTGCGGCTTATCGTTGCCTAAGCTATCGGTGGCCGGTCCGTGTTTGCGGGCTGGTCTGCCGGTACTGTCGAAGGTGCGTTTGCGGAAAGAAGGTTTCTCATCACCCGATTTCTCGCCTTCAAAGCGTGGTTTACGGGAAGATGGTCTGTCATCTCCACTGCGGTTATCTTTTGCAGATGCCCTTCCTGGCCTTTCGCCATCGGCGGAGGAGCGGTTGCGGTTGCCTGCTGGTTTGTCGCTTTTACCAAACTTATTATCCCTTGATGGGCCAAACCCTTTTTTAGCAGGTTGTTTTTTCTTCATAAATTATTATTGATTGATGATCATGCGTACATGACCAATAGAAATATTATTGTAATGATCAGCCTTTATTGGCCAGTTGTCCACATGCAGCATCGATATCTTTACCACGACTGCGGCGCAGCCTTGCATTCACCCGGTTTTTTGTAAGATATTCCATGAACTCTTCTGCGGTCTGTGAATCCGGCTTTTGAAAACGGGCCGCATCGATCGGATTGTATTCGATAATGTTCACCAGGTCGGCAGGTACCTGCCGGTAAATTTTAATCAACTCATCCGCATCTTCTTTTGAGTCGTTAAAATCTTTGAAGAGAATATATTCGAAGGAAATTTCATTTTCAGTAGCCTTGTAGAAGTAGTTCAGTGCAGCTATCAACTCCTTCAAATTGTTGGAATCGTTGATAGGCATGATTTCACTGCGCTTTTTATCATTTGCGGCATGTAAGGAAATGGCCAGGTTAAAACGTACTTTGTCGTCACCCAGCTGCCGGATCATTTTGGCCACRCCAGCGGTTGAAACGGTAATACGTTTGGGCGACATTCCTAAACCATCAGGAGAAGTAATGCGTTCTATGGCATGCAATACGTTCTTATAGTTGAGCAGGGGCTCACCCATGCCCATAAATACGATATTGCTCAGTTTTTTTCCATATGATTTCAGGGCTTGCTGGTTTATCAGCGCCACTTCATCATAAATTTCATCGTAGTCGAGGTTACGTGCACGATCCATATAGCCCGTAGCACAAAACTTACAGCTTAAGCTACAGCCTACCTGGGAAGACACACAGGCGGTTTGCCTGCTATCTGTCGGGATCAGCACACCTTCTACCRGGTGGTTATCATGCAAGCGGAAACGACTCTTAATGGTACCATCAGTGCTCTGTTGTACAGTATCCACCTTTACGGCTGGCAATGAAAAATGTTCTGTTAGTTTTTGTCTTAGTTCTTTGGAGAGATTGGTCATAGCTTCAAAACTATCAGCATGACGCAGCCAAAGCCACTCATACACCTGTTTTGCGCGGAAAGGCTTTTCACCTATTGACCCGAAATATTCCTGTAAAGCCGGTAAACTTAAATGCCGGATGTTTTTATTGTCAGACTTCATTATTGACCATTAATTGAGCAAATGGCTGCCTTACGGCAGTCGGAAAGTAACGGCAAAGATACGTAATATTGGCGTACTGACAGAATGTGCCCTTAAAAGTAATGCCACAGCCGTTTCCAGCTGTGGCATCTGTGTAAGTTATGTATTCGGTTTATTTCATCCATATCGCCGCAAAGCGGGAAGAATTGTCGTATCCCTGGATACGATACAACTGAAATCCCTGGCCTGTGAGGTCGTTGAATTTAGTCTGGTAATCAGCCGGACTCATGTTCATGTAAGAATAATATGCTTTGCTTTTAGGCCACCAGAGCCCTCCTACGTTGTTCTGGTTACCATTTTCCTCCACATTCACATTCACGGTCATCAGACCCGCCTTATTCATTTCATCGAATTTTTTGGCAAAATCGGTGGTATTCATGCCATAATACATATAAAATCCACCCGGATTGCTGCTACCAAAAACACCGGCATGATAGCGTTTGCCTCCCACATAATACACTACATGTTCTGTTACCCGCATTTTTCCCTGCTCTACGTAAGTTTTCCATTTGGCGGCGTAAGCATCATCGGTAACATTGTGTACGGCGGCAAAGTTTTCGCCACCACGTTGCTTCCAGATCACGGTAAACAGTGGATTACCTGAATTATCGTTGGTCACAGAAATCTGACGGGGAATATAGCCCTTGCCATAATACTCATCAAAGTATTGCTGGTACTGGGTGGCGCTCATATTAATACGGCAATACCATTGTGATGGCAGCCCATACTGGAAAGAGCCGGAGGCCAGGTATTTGTTGCCTGACTTATGTACGCTCAGGGTTTGCAGCGCCATGCCCATACTGGTATAATAGCCCCAGTAGCGGGTGATATGCTCTACCGGCACATTGTGAAAAGAAGGATAGAAAGGTGCAAAGAAGCGGTTAAAGGCACTGTTGGCACCTATGTCATAACAATCAATGTTGCTGTTATCGGCTTTAGCATAAACGCCATAGGCATCTACCTCCATCCAGTCTACACCTGTAGATGGATTAGGGCTTTTAATCCATAGCATAAAGTGAAGGTGATTATTAGCGGTATTAGGATCACTGGGCGTACCATCCTGGTTAAGTCCCCATCCTGCGCCACCAAAACCGGTGTTACCGGACCAGGCGATCTGCTGGCCTGCATATACCTGATCTCCGGCTTTTACCTTCAGCTTCTGTTCATTGGTACCCCATAACAGTTTGGAAGGGTTAGGAAGATTAGCAAATTTCTTGTACTTGGTATCCCGTGCATCTTTGTTAGAGGGGTCGCTTACAGGTGTATTTTTCGCGTTTTGTACATCATGATCAAAACCGCCGCGCAGGTGAAAATAGCCAGTGCGGTAAAGCGTTCCATCGGAGCCGGTATGCTCTATAATCACCACATTACCAAAGAAGGCATCCCACATGGCGGTTACCACTTTGCCGGAAGCCGAGGCATACACACCAAAAGTGGGGTCAATTCCAGGACCATAGGCATCGGATGTTTTAAGAAAATCTACAGAGCCATGGCCGCTGCCACTGTCATAGATCCAGGCGCCGGCAGGATACACTTTACTATTTGTAAAAGGCATGAAGAAAGGCACTTTAGGCGTCAGGCTTTCTGCGTAAGTCCGTGCATCTGCTTCATTGCCAAATACAGAAGCGGGCGACGCATAAAAGAGATTTTTATTGGCTGCCTGATCTTTAATGGTATAGCCACAGCATCCAATGGTAACGGTAGGTGTGGTGCAGAATGCAGGCATATTTCCCTTCATAACAGTCACCTTGTTAGGGGGAAGTAATTGGAGGTTGTCTACACTTATCAGCTCAGTTTTGCTGTCAGTAATACGATTCCATTTCGGCGCAGCCCTCAGCGCCCTTACATTAACATTGCTGCGTAAAGCAGGATTAGCTACCGGTTTTTGTTGCCGGGAAGGTTCTTCACCTTCCATGATTTTAGCGGTAGGCTTAATAGGTCTGTACAGTAATTCAGACAGATTTGCATCATTTTCTCCTGGTGGTACCTGCGCTTTGGTGATCATGGGAATGGTGCACAGCAAGGCTGCGAGCCACAGGAGGCTACGTACGTGTTTCATTCTTTTTGGGGTTAATATTTATTAAATATGATAAATGATAGGGTGTAAAGCTAACTAACTGCGGAAATGGATCAAGCACCATTTACTGAAAGGCGGGAATAGGGTTATATCTGGCGGGTTTTGTATTTCTGCCGCAATAAATGAGGGTGATGTTTTATTGGCCGAGTTGGCAGGATATGTTTTATTTGCATATAAACCAAAACACTTACATGCAAGTTGCTTACATAGTAGATGCAGTACGTACACCTATAGGTCGCTATGGTGGCGCTTTAAGCACTGTCCGCCCGGATGACCTGCTGGCGCATGTGATCAAAGCATTAATGAAAAGAAATGCGACTTTGGATCCCGCTGTAATTGAAGATCTGATAGCCGGAGCAGCCAATCAGGCCGGAGAAGATAACAGGAATGTTGCCCGTATGGCTGCATTGCTGGCCGGGTTACCAGTAACAGTAGCCGGTAATACCGTAAATCGTTTATGCGCTTCTGGCATGCAGGCCATTATGGATGCTGCCCGTGCAGTGATGTGCGGAGAGGGCGATGTGTACCTGGCAGGGGGCGTGGAAAGTATGACCCGCGCACCATTTGTAATGCCGAAATCAGATGGAGCTTTCAGCCGCAAAACGGAGATATATGATACTACTATCGGCTGGCGCTTTACCAATAAGCAGCTGGCAGACATGTATCATCCGTACGCGATGGGAGAAACAGCAGAAAATGTAGCAAACCAGTGGAATATCGGAAGAGAAGAACAGGACATTTTTGCTTTGCGCAGCCAAACCCTTTACAAACAGGCATTGGATGCCGGTAGATGGCAGGATGAAATTGTGCCGGTAGAAATTACACCTAATAAAGACGAACAGGTGATCTTTTCAAAAGATGAGCATCCCCGGGAAACCACGTTGGAAAAGCTTTCCGGACTGCGTCCTGCGTTTGCAAAAAATGGTTCTGTGACAGCAGGAAATTCTTCCGGTATCAATGATGGTGCCGCTGCAGTATTAATTGTGTCTGAAAAAGCATTGAAACAGTTTAACCTGCAACCACTGGCKCAAATAAAGAGTATGGCGGTAGCGGGAGTGGACCCTTCTATCATGGGAATTGGTCCGGTACCAGCTTCCACTAAAGCGTTGCAACGGGCAGGCATCACTATAGGTCAGTTGCATCTGGCGGAGTTGAATGAAGCTTTCGCTGCGCAATCAATAGCGTGTATACGTGATCTGGCGTTGAATCCTGATATCGTAAATGTGAATGGAGGAGCGATTGCCATCGGGCATCCGTTGGGTTGTAGCGGTGTACGTATTACTACTACGTTATTACATGAAATGAAACGCAGACCAGGGGCCAAATATGGTCTTGCTACCATGTGTGTGGGGGTGGGGCAGGGCGCTGCAATGATATTTGAAAAGGTATAGTTTTTTGAATAGGAGGAGCAGGAAAAGTTCAGTAGGGTTTCCCTAAAATACCGAGCGGTCGGACATTACATCCGGCCGCTCGTTGCTGGCAAGCAAAAAAAAGGGTTCATCATAGACAGATTTGTTTCTCCGTCATCATTTTCCGGAGATTGATCAGACCGTAGCGCATCCGACCTAATGCTGTATTAATACTCACTTGCGTGAGATCTGCAATTTCTTTAAAACTTAGTTCTGCGTAATGGCGGAGAATAATTACTTCCCGTTGCTCTTCCGGCAGCATATCCAGCATTCTGCGAACGCGGTCATGGCTTTGACGGGTAATCATCTTTTCTTCTGCGCAACTGTCACTGAATCCCAGTACATCAAAGATGTCTTTATCATCACCTGTTCTTATCATAGGTGTACGCTTGATCTTCCTGAAATGATCTACACACAGATTATGTGCAATGCGCATAGCCCAGGGTAAAAACTTCCCTTTCTCCGTATAACGTTCAGCTCTGATAGTATCAATAATCTTAATGAAGGTGTCCTGGAAAATATCCTCTGCGAGGAAAGAATCTTTCACCAGTAATAGGATAGAAGTGAACACCTTGTCTTTGTGACGGTGTACCAACTCTTCTAATGCGGAAGAATGTCCCTTTTTAAAGAGAGTAATCAACTGCTCATCGCACAATTTGTACATTACTTGCATAAACTTCTACAACTAGGCGGGTTAGTAAATAAATTACAGTATTACAGCCAGTTTGGTTGTTTTAATTAAGTAGAGTTTAGGCGATATTGAACAGTTTAAGTTAAAGATAAATTTTTGGTATATCCAGCGAGATAGATCTGGTCCTATGCAAATATAAAAGAATAGTTCAATAAAACAAATAATAAAAATAGCTTTTCGCCTTTCGCTATTAGCTTATAGCGTATTACGGACGCATATAAAAACCTAACTTCTGCACTAACATCTTTTCCCTTAAATTTGTTCTGTCATGGCAACAAAAGTAAAGAAACAAACAAGTATAATTGATCCTCAGGAAGTTAGCCCACAGGACCACATATTCATAAAAGGCGCCAGGGTACATAATCTCAAGAATGTAAGTGTATCTATCCCCCGTAGCAAGCTGGTAGTTGTTACCGGTGTGTCCGGTTCAGGGAAGTCTTCCCTCACCATGGACACCTTGTATGCGGAAGGGCAACGCAGGTATGCTGAAAGCTTAAGTTCTTACGCCCGTCAGTTCCTGATGCGTATGAATAAGCCCGATGTAGATTATATCAAAGGCATCTGCCCTGCTATAGCCATTGAGCAAAAAGTCATTACCCGTACTCCCCGGTCTACCGTGGGCTCTATGACGGAAATTTATGACTATCTCCGGCTACTGTTTGGCAGAGTGGGCAAAACATATTCTCCCATCTCCGGAAATCTGGTAAAAAAACATGAAGTAAGCGATGTGGTAGATTATATCACCAGGCTGAAAAATGGCAGCAAAGTATTGCTGTTGGCTCCTTTCCGCCGGCACGCCAAAAGAGAGGTAAAGGAAGAACTGAATATACTGCTGCAAAAAGGCTTTTCCCGTTTATACGTTCCCGGTAGCGAAGGCACCGGCTTATTACGTATAGAAGAACTGCTGGAGCAGAAGAAAATAACAGTATCTGCTGATGCCTGGGTGCTGATAGATCGCCTGGTAGTAAAGGATTTTGAGGAAGATGATAAACATCGGATTGCCGATAGTGTGCAAACTGCGTTTTACGAAAGTGAAGGCGATTGTTATGTGGAAGTAGATGGAAAGGAAACCATCCACTTTGCCAATCGCTTTGAGCTGGATGGCATTGCATTCGAAGAACCGGTGCCTAACCTCTTCTCCTTCAATAATCCCTACGGTGCATGCCCTACCTGTGAAGGATTCGGACAAACACTGGGTATAGATGCCGACCTGGTAATACCAGACAAGCGCTTAAGCGTTTTTGAAGGCGCTATTGCCCCCTGGCGGGGTGAGAAAATGGGCGAATACAAAGAAGCGCTCATTAAAACCGCCCGTAAGTTCGGTTTCCCGGTGCATAAACCTATTGCAGAACTAACGGATGAACAGGTGAAATTACTCTGGACCGGAAATGAACATTTCTACGGCCTGAATGAGTTCTTTAAAATGGTGGAGCAAAACCTGTACAAGGTACAATACCGGGTACTGCAGGCGCGTTACCGTGGCCGTACTGTTTGCCCCGAATGTGGTGGCGGACGTTTACGCAAAGAAGCACTGTACATCAAAGTAGGAGAACGCAATATTGCAGAACTGGTAGACCTGCCGGTGTCCGATCTGAAACAATGGTTTGATACACTGCAACTGAATGAATATGAGCAGCAAATAGGTAAACGTATTCTCATTGAAATAAATCATCGTCTTAAAACATTACTGGATGTAGGTTTGGGCTACCTTACCCTAAACAGGGTGGCCAATACCCTGAGTGGTGGAGAAAGTCAGCGTATTCAACTGACCCGCACACTGGGGAGCAACCTGACTAATTCCATGTACATCCTGGATGAACCAAGTATTGGTTTGCATGCACGCGATACCCATCGCCTGATTGCGGTGCTGAAGGAGCTGCGTGACCTGGGCAACACGGTAGTGGTGGTAGAACATGATGAGCAGATGATGGAAGAAGCCGACTATATCATTGATATGGGGCCACTGGCCAGCCATCTGGGAGGAGAAGTGATCTTTGCCGGCACCTATCCGCAGATTTTAAAAGATGCTAATAGTTTGACGGGTAAATACCTCAGCGGTCAGTTCACCATTGATCCCCCTGCGAAAGTGCGCAAGTGGAAAAAGGCGATCACCATTGAAGGCGCCAGACAACATAACCTGAAAGATATCACCGTTGATTTTCCTTTACAGGTATTAACCGTGATCAGTGGTGTGAGCGGATCCGGTAAAACCACGCTGGTAAAGCAAATCCTGTATCCTGCGCTGATGAAACTGAAAGGTGAATTTGCAGAAAGGGTAGGTAATCACAAAGCATTGAAAGGTGCAGTAGATGATGTTACCCAGGTGGAAATGATTGATCAGAATCCTATTGGTAAATCATCCCGTTCCAACCCGGTTACTTATATCAAGGCATACGATGAAATCCGGGACTTGTATTCCAAACAGCCACTGAGTAAAATGCGTGGCTTCCAGCCTAAACATTTTTCTTTCAACGTAGATGGCGGCCGTTGTGACGCATGTAAAGGAGAAGGAGAAGTAATTGTAGAAATGCAGTTCCTGGCAGACGTACATCTTACCTGTGAAAGCTGTGGTGGCAAAAGGTTTAAAGATGAAGTGCTGGAAGTAACCTACAAGAATAAAAATATCTACGAAGTATTGGATATGGGCGTGGATGAAGCATTGGACTTTTTCAAAGAAGAAAAAGATGTGTGCAATAAAATACGCCCGTTGAGCAGCGTGGGATTAGGCTATGTAAAACTCGGACAAAGCAGCGATACCCTGAGTGGTGGAGAAGCGCAGCGTGTTAAACTGGCCTCTTTCTTAGGTAAAGGAAAAGCGCAGGGACATATTATGTTCATCTTCGATGAACCTACTACCGGTCTGCATTTTCATGATATCAAGAAATTACTGGATTCCTTTAACRCTCTTATAGAACAGGGGCATACAGTGTTGGTGATTGAGCATAACCTGGACGTAATCAGGAGTGCCGATTGGGTGATTGACCTGGGGCCGGAAGGTGGTGTTGGCGGTGGTAATCTGCTGTACGCTGGTGTACCGGATGGGTTGAAGAAAGTAAAAGATAGTTATACAGGAAAGTACCTGTAAGTATATTGGAAAAGGATATTAAAAAGAACGGCCCGGAGATTACTCCGGGCCGTTCTTTTTAATATCCTTTTCCAATATAGGATCATTGTTAAGCGTAGTCCCGAAATCCAGGACTGCCGCGGCGGATAGCCGATGACCCGTAATTACCCTTAAGTCTACACCTATGAAAATCGGTGCTTATCTAAGCCTGTCCAATGATTTGATCAGTTTTTCATCTTTATAAATTCCTCTTACAGCCAGGAATAAAAAAATGATCACTACGATAGGAAGGAAGGACGCGGGAAGATAGGATGCCGAAACAATGCTTACGCCACCGGAACTTAATTTATTGGCTGTTTGCTGCACCACATAATATTGGTAAGCGAGGGCGGCAAAACCAAAAAGAATGTTAAAAATTGTCAGGCGAAACTGGAGTTTACGTTTCTTAAAAAGGAAAATAGTGGCCAGCGACAGTAGTATAATAATGATATACAGTACAAACAGGAGATAGTTGCTGGAGGCGTTTACATAAACAGGGTTAGTGCTATTGGTAAGCGTGGCTTTCCACAGATCGAAAGACAGAGCAGCAGCGCCTGCGGCGGCAGCCAATAGCAGATAGAGACTCTGGATGCGTTGTATCATGATATTTATGAATGTTTAACGCTGTAAAAGTAAGTAATTTTAATGGTTAGAATGCTTAATTATGAGGACATATCCCACTATTTGGGTGGATGTGCTTAATGCAATACTTCGTATATTGCACGCCCAATAACAATCTTTATATTTATATGGCAAAGAAACTGAATAAGCAGGATGCGTTAGACTATCATGCAAAGGGCAGGCCGGGTAAAATTGAAGTCATACCTACAAAGAACACAAAATCGCAATGGGATCTTTCACTCGCTTATTCTCCCGGAGTGGCGGAGCCCTGCAAAGAAATTTTTAATGATGTAGAAAACGTTTATAAATATACCGCAAAGGGTAACCTCGTGGGCGTTATCAGCAATGGTACTGCAGTGCTGGGTTTAGGAGATATAGGTCCGGAAGCCGGCAAACCGGTTATGGAAGGAAAAGCGGTATTATTTAAAATATTCGCGGATATAGATGTATTCGATATAGAACTGGATGCAAAAGATCCGGATACTTTCGTTGCCGCTGTAAAGGCCCTGGAGCCTACATTTGGTGGTATTAACCTGGAAGATATCAAAAGCCCGGAGTGTTTTGAAATTGAAGAAAGACTCCGCAAAGAGCTGAAAATTCCGATCATGCATGATGATCAGCATGGTACGGCCATCATTTCTTCTGCCGCCCTGTTGAATGCACTGGAACTGGTAAAGAAGAAAATAGAAAAAGTAAAGATCGTAGTGAATGGCGCAGGAGCTGCTGCCATGGCCTGCGTAAAATTATATGTGGCACTGGGTGCCAGGCCGGAAAACTTTATCATGTTTGATAAAGACGGCGTTTTGAATAAAGATCGGGAAGGTCTTTCTGACAGACATAAACAGTTTGTTACCAATACAAAAATAACAACGCTGGCAGAAGCTTTGAAAGGCGCGGATGTGTTCCTGGGCCTTTCTGTGGGTAACGTGGTGACGGCGGAAATGATTAAGAGCATGGGTAAGAATCCGATTGTATTTGCTATGGCAAATCCGGATCCTGAAATTGCTTACGAAACAGCGATTGCTGCCCGTCCGGATATCATCATGGCTACCGGTCGTTCCGACTATCCTAACCAGGTAAATAACGTACTGGGCTTCCCTTACATTTTCCGTGGTGCCCTGGACGTTAGAGCCACACAAATCAACGAGGAAATGAAACTCGCGGCAGTAAGAGCTTTGGCTGAAATGGCGAAGTCTCCTGTGCCCGATATCGTGAACCTGGCCTATAACGAACGAAATATTTTCTTCGGACCTAAATATATCATTCCAAAACCACTGGATCCACGCTTGCTGAGCACTGTGGCGCCTGCTGTAGCAAAAGCTGCCATGGATAGTGGTGTGGCACACCGTCCTATTACGGATTGGGAAGCTTACCGGAATGAGCTGAATCACCGTTTGGGACTGGACAACCAGTTATTCAGAGTGATCGGTACCAAAGCACGCCGCGATCCAAGGAAGGTGGTATTTGCGGAAGCAGATAACCTGAAAGTATTGAAGGCGGCACAGGTAGTGAACGATGAAGGGATTGCGCATCCTATCCTGTTAGGTAACGAAGCGCGTATCCGTGAACTTATGCTGGAAAACGCTATCGAAATTGACGACGTAGTGATCATCGATCCGAAGAGTGAAGAAATGAAGGAAATGCGTCATCGCTTTGGTGACCTGTTCTTCGAAAAACGCCAGCGTAAAGGTCTGAACCTGTACGAAGCCCGTAAGATTATGCGGGAACGTAACTACTTCGGTTGTATGATGGTGGAAACAGGTGAAGCTGATGCGCTGATTTCTGGTCTTACCCGTAAATACCCTGATACCATTCGTCCTGCACTGCAGGTAATTGGTATGGAAGAAGGCGCGAAACGTGTAGCCGGTATGTATATCATCGAAACCAAACGCGGACCTTTATTCCTCGCCGATACTACGGTTAACTTCAATCCTACTGCAGAAGAACTGGCAGATATTACCATGATGGTAGCGAAAGAAGTGAAGCATTTTAATATTACACCACGCATTGCCATGCTGTCATATTCCAACTTTGGCAGCAGCCAGACACCGGAAGCACAAACCATGAGCAAAGCCCGTGAAATTGTGAAACAACGTGATCCATCCCTGATTGTAGATGGTGAAATACAGGCTGCTATGGCCTTTAACAAAGAGATTCTGAAAGACAATTATCCGTTTACAGAATTACTGGAAGAAGAAGTGAATACCCTCATCTTCCCTAACCTGGCGGCAGGTAATATTGCCTATAACCTTTTACAGGAAGTAGCCGGATTTGATGCGATTGGTCCCATTCTGTTAGGAATGAAAAAGCCGGTACATATCCTGCAGTTGGGTAGTACCGTAAGACAAATCGTTAACATGGTGAACATCGCCGTAGTGGATGCACAGGAAAAATGCTGCAGACAAGCGGAAGAAGAGAAAGGAAAGAAGAAGAAAAAGAAATAGTCTTATGTAAGTATTTATAGCATGAGCGAAGATGAACATAGGATCTATGTTTGCCTTCGCTCATTTTTTAAATCCGCTTTTTCCTATATTTATCCTATGCAAACCATTTCCCGTAAGAAAATATTCTTTCCGATTAACTCTGCTTTCCGCAACTACCTCAAAATGTATGAGCGGGAAGTGAAGCTGCCTTTATCTTACGAGGAACTGCGCTATTATGATCAGTCGATATCCGTGTATGATAAAGAGGGGAAAGATACTTTGTGGGAAACGGTGTTTTATCCTCAGAGCATGGTAGGGCCTATTCATGCGGGCCTGAAGCGGGTGTACTCTATCCTGAAAGCAGGTGGGGACCAGGCGGCAGAAGAGCATCTGCATATTGAGCGTATCGACTATTGCACCTTTGGAAATTCTCATCCGTTCCGCATCAAAATCGTCAATAATTACAACGAAGTATACGACTATTTTTATATTAAGATAGCCGATGCGTCCCGTATTTATGGATTGGAACTGGAGCATATTTTATCTCCCTACTGGATGAACTTCCTGATAGATGGTAATACCCTGGTAGAAGAACATATTGCCGGAGTGCCGGGAGATCAATTCATTCTGCACTACCTGAACCGGCCGGAATTTAACCCCAAACGTATCGCCAAAGAGTTCGTGAAATTTAATGAGCGCTGCTTTGTGCGGTTGTTGGGAGATATGCGTTCCTATAATTTCATTTTTGATATTACCCCTGATTTTGATGATGTGCAATTCCGTATCCGTGCCATCGATTTTGATCAGCAGTTTTATGAAGGCAGACGTACTTTATATATGCCGCAGTATTTTAAGGAGAACAAGATATTTGTGGATTTAGCCATTAAGCATCTCAATGCAGAGGTAGTGAAACAGTATCAGCAGGAGGAGCGGGCCGTTATTGCGCGCCGTATAAAAGTGCAGCGGCACCGTATCAAAGACCTCCGGGATGTGATTATGACGGACCGGGTTTCGTTCCCTGAAAAAATACAGCAGTTGGGCAACGAACTGGCGGAATATTATCATGATGCAGTTTTTTCCCGTTGCAAAACTATGGGGGAAATTATTGAGCGCAGTTTAAAACGTTTGTTGGTGAGTAGTTTACGTTAACGGCTGTATTAAATCTTAAATTAGGATCTGATTGAAAAAATCCTTCCTATCTTTGGTCAGTTATGGAGTTCAAATTCTTCTATCATTTCGGAAATTTCCTGCTCATGCTTAAAGGCATGTTTTCCCGTCCGGAAAACATGAAGATGTACTGGAAGCAATTTATGCAGCAATGTGTGGATATCGGCGTAGGGTCGTTTGGGATAGTATTTATTATTTCCCTGTTTATGGGAGGTGTAACTACTTTGCAAACAGCTTATCAGCTGGTAAGTCCTATCATCCCCAGAAGTACCATCGCACAGGTGGTACGTGATACCATTATCCTGGAATTTGCGCCTACACTGACCTGTATTGTACTGGCCGGTGTGGTGGGTTCTAAAATAGCTTCTGAGCTGGGTAATATGCGGATATCCGAACAGATTGATGCCCTGGAAATTATGGGGATCAATACCAAAGGATACCTGATTGCCCCCAAAATTATGGCTGCCGTATTGATGATACCTGTATTGGTAGCCATTGCTGGTTTCCTCGGTATTTATGGTGGAAAGGCTGCAGGTGAACTGTCTGGAGTTCTTTCCGGTGAACAGTTTATGCAAGGGCTCCGGCAGGAGTTTAAGGCTTACAACGTATTTTTTGCGATGGCCAAATCCTATACGTTCGGATTTATTATCGCCAGCGTATCGGCCTATTATGGCTACAATGTTTCCGGTGGAGCACTGGAAATAGGTAAGGCCAGTACCACCTCCGTTGTGGTGAGCTGTGTGCTGATATTATTTATGGACTATGCGTTAACGGCTATATTACTGTAATCATGATTGAACTGCAAGACATAAGAAAGAGCTTTGGCGAAAAGGAAATACTAAAGGGCGTATCAACAATCATGGAGCCCGGTAAGGTTAACCTGATCATCGGTTCCAGCGGTAGTGGAAAAACCGTGATGATGAAATGCATCGTGGGGCTAATGGGCGTGGATCAGGGAAAAGTACTGTATGACAATCAGGACTTTACCGCCATGGACGAAAAGGAAAAGAAAGTAGTACGCCAGGAAATAGGTATGCTGTTCCAGGGTTCTGCCCTGTTCGACAGTATGACCGTAGAACAAAATGTGATGTTTCCCCTGGAAATGTTCGGTACCGGCAGTATCAAAGAAAAGAAAGCCCGTGTGGAAGAGTGCCTGGAAAGGGTACAACTGAAAGAAGCAGCCAAGAAATTTCCTGCTGAAATCAGCGGTGGTATGAAGAAGAGAGTAGGTATTGCCCGCGCCATCGTACTCAATCCAAAGTATCTTTTCTGCGATGAACCTAATTCCGGTCTGGATCCACAAACCTCGTTGCTCATAGATAAGCTTATCACAGAGCTGACCAAAGAATACAATATCACTACCGTTATCAATACCCACGATATGAATACCGTAATGGAAAGCGGTGACCATATTGTATATATGTACCAGGGCCAGAAGCAATGGGAGGGTAGTAATAAAGACATCGTATTCAGCAAGGATCAGCAATTAAACGACTTTATTTTTGCGTCTGAGTTCCTGCGGGAAGCCAAGGAAATGCGGCAGCTGGAAATGTTTAAAGATGGTAAATGGCGGGATCAGCTGAAGAAAGAGYAGGGGGGAGAGAAAGCTTAAACGAAAGATATTTTTTCTTTTAATACATTATTATTCCCGGTAGTTGCAGACTAAAGTCGAACTCCCGGGAATCTTTTTTTGATGTAGTTCAGGTGTAAATAGTGTGTAATTTATTTTAATATGAATATGGCGCCTGCTAAATTCAGGTTAAGATATCCCGGAGTGGCCAATTATTTTCTAAACCAATTGGTAGCTTTATCTTAAAGGTGCTAAATTGCAGAATTATAGAAATCGGCTTATTTTTGCCGTCCAGAAGAATCAGACATATAACATTAAACCAATAAAACAAGCGCGATGAGTGTTTTAGTTAATAAGGATAGTAAAGTGATTGTTCAGGGATTTACCGGTACTGAAGGTACATTCCATGCTACTCAGATGATTGAATATGGTACCCAGGTAGTGGGTGGTGTTACACCGGGTAAAGGTGGCAGCACGCATCTGGAACGCCCGGTATTCAATACGGTGGCCGATGCAGTAAAAGCAACCGGTGCAAATGTTTCTATCATTTTTGTACCTCCGGCTTTTGCAGCTGATGCAATCATGGAAGCTACCGAAGCAGGAATTGCGCTGGTGGTATGTATCACAGAAGGTATTCCTGTGCAGGATATGATCAAAGCGAAAAACTTCCTGCAAGGGACCACTACCCGCCTGATCGGACCAAACTGCCCTGGTGTTATTACTGCAGACGAAGCTAAAGTAGGTATCATGCCTGGCTTCATCTTCAAAAAAGGTAAAATCGGTATCGTTTCTAAATCAGGTACTTTAACTTACGAAGCTGCTGACCAGGTAGTTAAAGCTGGTTTAGGCGTTTCTACAGCGATCGGTATTGGTGGAGATCCAATCATCGGTACACCTACCAAAGATGCGGTAGAACTGCTGATGAATGATCCTGAAACAGAAGGTATCATCATGATCGGTGAAATTGGTGGTAGCATGGAAGCAGAAGCGGCCCAGTGGATCAAAGAACATGGTACTAAACCAGTTGTAGGTTTCATCGCTGGCCAGACAGCTCCTCCGGGACGTCGTATGGGTCACGCAGGTGCGATCATTGGTGGTGCAGAAGATACTGCTGCTGCAAAAATGAAGATCATGGCTGAATGCGGTGTAACCGTAGTAGAAAGCCCTGCTAACATTGGTAAAACAATGGCAGAAGTACTGAGCAAGAAAGCAGTACTGGCATAATTATCTGCCGGTAAAAAATATAACGGGTGAAAAGTGAGCGGGAGTCATTCCATCACTTTTCACCCTTTTTTGTCCCCATTTATGGAAACCATAGAGGTTCCTGCATCCTCTCTAAAAGAAGTAACTTACTGTAAATAACGATCCTATATGCGTTTATTCATCGGAATATTCATTGTTTTAATCTTTAGTAGCAACAAGATGATGGCCCAGTTTAATTATGATAACTCGTGGAAGAAGATAGCAGCGCTGGAAGAAAAAGGATTGCCTAAATCCGCACTGGAAGTGGCGAATGACATCTACGCACACGCAGTGAAAGACAAGGTAACCGTGCAACAAATCAAGGCCCTGATCTTTCAGCTGAAGTACAACGCCCAGATCAACGACAGCAGCACCCTGCAGAACATGCAGAAAATGGACCAGCAGATTGCTGCCGCCACCGGTGCCCAAAAGGCCATACTGCAAAGTATCAAAGGGGATATGTTGCTCCAGTATTTTAGGCATAACCGCTATCGGTTTTATAACCGTACCACCATCGCCAATGATGAAGGAACGGACATCACCACCTGGGGTGCCGATAAGCTGCATCAGCAAATTACAGCCACCTACCAGGCTTCCCTGTCGGATAAAGCGCTGCTGGAAAAGACTGACCTCTCCGCGTTTGATCCCATTCTTCATAAGGGAAATACACGCGCACTGCGGGGAACTTTATACGATTTGCTCGCGCATCGCGCACTGGATTATTTCAAGTACGACGAATCCGGGGTGACCAAACCGGGTAATCAATTTGAGCTGACAGATCCCGCTGCTTTTGCTCCTGCAACAACTTTTGCTGCACATCATTTTACCACTACGGATAGCACTTCCCTGCAATACCATGCCCTGCTGATTTTGCAGGAACTGATCCACTTACATGCCGGTGATAAAGCCGCACTAATGGACGTTGATGTAGAAAGAATCTCCTACATGAACCAGGTGGCGGTAATGGAAAATAAAGAAACGCTTTACCTGCAGGCGCTGGACCAGATGTTGCTGACCTACACCGGCCAGCCCGAAGTAACCAATGTATTGCAGTTACAGGCAGCTTATTACCTGCAACAGGGACAATCGGAAAAAGAAGGAAAAGGCGAAGCCATGAGAAAGGCAAAAGCCATCTGCGATAAAGCCATAGAGCTGGCTCCGAAATCCGATGGTGGTATCGCTTGTGCTATGATACGGGACCAGATCATGGCAATATCCATAGAACTGGTAACAGAGGCCGTAAACGTACCGGCACTCCCGTTCCGCGCCCTCGTGAGATACCAGAATATTAATAAAATATACCTGCGCCTCGTGAAGGTAGATGAGGCATTTTTGCAATCATTACAAAAGGCGCAAAATAACTATAGCACTAAAGAAAATGCTTACCTGAAAATGATCCTTGGCCGCCCTGTGGTAAAGGCATGGGAACAGGCATTGCCAGACCCTAAGGATTACATCACTCATAAAGCAGAAATAAAGATAGATGCCCTGCCGGCAGGACATTATATGCTGTTGTCCAGCGTGGACCCTAAGTTTGTCGTAAAAGATAATCCTATTGCCATACACCTGACCTGGGTATCTGGTATCGGCTACGTAGAAAATAATGACACCTACTATGCCTTGGACCGTACTAGCGGCAAGCCACTGAGTGGAATAAGTGTTGATGTGAAAAAGCTGAGAAATGGCGGAGACTACGACACCTGGATACTGCAACAATCGCTGGTGGCCGGGAAAGATGGCAGCGTAAAGCTGGCTCCCACTAAAGAGGGTGGCCGCTTACGTCTGCACTGGAAGAATGGTGCGGATGAACTATATGAAGATGATTATAAGTACTTCTATACGCAGGGAGAGAATACTCCGGCGCCTTCCCCTCAAACCTTCCTTTTCGCCGACAGAAGTATTTATCGCCCGGGTCAAATCCTTTACTTCAAAGGAATTGTACTAAAGAAGCGTTCCAAAGAAACACAGAGCGATATCCTGGCCAACTATCAGACTACCGTGTTTTTGTATGATGTGAATGGAGATAAGGTAGACTCTATCAAAGTCACCACCAATGAATACGGTGCTTATTCCGGAAAATTTGTATTACCGGAAGGCCGTATGAATGGCAGTTTTAGCCTGAGAGATGATAAAGCAGATGCATTTCTTGCCTTCAAAGTAGAAGAATATAAACGACCTAAGTTTTATGTAGCATTTGATACCGTAAAAAGCAGCTATCGTTTAGGCGATACCGTTACCGCTACTGCCAAAGCATTGGCCTACGCCGGTAACAATATAGATGGTGCCAAAGTAAAATACAGGGTGGAACGCCGGGTGCGGTATCCTTATCCCTGGTTATTTTATAAGATATCCATCCCATACGGTTCTTCCCGTGAAATTGTACACGGAGAAACCACTACAGATGCCAATGGCGCCTTTACGGTGAAATTCCCTGCTATCACAGATAAGACGGTAGATCCAGCCAACAAGCCAGTTTTTACCTACGTGGTACATGCTGATGTAACTGATCTGAATGGTGAAACGCGCAGTGGTGACCAATCCGTAAGCGTGGGTTACCAGTCTATGGAAATTGCGGTGAATGCACCTGATCGCATGGAGCAAAAGGACTTACAGGACATCAGGATCTTCTCCAAAAACCTGAATGGTGCTTATGAACCAGCTACTTTCTCACTGCAACTGAAGCCGCTGCAACCTAACAAACGCCTGTTGCGCCCACGTTACTGGGAAGCACCTGACCAGTTTGTAATGGATGAAGCCAGTTACGTACAGGCATTTCCGGTAGATATATATAAAGACGAAGCCGATGATAAAACATGGCCCCGCCAGGCGGCCGTTGTGAACGAAACCGTTGCCAGCAGCCCGGATGGAAAGATTGCTTTCAATACATCCAAATTAACACCTGGTTTTTATGAACTGGAAGTAAGCACGAAAGACAAGAACAACGAACCGGTGATACAGAAAGCAACTTTCGAGTTGATTGATGTAAAAGCTAAAAGCCTGTCTGCGCCCGCCTATCTGTGGTCTTATCAATCAGAAGCTGCAGTGGAGCCCGGAAAAACAGCAGAGATCTTATTAGGTACATCTGCCAAAGACCTCCATATCATTCAATCCAAAGTGACAGCTATCAGCAAAGAAGAACGTACCAGCCTGGAGCTTTCTGATATTAAAAAACTGGAATACCCGGTGACAGAAAACAGCAGAGGAGGTATACAGGTAGCCTATGTGTTTGTAAAAGATAACCGTGTATTTAATGGACAAATGGATGTTTCCGTTCCCTGGGATAACAAGGAGCTGCAGGTAAAACTTGGTACACATCGTGATAAACTATTGCCCGGCGAAAAGGAAAAATGGACGGCTCAGATTTCCGGTTACAAAAACGAAAAAGTAGCAGCAGAAATGCTGGCATCTATGTACGATGCTTCTTTAGATGCTTTCGTGAAGCATAACTGGAGCATTCCATATATCTATCCCAATGCAAATGGCATTACCCAGTTTAATGGTCATGAAAGCTTCAAAATGGAAGTGTCCTCGCTTCAGTATGAACATGAAACGCCGGGTTATGCCAGTGATGGCAAAACGTATGATGCGTTGAATTTGTTTGATTGGGTGATGGAAGAAGGTGGGGGAGACAGGATGTATGAGCGTGCTCCGATGGCGGCTATGCTTAGCAAAAAAAGTGTCGCTGGTGCCGTAAGGGGTAGAGTAGGAGGAATACAAAATGAGGCTGCGCTACAGGATGCGGCTCCCGCGCCCCCACCAGCCGCTCTGGCAGAATCTGTAGTCACAGTAGGCTATGGAAAGGCTAAGGATAAAGCCGACGCAGACAAATCTGCCGGCAATGAGGCTCCCGCTCCATCTATCCGCAAAAACTTCCAGGAAACAGCCTTCTTCTTCCCGGATCTCCGCACAGATAAAGATGGTAACATCACTTTTGAATTCACCATGCCGGAAGCCTTAACCAAATGGAACTTCCAGGCATTGGCCCATACAAAAGATCTGTCCTTCGGCATGACCAGCGCCAGTATCGTTACGCAGAAAGTGCTGATGGTACAACCTAACACACCACGTTTTGTACGTGAAGGTGATAAAATGGAGTTCACCGCCAAAGTGAGCAACCTCTCCGATACCTTACTGATAGGACAGGCCCACCTGGAATTGCTGGATGCAACTACCATGCAGCCGGTTGACGGATGGTTCCAGAATATTTTCCCACTACAGCAT
This sequence comes from Chitinophaga sp. 01L420, assembly GCF_056399985.1. Lineage (NCBI taxonomy): Bacteria > Pseudomonadati > Bacteroidota > Chitinophagia > Chitinophagales > Chitinophagaceae > Chitinophaga > Chitinophaga sp. 01L420. The sequence goes on from NZ_JBFTSK010000022.1 coordinate 74,358, forward strand.
TTCACTGCCAAAGCAGGACAGAGCACCGTAGTAAGTTTCCCGATACAGATACCGCATGGTTTCCAGAGCGCGCTGATTTACCGGGTTACAGCACAGGCAGCCAACTTTAGTGATGGAGAAGAAAATGCACTGCCGGTATTAACCAACCGGATGCTGGTAACAGAAGCCCTGCCACTGCCGGTTCGTGGTGATGGTAAACATGATTTTACTTTCGAAAAACTGTTGCATAGCGATAGTTCCCAAACATTGGTACAACATGCAGTAACAGTAGAATACACCAGCAATCCAGCCTGGTACGCTGTACAGGCATTGCCTTACCTGATGGAGTATCCGTATGAATGTGCAGAACAGGTATTTAACCGCTACTATGCAAACGCACTGGCCACGCATATTACAGATGCAACGCCTGGTCTGAAAACCATCTTCGAAAAATGGAAAATTTCAGATACCGCTGCGCTGCAGAGCAACCTGCAAAAAAATGAAGAGCTGAAAGCCGTATTGCTGCAACAAACACCGTGGGTGCTGGAAGCTAAGAATGAAGCACAGCAGAAAAAGAACATTGCACTGTTATTCGATCTGCAACGTATGCAGAAAGAGAGAAAAACAGCACTGGATCAGCTGGCGGCCAAACAATTACCTAATGGCGCTTTCTCCTGGTTCTCCGGTATGTGGGAAGACCGCTTCATTACGCAATATATAGTTGCAGGAATTGGACATCTGCAACAACTGGCACAGATAAAAGATCCGGTAGCCATTAGCATGGCCAACAAAGCCATCGACTACCTGGATAAAAAACTGGATAAAGATTATTACGATCTGTTGAAAGTAAAAGCCAATCTGAAGCAGCAACAGATCAGCTCGGAACAGATCCACTATCTGTATGCACGTAGCTTCTTTGACCGGCCGGTGCCTGCCGCTATGAAAAAATCATTTGATTTCTTCTTTGCACAGGAACAGCAATACTGGACCAAACAAAACAGGTATGCGCAAGGTATGATCGCGCTGTCGCTCTTCAGAAAGGGGGATGCAATAACACCTAAGGCTATATTAAAATCGCTGAAAGAAACGGCGATGAACAGCAAGGAAATGGGCATGTACTGGAAAGATGTAACGGCTGGTTACAGCTGGCAGCAGGCGCCTATTGAAACGCAGGCATTGCTGATAGAAGTCTTCCAGGTAGTAGGTAAAGATGCAGAAGCAGTAGCCGACCTGAAAACATGGTTGCTGAAAAACAAACAAACCAATAACTGGAATACCACCAAAGCTACAGCAGACGCCTGTTATGCTATGTTGCTGCAAGGCAGCAACTGGTTGGCAGCCAACCCGGAAGTAACCGTGCAGTTAGGTACTACCACCGTGAAACCTGCCGCTACGGAAGCCGGCACCGGATATTTCAAGGAAAAGATTGATGGTAAAGCGGTGAAGGCGGATATGGGTCATATCAGCGTTACCGTACAGGACAGCAAAGGACAGCCTTCCTGGGGCGCTGTGTACTGGCAGTATTTCGAGGATCTGGACAAAATCACTACCGCTAAAACGCCGCTGGTACTGGAAAAAGAATTGTTCATAGAAGTGAACAGCGAAAAAGGACCAGTACTGACTAAAATCACAGATGGTAATGAACTAAAAGTAGGTGATAAGGTGAAAGTGCGAATTGTATTGCGTGCTGACAGAACCATGGAATACATTCACCTGAAAGACATGCGGGCGGCTTGTTTTGAGCCTACCAATGTGATCAGCGCCAGCAAATGGCAGGGTGGACTGAGCTATTATGAAAGCACTAAAGACGCATCTACTGATTTCTTCTTCAGCTATTTGCCAAAAGGAACCTACGTTTTTGAATATACGCTGTTCGTTACGCATCAGGGTAAGTTCTCCAATGGTGTCAGCACTGCACAGTGTATGTATGCACCGGAGTTTTCTGCGCACAGTGCGGGATTGAATGTGAAAGTGACCGAGTAGGGAGAATTACGAATTAGGAATTACGAATTACGGATTTGTGGGTAGATGGTAAACGCGGATATTATCCGATGTTATCTACGTACAAATCCGTAATTCGTAATTCCTAATTCGTAATTTCTATCTTTGTTTTCCATGAAAAAAGCAGATTACCTTATTATAGGGCAGGGAATTGCGGGGACTATGCTGAGCTGGTTCTTACTACAGGCAGGGAAAAAGGTAATCGTTATCGATGACGCCAAACCCAACAGCGCTTCCAGGGTGGCTGCCGGGATTATCAACCCGGTGTCTGGCCGCCGCTTTGAGCCGGCCTGGATGTATGATATTATTTATCCGTTTGCAAAAGATACCTATTCGCAGCTTTCTGCTTTGCTGCAGGTACCGGTTTTTACAGAACGTCAACTATGGACAGTGTTCCCGTCCGCTCAGATGCGGGAGGCATTTTTAAACAAAACCACTGTCAATGACTATACGGAATTGCCGGCGGCGCTGAAGTATGAATCTTTCCTGGATCAGCCTTTTGGTGCAGCCATTGTGAATGGGGCCACGGTGAACCTGCGATCGCTGTTGCCCGCTTACCGGCAGTATTTAATAGGGCAGGAGGCATTGCTGGAAACGCATTTTGATATGGCCGCCCTGGAGATTTCTTCCACCCGTGTTATATACGGAGATATAGAAGCCGGCAAGATTATCTTTTGTGATGGAGTTGCCACTACGACACTTTCTTTTTTTAAGTCGGTCAAATTTCTGCCTAATAAAGGGGAAGTGTTGCTGGTGAAAGTACCGGGTCTGGAAACAACTGATATTATAAAGAAGGGCATTACCCTGGTGCCTCAGGAAAATGGGGTGTTCTGGGCGGGGTCTTCTTTTGTATGGGATTATGAAGATGACCATCCAACGGCTACTCAGCGGGAAGTATTGGAACAGCGGCTTGGGCAGCTTTTAAAGGTGCCTTATGAGGTGGTAGACCATTTGTCGGCCGTGAGGCCTTCCGGGAATGACCGGCGCCCTATTGCCGGTTTTCACCCCAATTACCCTGTTATTGGGATATTTAACGGACTTGGTACGAAGGGATGCTCGTTAGCGCCTTTTATGGCGGCTCATTTCAGGGATGTGCTTGTTGCCAATGCCCCACTGATGCCGGAAATAGCCTTACAGCGATATTTTTAACATACATCGGGCATAAAATGCCCGATCCAAACCGTATCTTTGCCCCCCTTATGGGTCTAAGTGAACAACTGGATAGTGGTCGCCATTTGATGACAGCTTGTCCCGTATGTCAACCATAAAACTAACTAAATCAACTATTTACGCATGTATAGGACGCACACTTGCGGGGAATTACGAATGGAACAGGTGGGCCAGGAAGTAACTTTGGCCGGATGGATACAGACAGTAAGAAAGTTTGGCAGCATCAATTTTTTTGATCTGCGAGATCGTTATGGTATTACTCAATTGTTATTCGGCGAAAGCCTGAATGCCAAACTGGATGCACAGCCCCTGGGCCGTGAATTTGTTATCCAGGTAAAAGGTACCGTAACCGAGCGTTCCAATAAAAATAAAAACATCCCCACCGGTGATATCGAAATCACGGTGAGCGATTTTACCATCCTCAATGCGGCCAAGACACCGCCGTTTACTATTCAGGATGATACAGATGGCGGCGATGAACTGCGTATGAAATACCGTTTCCTCGATCTCCGTCGTAATATAGTTAGACAAAACCTGGAACTGCGCTACAACATAGGACGTGTTGTACGTAACTATCTGAATAGTGCTGGCTTCATGGATATAGAAACGCCTTTCCTGATTAATTCTACTCCGGAAGGTGCCCGCGATTTCGTAGTACCCAGCCGTATGAACCCTAACCAGTTCTATGGTCTGCCACAGTCTCCGCAAACTTTCAAGCAATTGCTGATGGTGAGTGGGTACGACCGTTACTACCAGATCGTTAAATGCTTCAGAGATGAGGATCTGCGTGCAGATCGTCAGCCGGAGTTTACACAGATCGACTGTGAGATGAGCTTTGTGGAGCAGGAAGATATCCTGACCACCTTTGAGCATATGCTGAAGCACATCTTCAGAGAAATAAAAGGAATCGAGTTCCCGGATGCGTTCCCAAGAATGACATTCGACGATGCCATGGAATATTATGGTAACGATAAACCGGATATCCGCTTTGAAATGAAGCTGGTTMACCTGAACGATACTGTAAAGGAAAAAGGCTTTAAAGTGTTTGATGATGCAGAACTGGTAGTGGCCATTGCAGCGAAAGGCTGTGTGGATTACACCCGGAAGCAACTGGATGAACTGACAGAGTGGGTGAAGCGTCCGCAAATTGGTATGAGTGGCCTCGTATATGTGAGGTACAACACCGATGGCACGTTGAAGAGCTCTGTGGATAAGTTTTTTGACGAGGAGCAATTAAAATTATGGGCGCAAAAATGTCAGGCGCAACCCGGAGATCTTATCCTGGTGCTGGCTGGCAAGGAAGAGCGCACTCGTAAAGCTGCCAGCGAACTCCGCCTTGAAATGGGCGAACGCCTCGGATTCCGCAACAAAAACGAGTTTAAACCGTTGTGGGTAATAGACTTTCCGTTATTTGAGTACGCCGAAGAAGAGAATCGCTGGGTGGCCCGTCACCATCCGTTTACATCGCCAAAGCCAGAGCAGATAGCTCTGATGGATGATCCTTCCCAATATGGTAAAATCAAGGCAAACGCCTACGATATAGTATTAAATGGTACAGAGATAGGTGGTGGCTCTATTCGTATTTTCCAGCGCGACCTGCAGCAGAAAATGTTTGYAGCCCTGGGAATGAGCAAAGAAGAGGCAGAACATAAATTTGGCTTTCTGTTAGGTGCATTTGAGTATGGTGCACCACCACATGGAGGTATTGCCTTAGGATTTGACCGTCTGTGTTCGCTACTGGGTGGCAGTGAAAGTATCCGTGACTTTATCGCTTTCCCGAAGAACAACTCAGGTCGCGATGTGATGCTGGATGCACCTGCTGAGATCAGTCAGGAACAACTTAACGAATTGAAAATCAGTCTGATAAAGTAACCGGCTACTAGCGTTTGCTGCCTGGTTTAACTTATCAGTAACAGCTAGAAAGCCCAAGAAACAGTTTAACGGCATAGTCTTTGCAAGAAGCTAGGCTTTTGTAGCAAAAAATCCCCTTTGGTATGGCACATTGCCGCATCAAAGGGGATTAGCACAAATATAAGGGTACAATATTTTTAACAAACGATTAACGGGATAGATAAGAAGAAGACGAAGAGACGTATTATTTAAATTTTTAAAGTAATATTGCGGTGTGATCATCGTTGATATGTGAGGAAGAAAGTGATGCTGAAAACACAGAGAAAACTATCACCTGATACAAAAAGTACTACCATGAGAATTTCATCATTCTTTAAGAGGACAGTATGGTTATGTGCGGTGTTATTATTGCTAATGCTCAGCAATGTTGGGTTTGCACAACAATCCACAAACAATTATTTAAAGAAATTTAAACCAGTATCAGTAGAGCTGATGCAGGAAACCGGTATCCCGGCCAGTGTTATTCTAGGAATAGCGATGCTGGAATCAGGCACCGGAACCAGTAGAAATGCGAAATTGCTGCATAACCACTTTGGAATTGTAGGTAAGAATAACATTTCTCAGATTAAGCCAGGACATCGCTCTGTGTACAAACAGTATGTAACCGACATGGCCTCCTATGAGCATTTTGTGGAGCTGTTGGCAAGTAAGAAATGGTTTGGGCAAATGAAAGGTAACCCGGAATTTTCCGTATGGCTCAAAAAAATGAACCATAGCGGTTATTCCTCTGCCGGTCATGAGTGGATAAGGAGAGTGACTAATATTATTAACCGCTATAAATTGTATAAGCTGGACGCAAGCATGGATAGCGTGGCAACGGACTCCAAACAATGGTTAACCGTAGGCATGCCGGCAGCTGGCGATCAGTGATGTGCTAACTGATTATTAACTATGTCCGGCAAAAATAAGTCTGCCTATCCGTTCTATATTATTTTAGGAACATTAGTATGCCTGTTAGGGCTTTCACAGCTTAATTACAGCTTTTCATATAAGGATTTTCAATTCCGGAAAGTGGATATGTTATCAGATCTGAGAACAACACCTCCTTCCCCGGACAACCAAAAGCTTACTGCTGCCGGAAACGACAGCAGTAAGCTTTCTGGTTTAGACAGCAATAGTATTGCTGGCAACCCTCATGTGCCCAATCCGGACGGCACCCATGATTTTATGTCGTACACCGGCATCCTGGATTATGCTTCCCCTATACCAGGTGATTCTGTGGTAGGTATGAAGCAATTCCTGGCAGCTCTGAAAGAACTGAAAGCAGGCAAACGCCGCAAAGTGCGTATTGCTTATTTCGGTGACTCCATGATTGAGGGTGACCTGATCACCAGCGATCTGCGCGACAGTTTGCAGCGTTTCTTTGGTGGCGCAGGTGTAGGCTTTGTGCCGGTAACCTCTGTAGTGGCTTCTTTCAGAACAACGATCACCCACACGTTCTCTACCGACTGGAAAGATTACCACTATAAAAATTCACCCCCCTCCAATATTACACTGGGTTTATCCGGACATACCTTTTATCCGGGTGGTAGCAGCTGGGTAAAGTATTCTCCTGTGAAGAAACCCCTGCTGGATAAATTCCAGGAGGTATCACTTTTATACGGTCCTGCAAGTGCAGGCACCGTTACCATTAACGATAAAGCCTATACGCTTTCAGGAAATGCAGAAGTAAACAGGCTGGATCTGCAACAGGATACTGCACAACCGTCTGTAATGCTCCGCTACTCTGGTGCCGCACAGCCTTTTTATGGACTTTGCTTTGAGAACGGCAATGGTATTTATGTAGATAACTACTCGTTCAGAGGTATCAGTGGTATTGAACTGGGTCGCCTGTCGGCCGACATGGTACGCCGCATGCAGCAGGAACGCCCGTACGATCTCATCGTGATGCACTATGGCGCCAATATATTGTTCCGCCCGGAGCTGACCGACTATAGCTGGTTTGAGCGCCCGATGAAGAAAGTCCTGGATTCCCTGCGGCAGGATCTGCCGGGAACCTCTTTCCTGATCATAGGTGCCGCAGATAAATCTTATAGAAAAGCCGACAAATATATAACCGCACCAGGCGTTGAAGCATTGCTGAAAGTACAGCATGACCTGGCTGCCGGTCACGGTACCGCGTATTGGAATCTCTATGCCGCGATGGGTGGCGAGGGATCCATGGTAAAGTGGGTAGAGGGAGACACAGTGATGGCCAACAAGGACTATACACACTTTAACAGAACGGGAGCAGCCAAGGTAGGGTCGCTGCTTTATAAAGCTATTATGAATGAATACAGGCTGGCACAACAACCTTAGTAAAAGATGGGTGGCAGTGCTATCATTGTTACTCGCCGGTATTACAACTTATGCACAACAGGTAAACGTCAACAACATTCAGCAGGACACTGCGCTATACAATGTTTTTCACTCCCTTTCTGCAGCAGATAGTAATGTAATATCCATCCTTCACCTGGGAGATTCCCATGTGCAGGCAGGCTATTTCCCGCTGGCAACGGCAAGCCTGCTGCAACAGCAGTTTGGTTATGCCGGCAGAGGATATATTTTCCCTTACAGTCTGGCCGGTACCAATGGTCCGGAAGATTTCAGGTGGAACAGCACCGTGAGATGGTCGTCGGAACGCGTAGTAGACCGTAACAAATCGGATGTGCTGGGACCTGGCGGTATTGCCATCACTTCCCAGAACGATGCGCCCACCCTGTCTTTCGCTGGTAAACCAGATGGCAGCATGGACAATAATTTCCGCAAGGTGCAATTGCTTTATGATGCCGGAAATACGAATAATACAGTGGTAGCGCCGGATGCTTCAGTAACGGTAACGCCTGCACCTTTTCCCGGTTCATCTACCCTGAGCATGGCTACCCTGGATTTTTTACAAACCTCCCAGTCATTCCAGGTAAGATGGGAAGGCACCAGCAACGGCCCTTTCCGCTTCTACGGCGCCGTTATGCAGAACGGACGTAATGGCGTGCTGTATCATAGCGTTGGTATCAACGGTGCGATGTATCAGCATTATAATGAAATCAGTAATATCCTCCTAGCGCAGATGGCAGTGCTGAAACCTCAGCTTGTTATCATCTCCCTGGGTACCAATGAAGCTTATGGCCGACTGGACCCACTGGCCTTCAGAGATGAAATAGATAAAGCCGTTACACTCATCCGGGAACAAAATCCTGCCGTAAATATTCTGTTGACTACTCCACCGGATTGTATGCGTGCTGTAAGGAAAGGTGTCAGGAAGAAAATAGGCAAGAAAAAATACAGGATGATATACCATACAGCGTATTATCCAAACCCATATATCTCCATGGTAACTCAGCAAATCATGGGATATGCCAGACAGCATGGTATTGCCTGCTGGAATTTTAATGCAGTAAATAAAGCGCAGAAAGATAGATTTGCAGGGGCGTGGGCGCCAGATCATATTCATTTTAATGTGAGAGGATACCAGGTGCAGGGACAATTATTATACGAAGCCCTGCAACAGTCTTACTCACATTATTTACAGCAAACAAAGAAAAATCCAGTTACCTCCGATGATCATCAACGTTAATGAGCTGCTTTCAGAGCTGTTGTACAATGAGAAGAATCCAGTTCTCTTTAACAGTGGCTTCTTCTTTTATTTCTTTGCTTTGTTCATGTTTTGCTATCTGCTTGCCAGCAGAAGTAAAACAGCCAGAGTGTGGATTTATACCGTGTTTTCGCTTTATTTCTTTTATAAAGCCTGTGGTTATTATGTAGGACTGGTGATACTTTCAGCGATCGTAGATTTTAATTTATCCCGGTGGATTCATCAGAGCCAGGATAAAAGGAAGAAGAAATCATTGCTGGTCATTAGTATCCTGCTGAATATCGGGTTGCTGTTTTATTTCAAGTACACCAACTTTTTCATTGGCATTGTCAATGACTTTACATCCGGACATATACATCCGTTAAGCTTAATTCTGCCTATCGGTATTTCTTTCTATACGTTCGAGAACCTGAGCTATACGATAGATGTGTATCGCGATGAAATTAAGCCGGTGAGCAATTTCATGGACTACCTGTTCTTCCTTTCGTTTTTTCCGAAACTGATGATGGGGCCTATTGTGCGTGCGGCAGATTTTATCCCGCAGATCTCGCAGCCTTACCGCCTGAGTTCAGAAGATATCGGTAAGGGGATGTACCTGATTATGGCTGGGCTGTTCAAGAAAATAATAATATCGGATTTCATCTACCAGAACTTTGTACAATACATTTTTGATGATCCTAGCAAGCATACGGGGCTGGAATGTTTAATCGGCGTGTATGGATATGCGTTAGTGATCTATTGTGATTTCTCCGGTTATTCCGATATGGCGTTGGGTATTGCCCGCTGGACCGGCTTTAAGATCCCGCCTAACTTCGATTCTCCTTACCAGAGTTCTTCTATCACAGAGTTCTGGCGCCGCTGGCATATTTCATTATCCAGCTGGTTGAGAGATTACATTTACATTCCACTCGGAGGTAACCGTAAAGGCAAGGTGCGTCAGTATATTAACCTGGCGCTGACCATGCTGATTGGTGGCTTCTGGCATGGTGCCAGCTGGAACTTTATCTTCTGGGGGGCACTGCACGGTGGTGCACTGGCCATAGACAAGGTGCGCATCGACTGGCTGAAAAAGAGTAAAACAGTGATTTCAGGTGGGAAAGCCACCTTCTTCAAAATACTGGGTATCCTGATCACCTTCCATTTCGTGTGTTTCTGCTGGGTATTCTTCAAGGCAGCTACCTTCCATGATGCCTGGTCGCTGATACACCAGGTATTCTACGACTTCCAGCCGGAAATTGCGGTAGAACTGTACAACGGTTATACAGCGGTGTTCTGGGTAATGGTGATGGGTTTTGTATTACACTTCCTGCCTTCCAAAGCAGAATTCTCTATGGAAAGAGTATTGGGACGCTTACCTGTTGCAGGTAGCGTAGCCATTATGGTGGTGTTTATGTGGTTGCTGGTGCAGGTAAAAAGCACCCAGCCGATGATTCCGATCTATTTCCAGTTTTAGACCTTATCGCCTTTGCCAGGGAATAAAGATTTCGCAATTATCTGCACCGGTTAGAGAGATAAAGAAATGGTTACCACTCATTTTGAAGTAACCGGCCCGGCAACTGCCGTTAATAAATTCATACATCGGTAAACCGGCAGCTACGAAGCTCATGGGAACCGGCAACTTTTTATAGTACCCTCCGGGAACATATTTGGTGAACAAGCCAAATGGTTCCTGGAAGGACATTCTGATCTGCAGATGTGCCATGTCGTAAGCTTTAAGCACAGGCACCATAATTCCCACATACATCATCATTTTAGCGTAATTGGTAACGGGCACCACATCCAGTGTACCAGTAATCACCATGGCACCAGGTAGCATCAATGATGTTTTGATGGCATGTAGTTGCTGTTGATAGATGCTCATATACTCCACCATACTTCTCACCGGATCATTATTCCGGGGCAGGATGTTATAGTACAGCACATATTCCGGCAATCTTGCGTCTTCTGTTCTGTCGGGTGTAAAAATGAGGCTATGCGGATCATCATGCGGCGTAGTGGCTATTTTGGTACGGGCCAGCGTATGTTCTTCATTGGGCAGGTAAAGCCGGTCACGGAAGCTGATAGGGGCTTCGTTGTATAATTCCCGGAATGCTTTGGTGAAGCTCGAATGTGTATAGCCGCACATTTCACTGATTTGGCCGATGCCGAAATCACTATGGCGCAGATAGCCTGCACCGGCTTCCAGTCTTCTTCTTTTAGTAAAATGGATATACGATTCCCCATAAATTTCTACAAACTTATGTGAGAAGTTATCCAGGGATTCGCCGAGCATAGACGCCACTGTTTTGAGATCCTTTTCCCCGTATGGATCATCATGTGATAATGCGATGGCCAGCTGTATCTTTTTCTCCCAATGGTTAATTGTCGATGTTTTCATGAAGGCATATTTTGGAGGCTGATTCTAATCTAATCATTTTGATACCCGGAAGGTTCACAATGGCCGGAATGGGGTCGGATTAACGAGCGGTTAACAATTGTTGTTTTACAACCGTATTAAATAATTGCTAATTCTATACTTTTGCGCAATAATCCACCTACCTGATGCGCATAGCCAGAATATTTCCGATTGTTATTTTGATGTTGATTTCCTCGCTGGCAGCCCATGCGCAATTCCTGATGGATATGATTGACACCACTTCAGAGCTGGGTAAGGGGATGATTTCCATGTACCATAAATATGATGCCCTGCGTTTCAGCGGTTATATTCAGCCCCAGTTCCAGATGGCACAGGCCAGGGGAGCTACAAGCTATGCTGGCGGAGACTTTGGCGCTGCAGTAGATAACCGTTTTACCCTCCGCCGTGGCCGTATTCGTATGGACTATGAGCGTTTCAACAAAGAGGATATGCCGGTTGTTCAGTTCGCTTTTCAGTTTGATGGTTCGGAGCGGGGCGTATTTATCCGGGATTTCTATGGTCGTTTCTTTGAAAATAGGTTCAACGTATTGTCGCTTGTAGGGGGCATGTTTGCCCGCCCTTTCGGTTATGAGGTCAATCTGTCGTCTGCCGACCGTGAAACGCCGGAAAGGGGTCGTATGTCGCAAGTACTGATGAAAACGGAACGTGACCTGGGTGCGATGCTGACTTTTGAGCCCCGGCGCAAAGATCATCCATTGCGTTTCCTGAGAATAGATGCAGGAGCATTTAACGGGCAGGGCCTTACAGCTACCACTGATTTTGACAGCCATAAAGATTTTATAGGTCGTGTGGGCATTAAACCCCGGAAAATAAAGGGTACCAAAGCATTGTTGTCTGGTGGGGTATCTGTGTTGTATGGGGGCATGCAGCAGTTTACCAACACCATCAACACCATGGGGACTGTAAACGGTAAACCGGGGTACCTCGTGGATTCATCGGCAGCCAATCTGGGAGAAATTGCCCCCCGGCATTATTACGGTGCTGATGTGCAATTGAAAATTCCGAATGGCCCGGGCAAGGGCAGTACACAGTTCAGGGCGGAGTATATCCGCGGACAGCAAACTTCCACCGCTCTTACGTCGGAAACACCGGGTATTATACCCGTTACACCACAGGGGAAACCCCAGCCGCTGTATATCCGCAATTTTGATGGTGCCTACCTGTATTTTATTCAGAACCTGGGCAGTGATAAACACCAGGTGGTGGTAAAATATGATTGGTATGATCCCAATAAGAAAGTATCCGGAAAAGATATCGGGGTGGCCGGTGCAGGACTCACAGCAGCAGATATACGCTATAATACGCTGGGCGTTGGCTACCTGTATTACGCCAATGAGCACCTCAAATTTATGTTCTACTACGATTGGGTAACCAATGAAAGCACTGAGCTGGAAGGCTATAAAGATGATCTGAAGGACAATGTACTGACTTGCAGAATGCAGTACAGGTTTTAGAGAATTACGAATTTCAAATTACGAATTACGGATTTGTGAGTAGATAATCGGGGATATTACCCGCATTTATCATCTACCTACAAATCCGTAATTCGTAATTTGAAATTCTTTTATTCTCTTCCGGATTCCATGGTGAATCCAAACGTGCTGCCTATTTCGGGTTTGCTGCGTACGGTAATGGATTGGTCGTGTGCTTCTACTATATGTTTTACGATCGCCAGGCCAAGGCCGGTACCACCAATATCGCGGCTACGGGCTCTGTCTGTGCGGTAAAAGCGTTCAAATACGCGCGGCAGGTGTTCTTCTGCCATACCGATGCCATCATCAGAAATTTCTACCAGTACCCGTTTACCGTCCATGCTGTAAATGCTGGCGATGGTGTGACCATCCGGTTTGCCGTATTTGATAGAGTTATCTACCAGGTTAATGAGTACCTGTCTGATTTTTTCTTTGTCGGCGTATACCGGTTGTGGAGCTTCACAACCTTTTTTGATATGGAATTTGATGCCTTTGGTATTGGCTTTCAATGACAGGGTATCAAATACATCTTTTATCAGGTCCTGGATAACGAATACTTCCGCATTGACAGTCATTTCACCGCTTTCCAGTTTGGATATTTCATCCAGATCATCGATCAGCCGGCAAAGGCGGTCAATGTTTTTGGTGGCGTTTTTCAGAAACAGCTTATTTACGGTAGGATCTTCCAGTGCGCCATCCAGCAGGGTGTGGATGTAGCCCTGCACCGCAAAGATGGGCGTTTTCAGTTCATGGGAAAGGTTCAGCAGGAACTCCTTACGGAACTCTTCATTCCGGCGCAGATTTTCCAGTTCTTCTTTCTTCTGGCTGGCCCATTTTTCCACATCTTCACTTACCTCTTCAATGGTTTTCAGGGGAAGTATATTCTTCTGAAAAAACTCCTCTCTCTTGGAGGCTTTGGTTTGGTAAATGAACTTGTAGATCAGTTTTATTTTCCTGTAAATAAAATTCTGCAGGGTATACAGGTACAGGTAATATGAAACGAGAAAGGTTAGCACAAAGGCTCCCACTACTACTTTCCAATTGCCGTCCACCAGAAGGCTACCCAATGCTATGATGGCTGATATCACCAGGGCTGTAAATCCCGCTAACTTTTGCGGGGACAGGTTTTTTGCTTTAAACATACTCCAGAGTGAGTAATTAGTATAATAATGGGAAATTACTTTAAATTTCTTACTTGCCATAAAAAAGCTGTTAGCTCTTAGCTGTAAGCTTTTAGCTAATGTTCTGTTTTGGTGGAAAATTTAAGGAAGACTAAAAATGAATACGGGAGCGCTACCGGTTTGCGCTAACAACTCAAAACAGTAGCTATTAACTAATCGCTGAAGGCTGACTAGCTAATAGCTACTCCTACTACATCTCAAATTTGTATCCTACTCCTTTTACGGTAGTAATCAAATCAATGCCTATTTTCTGGCGTATTTTACGGATATGTACATCGATGGTGCGGTCACCAACAATCACTTCTGTACCCCATACCTGGTTCAGAATTTCATTACGCAGGAATACACGACCTGGTTTGGATGCCAGTAGCTGCAATAACTCAAATTCTTTTTTGGCAAGGATAATTTCCTGCCCTTTGTAAGTCACCGTGAACTTTTCACGGTCAATGATCAGATCGCCCAGGGTAACACGTGTTTCTTCCGGTTTGTGTAAACGACGGAACAGCGCATTGATCCTGCTCACCAGCAATTTGGGTTTGATGGGCTTGGCAATGTAATCGTCCGCACCCATGTTCAGTCCGTCTACTTCGGACTTTTCATCATTCAGGGCGGTTAAAAACAATACCATGGTGTCTTTGAATTCAGGGATTTTCCTGATTTCGCGGCAGGTATCGATGCCGTTCTTGTTCGGCATCATGATATCCAGCATAATCAGATCCGGTCTGAATATTTTAGCTTTCTGGATAGCCTCGCTGCCGTCTTTTGCGGTTACGGTATCGTAACCCGCTGTTTTTAGATTGTAACTGATAATTTCCAGAATATCCAACTCGTCATCAACTACCAGAATTTTTCCTGCAACCGCTTGGTCTATCATAAATTTTGCTTTTAAAAAGACGGGACAAAATTATAAAGCCATCCCCGTGATTAATGGAAAATTAACATTATGAAATTGTTAATTCAATATCAGCGTGGTTTTCCGCGACCAAAGGCAAGGTACGCCAAATAACAATATCACTTCGATATGATAAATATTCAGCATTCATACATGTGTGATTGTTACCTTGCCCGAACATTTTCACTTTTCCCACTGCCAAATAGGGGCAGCCGCCATCATGAAATGACAGTTGGAGTTATAGATTGAATTATTTATATATATTTTGGCTTTAAAAACAAAAGATAGCAACACAACACTGGCAAACTCTGTATTTTGGTTGTAAATTTGCTATCTGGTCCTCGGGAAAAGATCAATTTAGTATGAGAAGATTTCTATTAATATTATCGCTGACGGTGTTTGCAGTCAGCTGGCTACAGGCACAAAACAGCCATCATCCAATTCCAATCAGCAGACAGGGATTTCATGATAACATCGACAAAGAACAGGCTGCCGCCGCAAAATTCGACGGCAAAGCAGATGATCTGGTAAAGGTATCTGAAGATCAAACCATTAACCTGCAGGTAACCAACGCCCTTCTCAAAGAAGTGGACGACATGCAGCAGGAAATAGAAGATAATGATGCACTGGATCACCGGCTGAAGGTAAAGTACCTCTCCGGCATATACGTGATGTTGAAAGACTTTAATCAAAAGCGCTCTCACCGTAACATAGATGCTGAAGAAGCCCCCGCTATGGTACAGGCATTCCGCAATATGATGCACGCCGATATCAAAGGACAAAGCATCATGCCCTATATTCAGCACCTGTCTTACGAAGCATCCGAAAGAATGATAGAATCCTTCCAGGATAACCCCGGCTACAAAGAAGCCAGGGGAACTGTATTTACCAAATACGCCTTCAATAACCTGGAAACGGTAATGCCCAAACTGGGGGACTATCTGAACTATCCGGGTACAGACTCTATCATTGCCGCTGTAGCGCGTAAATACCCTAACCAGGTGCTTACCTACGCTACTTCCTTTACGCCCATGGCTACCGTAATCAAGCGTAACCAGGATCCTATTGTACAAACCATTGTGCGCATCGGACAATCACCTCAGAGCACTAAAATATTGCCTTTCATAGATGAGCTCCTGGCCGGTACTACCACGGTAGACAAGCTGGAAACCGTCGTAGATAACGACTATCAGTACTATAAGCAAATGGTGAAATCGACCATTGCACTGCAGAAACTGAAGAATGAAGGACAAAATCCATTCGGACTGAAAGCCATGATGGAAAATATGCAGGCGAAGTCACTGCTGTATATCCGCGATGTGAACGACCTGCACGAAGAACCAGCCCCCGTTCGTTTTGCCAGCGTTAAAAACTTTACACCGGAAGAACTGTATTACCTGATCATCAACGGTCAGGAAGAACTGTATACGTCCAGTTATACTAACCACAACAACGCCGGTTTATATGATCAGATGATGATCCGTATGAAACCTCCCCGCGGAGATAGTTTACTGATGATGGTTAACTTTGACCGCTTCAAGAAATTTATCGCCATGGCCGCCGGTTTCAACACCCTGGACAACTTCCTGAAATCTATGGCGCCGGAAAATTCCAACTACCTCATGCAGAAATACGTGCAGAACCTGGAAAAAACCGAAGACCTGGAAGATGCAGTGGATGTAGCGAACTCCTTTGGAAGTATCCGTGATGAAAAACTGTTGGAATTCCTGCGGGTAGAAGTGAAAAAGAACCTGGCGTATGTGAAAAAGCATGATGATAAACGAGGGACTGTTATTTACCAATTGCTCAGCAGCTTGTTTGAAACAGAGTCGAAAGATGAAAACGATTCTTCCAAGGCAACAGATATGGCCAGCAAGTTACAGCTGCCTCCGATTAACTTTGTTTCTTCCGCCGCACTGGAAAGTGACAGTGGCAGAATTTATCAACAGGTATTTTTCTACGGAGATAAAGACGGACAGGAGTCTTTCTCCAGCTTCATGACGAACTTCCCGGCTGCTGAATGGAGAATCAGCAAGAATAAATATTGGGCTACCATTACCTCCACAAAGGGTAAGGCTACCACTATTTTTGCCAACCTGCCAACAGACGAACCAGCAGATAAGGAAGCTATTTCCAAGCTGTCTGATTTCCTGGACGAAAACGATATTCATCCGACCATCTTCATTCACCGTGGTCACAGTTATCATATCAATACCACACTGGAAAACCTGCAAAGCTCTGCAAAGATTGTACTGCTGGGTTCCTGCGGTGGTTACCATAACCTGGCTACTGTATTGGAAAAATCACCCGAAGCACATATCATTTCGTCTAAACAGGTAGGTACCCGTTTTGTAAATGAACCCATCATCCATACACTGGAAGATCAGGTACGTGCCGGCAAAAACGTAGACTGGGTGATCATGTGGTCACAGCTGACCAGAAGGTTTTCAACAGATGCCCGCAACAAGGACCTGTTCAGTGATTATGTGCCTCCTCACAAAAACCTGGGAGCCATTTTCATCAAGGCCTACAAACAGATTATGAAGGACGAAAAGAAATAATTTAAGCGGAAAGCAAAAAGCGATGAGAGCGAATGATTATAGCGAAGGTTAATACCCGCTACAGGCATT
This sequence comes from Chitinophaga sp. 01L420, assembly GCF_056399985.1. NCBI lineage: Bacteria > Pseudomonadati > Bacteroidota > Chitinophagia > Chitinophagales > Chitinophagaceae > Chitinophaga > Chitinophaga sp. 01L420. The sequence continues at coordinate 91,581 of NZ_JBFTSK010000022.1, forward strand.
CGCTCTCATCGCTTTTTGCTTTCTGCTTTATCCTTTCTGCTATTTATCGTAGGTTTGTTGTGTAGTTTAAACCTGGCACATTGGAAAATCTTGCGGTAAAGAAAGTATTAGATTTTAGTTTATTACGGCGCATATTCTCATTCGCGGCCCCTTACAAACGCTCCTTTTACATCTCCATGATATTAACGGTTATACTGGCCGCTATATCACCCTTACGCCCTTACCTGATCCAGGTAACCGTAGATAAATACATTGCCAACCAGCTGATGCAGATGCTTCTGCTGGTAACGATGGTACAGGTAGGATTGCTGGTGGTGGAAACCATTGTGCGTTTCTTTTTCTCCTATCTGACCAACTGGCTGGGGCAGTCGGTGGTAAAAGATTTGCGGGTAACGGTATATAAAAAGATTGTACACCTGAACCTGGCCTTTTTTGATAAAACACCTATCGGTACCCTGACTACCCGTACCATCAATGATATTGAAGCGATTAACGACGTTTTTTCAGAAGGGATCATCTCTATTGTGGCGGATCTGCTGATGATCATAGCGATACTGGTGGTGATGTTTATGGAAGACTGGCGCCTGACCCTGATCAGTCTGTCGCCTTTTCCGATATTGATTTTCGCGACTTATATTTTTAAAGAAAGTGTGAATAAATCCTTTTACCGGGTACGCAATGCCGTGTCTGCCCTCAATGCCTTTGTGCAGGAACACCTCACCGGTATGGTGGTGGTACAGGCATTTACTGCTGAAAAAAGGGAGTTTGCCCGATTCAAACATATCAACAAAGAACACCGGAAAGCCAATATTGACGCCATTTTTGCTTATTCTGTATTTTTCCCGGTAGTGGAAATTATCCTGGCTATTTCGCTGGGCTTAATGGTGTGGTGGGGAGCTAATAAGGTACTGAATTACGAAGTGACCCAGGGTGTGATGATTGCTTTTATCATGTACCTGAATATGTTGTTTCGCCCGCTGCGTATGCTGGCAGATAAATTCAATACGCTGCAAATGGGTATGGTAGCCAGTGAGCGCGTTTTTAAAGTGCTGGATAACCAGGACTATATTCCCGATAGAGGTCATCAGACAGCGGAGAACATGAAAGGCGCTATTACTTTTGATAATGTGAGTTTTGCGTATGTAGATGACCGTTATGTACTGAAAAATATCAGCTTCCATGCTAACCCGGGAGATACGGTTGCGATTGTGGGACATACCGGTTCCGGTAAAACCACCATCATCAGCATCCTGAACCGGCTATACGAAATACAGAAGGGAAGTATTAAAATAGATAATATTGATTTGCCGGCATATTCCCTGGAATCCCTGCGCGGCAAGATAGGCGTGGTATTACAGGATGTATTCCTGTTTGCCGGATCTATTTTTGATAATATTACCCTGCATAACAGCAATATCAGCAGTGCGCAGGTGGAAGAAGCTTCCCGTCTTATCGGCATCCATGATTTCATTATGCAGCTGCCCGGAGGATACAATTACCAGGTGATGGAGCGGGGCAGTACCCTGTCGCTCGGACAGCGGCAGCTGATTTCCTTTGTACGGGCCTTATTGTATGATCCAGCCATCCTGGTGCTCGATGAAGCCACATCTTCCGTAGACACAGAATCCGAAATGATGATACAGCAGGCGATTGACAAACTCATCGCCGATCGTACCGCCATCATCATCGCTCACCGCTTATCTACCATCAGCAAAGCAGACAAAATCATCGTACTTGATAAGGGGGAGATCAAAGAAATGGGTACCCACGAAGAACTGCTGAAGCTCGAAGGATTCTACTACAAACTCCATAGCATGCAGTTTAACGTCAGTAAAGTATAAGTCCGTACATCGTAAGTAGGATATAACGGCTGCAATTTATTTGTACTTTTATTGCAGTTAAAATCCTTATACCTGATGAAAAGAGTTGTTAACGCTATTCTTATCCTGTTGCTGTTATGCCCTGCATCATTGTTTGCAGGCGATTACGAAAAGGCCTGGGAGGCTATTCACAAAAATGATTTGAAAACGGCGATCACTTATCTGCAAAAAGTGATCAAATCCGGTGGCGCTCAAAAGAACAGCGCTATCAGCACACTGGTGTTTATCCAAACTGCTACTGATTATGCGGACGACTTCCCCCGTGCGTATTTTAATCCACTTACGGGCTTTACTAACCCGGCGCCTTACGTGTATGCCCTTTGGTTTAACGGGGCACTCCTGGGGGACTATAGTGCGAAACAGGGAACACAGCTGGAAAACCTGGACCGCATCATTGCAGATTCGGTGAACTTTAATGGCTCCCTGCGTGCTGCTGCCCGCTACTTTAAAGCCTACCACCTGATGGCCAGCAACCAGAATGATCTGGCCAAAACATTATACCCGCAGATGGGAGCCCTGGAAGAATGGGCTTATGTAGGACCGTTTGATAATATCATGGGCAGCGGTTTTGATAAGGACTATGGTCCTGCAAAACAGCCTACCGGACGAAATTTTATTTCCAGTAATAACGCGCCGGTAAATTGGTTTGTGCCGCTTTATACCACCCGCGAAGGCTGGAACTTTGTAGGTTCTGCCCTTGCGGCGGGAAGCGCAATAGGCTACCTGCAAACCTTTGTGAAGTCAGACACTGATCTGGACGCATTGCTTTGCCTGGCAGGTAATGGTACCATGAAGTTGTGGGTAAATGATAAGCTGATGATCAGTCAGCCGGAAGAACAGGTTACAGAGCTGGACTGGTGGAAAACCAAAGTACACCTGAACAAGGGCTATAACCGCGTGCTGTTGCAGCTTGGCTATACAGAAAGTAATTCTTCTCCCCACTTTATGGTGCGGTTAACCGATGGACAATATAACCCGGTGGCGGGGATTACGTCTAAAACGCAGCCGGAAACGTATCAACCGGATCTGTCCAAAACAGAAGTGGTGCCTATTGTGCATTTCGCGGAAGAATATTTTAAGAAGGAATTGACACTACATCCCACGGATCCGGCCATCGCCATATTGCTCAGCAGGGTGTATGTACGCAATGAGGAATGGGATAAGGCCAAAGCAGTGATGTATCAGCTGCAGAAAAATTATCCTAAAGACATGCTGTTGCAGAATTGCTACATTGACTGTCTATCCAGCGAAAATGACCGTACGGAGATTGCGGAGAAAATGGAAACAGTTAAAATGCTGGCACCGGATAGTTACTGGATTTTAGGCGCCAAAGTAAATAAACTGGAAGAAGAGAAAAATTATACGGAGGCAATGGAAGTGCTGGAGCGGATGATTGCCATGAGGGGCGAGCATCGCTTTACCACTTTTAAAAAGCTGCAGCTGCTGGTGGCGCAGGAGAAGATTGATAGTGTAGTGCAGTTGCTGAAGATAGCGTATGAAAAATATCCTTTTTCGTCAGACATCGTACAAAGCATGTATCTGTATGAAGGCAAAGTGAATAACGATCCGGCCAAAGCACTCGCTGTGCTGGAAAAATTCTGCGACAAGAGGTCGCTTTATTCTATGCAGGACGCACTGATAGATGAATATCTTAATCAGGGCAAAACGGCTGCAGCAGTGCAGGTGATGCAACGAATAAAAAATCTGACGGAGTATGAGGTCAAGGCCTATAATAAGCTGATCAAATTTTATTATACCCGGCAGGAATATGATTCCGCCCTGCATTACCTGCGTATTGCGCATCAGATAAGCCCTTACAGCCATGTGCCGCTGGGCGATATGGCGAATTGTTTTCTCCAGAAAAAACAAAATGATTCTGCGATATATTATTTCAAACAGGCATTGACGTTGTACGCGGGTGGATTTGGTTACCGCGAAAAACTGCGTACCCTGGAGCAGAAGCCACCTATGGATAAATATTTCCCGGTATTGGATTACTACAAGGAGATAGAAAAAGCGTTGAAGGGGCCGCGTGATTCGGCACAGTCCTATGCGTATATTTTTGATGAAAAGAATGTCATCCTTTACCCGGAGGGCGCTGGCGAGCAGACCATCAACACGGCCATGATCATCAACAATAAAAAAGGCATTTCCCGTTGGAAGGAAATTTCGATTCCCTACAACACTGTTTACCAGGATGTAATAATTGTGAAAGCAGAAGTGATCAAAGCCAACGGCTCCAAAATACCGGCAGAAACCAATGAAAATGAAATCGTGTTTACCAAGCTGGATGAAGGGGATGTGATTTATTTCAACTATAAAATCAACAGCTTCGGACGTGGACGTTTAGGCAGAGAGTATTGGGATAAGGTGTATTTTTCTGCTTATGTGCCTACGCATATTTCCAGTTATAACGTATTGATATCGGATAGTATTCCACTGTATTATGAGTATGTAAACGGAGGCGCGGTAAAGCCTAAGATCAGCCAGCATGAACAATTTAAGATGTATAGCTGGAGAGAAGAAAATATACCTGCCCTGCGCAGTGAATCTTATATGCCCAGTATCAACGATGTGGGTAAGGTGCTGCACCTGTCTACCGTGAAAGACTGGGACGTCATAGGCGAGTGGTACAGTGATATTACCCGGGTACAATCCAAGGAAGATTTTGAGATCAATGAAGCGTGGAAAGAGATCTTTCCGGCCGGCGTTGAAAAGCTGGATGATGTTACCAAAGCGAGGAAGATTTACGAATACATAGAAAAGAATATTGCCTACAGTTCTGTATCATTCCGGCAGGGTGCTTATGTGCCGCAACGTGCAGGAAAAACTCTGGTCACCCGGTTGGGAGACTGTAAGGATTTATCCACCCTGTTCCTGGCGTTTGCGCGCAAGGCAGGACTGGAAGCTAACCTGATACTGGTCAGCACGCAGGATTATGGCCAGCATAATATGCAGCTGCCTTCCATGGACTTTAACCATTGTATTGTGCGGTATAAGACCGGTAATCAATACAGCTACCTGGAGCTGACGGATAATGCGTTGCCGTTTAATTCGCTGTCATCTTCTCTGGCTGGTGCGCAGATATTGAACATCCCGTATAATTACAAGACCGGTGAGAAGATAAGTGTATTGTCGGCAGGTAACTTTGCACCTAAGTCTATTCGGCGTCAGCTGGATATAGATCTGAGCGGTAGTGATCAGCGGATTAATTCCTATTGTGCTTACAGTGGTGAACTGGCTTCACAGATCAGGCATTCCTATCAGCATAAAACCCGGGAAGAAACCAGGGATGCGGTGCAGCGCGGTATCAGCGGAATGTTTAAGAACCAGATTGTACTGGATAGTTTTTCTTTCCGCAACCTGGATAACCTGGAAGATACGGTATGGATGCAATCCAGTTTTACCGTGAAAAATGATGTGATCAATGTAGGTGATTTCAGTATGATCAAGCCTGCGTTTATGGATATAGTGGCTACGGCTGATATTTTCACGCCGGAGGCCCGTCAGCATCCTTTCCTGTATGGCAACTATGAGAATACAGATGATTATAGCACAGAAATCAGTATCCGTTTGCCGGCGGGTAAACAGTTTGAGCAGGTGCCGGGGAGTGCGAGTCTGCAGCTGGAGGATATGAGTTATGTGCTGGCATTCAAAAAGGAGTCGGACGATAAGCTGGTGATCAACAGGCATTTTAAAACGAACTGTAATAAAGTGGTGGCTCCTGCAGACTTCAAGCAGCTGGAAGCATTTTTCAATGGAATTATTAAAGCGGAGCAGAAGTATGTTTCATTTAAGTAGCGGGAGATCTGAGCCGCAATTGGTCAACTAAGGCGACTAAAAGGTATGCCTCTCCCGTAAAAGAACAAAAGGGCAACTGCCTGTGCAGTTTGCTTCGAAGTAACCAACTTGCCATGGTTACGGGAAGTGAATCATGGGTTTGCCCTTTTGTTTTTTGGATATGTTTTATTTTCAATAGATGAGCAGGAGGGATGATTTAGTGAGAGGGGGTACCGGGCGGCGTTCTGTGGGTGAGATTTGTAACAACCGGCCAATGAATTATGAAAATATTAATATGAAATACTTTTCGGGACTGCTGATTTCAGTGGTCTTTTTTTATGAGAAAAAGCTATATATTTTTAACTCCAAGGATTTGATTATCAATATAATTAGAATATATCGTTCTTTTTTTTCGTAGTCGCTTAATTTTGAAGATAAAAACGAGTATCTTTGCGCAAAATTTCAGAAAACGGTGATTTCTTTCAATTGGTTCAAACATAGAATGGTAGCACTTGTGATGGTTTTAGGCCTTCACAGTTTTAGTAATTTTTCCTTTGCCGAGGGCAGTCATCCAGAGAAACCAGCAATTTCTGCTGAAGAACATGGGACAGAACAACCGGGAGAGGAGACTGCACCTAAGAAAGTAGATATCAAGGAAACGATTTTCGGCCACGTAAAGGATGCCCACGACTGGCATCTGTTCGAGCTGGGTGAAACGCATGTAACGGTTCCGTTGCCTGTGATCATTTACAACCCGGCACGTGGAACTTCCGTATTTACTTCTTCTGCGTTCCATCACGGGCATGAAGCACATGACGGATACCGTTTAGTGACACCTCATTACCGTGCGGAAAAAGGACTGGATGCTGCGAAGTATCCTACGGATGAGATCATTGCAGTAGATGGCAGCGATAATCCAACCGGAGAAAAGATCTACGATCTTTCTATCACCAAAAATATCACATCCATGATCATTGCAGCGGTGTTGCTGATAGTGCTCATGCTGAATGTGGCCAAGGCATATAAAGTGCGTGGTTCCAAGAAAGCGCCTAAAGGTTTCCAGAGTTTGATGGAGCCGGTAATTGTATTTATGCGTGATGAGGTAGTGAAGCCTAATATTCCTGGCAAAAGCGCTGCGAAGTTTACTCCTTTTATTCTGACTATATTCTTTTTCATCCTTATTAACAACCTGTTGGGTTTGTTACCTGGTTCTGCCAACGTAACGGGTAACCTGGCGGTGACGGCGGCACTGGGTATTATCAGTTTTGTGGCTATCCTGCTCAGCACCAACAAGCATTTCTGGGGTCATATCTTTAATCCTCCAGTACCTTTGGGTGTGAAGATCATCCTGGTACCGGTGGAGCTGATTGGTATATTCACTAAGCCAATATCACTGATTATCCGGTTGTTTGCCAATATCCTGGCGGGCCACATTATCATTCTGAGTATCATCTGTCTGGTGTTTATATTTGGATCTTTAAACAAGATCGCAGGTTACAGCTTCCTGCCTGTTACTGTATTGTTCAACATTGTAATGATGATGCTGGAACTGCTGGTAGCATTTATCCAGGCATTCATTTTTGCCAACCTGACAGCTGTATTTATAGGCCAGGCGATGGAAGGTGCACATGATGAAGCACACCACTAGCATTTAGCCATTAGCTTTTAGCTCTTAGTTTGCTATTAATGGCCAACAGCTAAATGTGAACAGTTTTCAACTTTAGAAATAACGTTTTTTATAAATCAAATACATATTCATTATGGCACTTTTGTCTATTTTATTGCAGGCTGCTGCTGCATCTGGTCTGGCTAAGGCTGGTGGTGCTGTTGGTGCTGGTATCGCGGCTATCGCGGCTGGTATTGGCGTAGGTAACATCGGTAAGAGCGCTCTGGAGTCTATCGCTCGTCAACCAGAAGCTGCTAACGACATCCGTGCAAACATGATCCTGGCTGCTGCGCTGGTTGAGGGTGTTGCCCTCTTCGGTGTAATCGCTGGTCTGTTGGCGGTAGTTATGTAAGCCGAACTCTTTACTGCATCCGGCGCACAGGGCAAAGGATGCAGTAATCTTTGCCAATTTGAAATTAGTAAGTATCAAACATAACAACATAATAAAATTCTAATTATATGGATCTGTTGCAACCCGCGTTAGGCTTGTTTCTTATTTCATTTTTCATTTTCATCATCGTTTTCCTGATCCTGAAGAAATTTGCCTGGACTCCGATCCTCGCTACTTTAAGAGAAAGGGAAGATTCCATCACTGACGCTATTACTACAGCAGAAAGAGTGAAGGAAGAAATGGCGCAGATGAAAGCAGAACATGAACATGTGCTGGCGGAAGCTAAAGCTGAAAGAAGTAAGATCCTGAAAGAAGCGAAAGACGCGAAAGATTTGATCATCAGCGAAGCCAAAACTCAGGCGCAGGCAGAAGCCAAGAAGATCATCAGCGAAGCTTACACCGCTATCGAAAACCAGAAAATGGCTGCGTTAACGGACGTGAAAAACCAGGTAGGTAATCTTGTGATTGAAGTAGCAGAGAAAGTGCTGAGAAGAGAACTGGCTGATAAAACAGCACAGGAAGGTTACGTGAAACAACTGGCAGGAGAAATCAAATTAAATTAAGAGATTAACTTTTAACCTTTGGCATTAAAGCTAAAGGCTGAAAGCTAAAAGCTAAAAGCTATATGCAGAATCCCCGTTTAGCATCCCGGTATGCAAAGTCATTGATAGATCTGGCGCAGGAACTGAACCAGCTGGAAGCGGTGCATACTGACATGCTGTTTTTACAACAGGTGATGAAAAGCAACCCCGATGTGGTGAGTTTGCTTAAAAGCCCGATCATTAAGGCAGATAAAAAGCAAAAGATATTAGCTGCCATATTGGAGGGCCGGATCGGTGCTACTACACTTTCCTTTGTGAACCTGCTGGTAACCAAAGGCCGTGAAAGTGCACTGGCGGAAATGACCACTGAATTTTCACGCCAGTACATGGTGCTGAAAAATATCAGCCCGGTTAAAATCACCACTGCTGTTGCTATCGATAACGCCACACTGGATGTGATTAAACAGAAAATCGCCAGCGAAACAACCCAACAGATCCAACTGGAAACTGCTGTAAATGCAGACCTGATCGGTGGTTTTGTACTGGAAGCAAATGATCAGCTGTTTGATGCGTCTATACTGCGTGATCTGAAAGACATTAAACAACAGTTTAACAAGAATATTTACGTATCTGATTTACGTTAATCTATACAGCAGCCGCTGCGTACACGCAAAGCTGTTGTCGTTATACTAAATTTCTCTAACGACTTTTTTTTAAAATCATAATTATGGTTGATATTAAACCTGATGAAATTTCGGCGATATTACGCCAGCAGTTGAGCAACTTCAATGCTTCTGCCGACCTGGAAGAGGTAGGTACTGTATTGTCGGTGGGTGATGGTATTGCCCGCATATACGGTTTGGGTAACGTAGGTTACGGTGAACTGGTTGAATTCAGCAACGGCGTTAGAGCTATTGCACTGAACCTGGAAGAAGATAACGTAGGTGTGGTATTGATGGGTCAGTCAGCAGGTATTAAAGAAGGTGATAAAGTACGTCGTACCAAAAAAATCGCTTCCATTAACGTGGGTGAAGGTGTGGTAGGTCGTGTAATCAATACACTGGGCGAACCTATTGATGGTAAAGGTCAAATTAAAGGTGAACTGTATGAAATGCCACTGGAGCGTAAAGCACCGGGTGTATTGTACCGTGAGCCGGTAAAAGAACCACTGCAAACAGGTGTAAAAGCAATTGATGCGATGATCCCTGTTGGTCGTGGTCAGCGTGAGCTGGTAATTGGTGACCGTCAGACAGGTAAAACAGCTATCTGTATCGATACCATTATCAACCAGAAAGAGTTTTACGAAGCAGGTAAACCTGTTTATTGCATATACGTAGCTATTGGTCAGAAAGCATCCACTGTTGCTGGTGTAATGAAAACTTTACAGGAAGCAGGTGCTATGGCTTACACTACCATCGTTGCTGCAAACGCTGCTGATCCGGCTCCGCTGCAGTTCTACGCTCCGTTTTCCGGTGCTGCAATCGGTGAATTCTTCCGTGACTCAGGTCGTCCTGCACTGATCGTTTATGATGATCTGTCTAAACAGGCGGTTGCTTACCGTGAGGTGTCCCTGCTGCTGAAACGTCCTCCAGGTCGTGAAGCTTACCCAGGTGACGTATTCTACTTGCATAGCCGTTTACTCGAGCGTGCTGCGAAAATCATCAGCAATGATGCCATTGCTCAACAGATGAACGACTTACCTGAATCTATCAGACACCTGGTAAAAGGTGGTGGTTCCCTGACAGCATTGCCTATCATTGAAACACAGGCGAGTGACGTATCTGCTTACATTCCTACCAACGTAATCTCCATCACTGATGGTCAGATCTTCCTGGAAGGTAACCTGTTTAATGCCGGTATCCGTCCTGCGATCAACGTAGGTATCTCTGTAAGCCGCGTGGGTGGTAATGCTCAGATCAAATCCATGAAGAAAGTATCTGGTACCCTGAAGCTCGATCAGGCACAATACCGTGAAATGGAGGCTTTCTCCAAATTCGGTGGTGACCTGGATGCTGCAACCAAAGCAGTTATCGACAAAGGTGCCCGTAACGTGGAAATCCTGAAACAGGCACAGTTCAGTCCGTACTCCGTAGAAAAACAGGTAGCGATGATTTACCTGGGTACTAACGGTTTGCTGCGTGATGTTCCTGTTAAACAAGTACGTGCTTTCGAAGAAGCGTTCCTGAATGAAATGCAGGTTCGTTTACCAGAAGTACTGGCTGAGTTTAAGAAAGGTAACCTGCCAGAAGATGGCCTCAAGAAAATGGTTACTTTGGCTAATGAACTGAAACCAAGATTCGCATAATAGCGTTCCATCGCTTAAGCATACAAAAGCACCCTTTGCTATATCAGCAAAGGGTGCTTTTTTTATATGAAAAGGAGTATTATTTAAATATAAAATTGCACTTATATAATTGATTATAAATCTTTTTTAAAAGAAAATATAAACGATCTGATCTTTATATGGAGAGGCCGCTCTACATTTGCTGTGTAACAAATATTGATAAAAACCAGAATTAAGGTTCCTGTCTTAGCTCATAATCTTAACAACCCAGAGTACTTTCATAGCCTCCTTTCTTAAGAGTAATATCGCCAAAATTGTATCCGAAATCCGTATCCGTAGTTAGTCTTGTGAAGATTGGTATTTTAACTATTACTTCTTTTTAATTCATTTCAGAAAATCAAATACACTTGCCTGAACCCCGGGAAAGTAGTGTGCTAATGGTATGTGTCTGTTCAGCAGTTGCTTGAGATGCAAAACGCTTGTATGAAAAGACTCCTGACCCTTTGTTCAATTGTATGGTTGTTCCTGTTCCCCGTTATTTGCTGTTTGGCAGAAGGTAGTAAAGACATGTACCCGTCCGGTGCGTTAGGTAACCGTGCTTACATGACCAGCTCCTCTACCGCTACCAGTGCGCTCATCGGAAATATTTACAATCCCGGCAGAATGTTCGTATATGCGAAAGCGGGAGAAGTGATTTATGTAGGGTCAAGCGCGCAGGGGATAGGCACGGGCACTACCCGGTTAATAGCCCCTAACGGGAACGCCTATAACACCGGCGCCTCCATCACTACAGGACGTATCAATAACCGCGCAGAAGAACTGGCGGGCCCCGCTGCATTGACAGTAGGAGGATATACTGCATATAACAGAACAGTACTGGCCAGTGAAGAAGGCATATGGACAATAGAGTTTGATCCTCCAAATACAGGATCCACCTCTTTAGGCAGTGGCTTTAGTCCCCCGGCAGCCAATGCCGCCTGGACAATTGTCAATCAAACTGCCGTGAGCACCCTGGCGCTGATAGTAGCCTGGGATATTACCGTGGCTAGTGCAGGTACCGCACAACCAGGGCGCACCTTCCTGAATATTTTTACAGGCAATGCAGGTACCGCCGCTTCTGCCTTTTATGGTAAGTTTAATGTACTCACCAAAGATGGCTTTACCTATACTGCCTCCAGCAATGGCATACAACCTTTCCTCTTTGCTTTTTTTGTAAATAATAAAGGCACCCGCGATAGAGCCACTGGTGTACCGGTATATAAAAGTGTTGACCTCAACTCCGTTGTTTCCAGCAGTGGCACCTATTCTTTTCATAATCCCACTTCGCCGGATGATGCCACCAATATCACCCAGAAACTATTTTATAATCCGCCTAGTAGTGCTTTACCGGCGAGCGCACCCGTATGGGTGAGTGGAGCCGCCTCCAGTACCTGGTTAATTAGTACTCCTGTCAATCCCGTAGTTAGCCAGGTTTTTTTTACAGGTAGAGAAGGTACACCTGGTCGTTCCGGAACACCGCCACTGGGAGGAGGATACGTCCATTTTACCGCTAACCAGAACGGGAATTTTAAAATTCTGATAGATGTAAATAATAACGGCAACACCACCGATCCTGTGGATCGTATTATTACCGGATCATCTGTTACCGGAGACAATGCTATTTTATGGGATGGCAAAAATGGCCTCGGTGTGGATGTAGCCAATGGTACCACCATCAATGTTACGGTAATCCTGTTTTCAGGAGAAGTGCATTTCCCTTACATGGATGTGGAGAATAATGTGAATGGTATTGTTATTACCCGTACCAATGGATCCAATGCCCCCGATCCTACCGTATACTGGAATGATCAATTGCTGGGAAGCGGTACAGGTGCGTCTGTTCCCGTTGATGCATCCGCCAGTCCGGGCATTAATAGTACTACTAACGGTCACAAGTATACGAATAGCTATGGCGATAATAGTTTGCTGGATACCTGGGCTTATATTTTCAGCCTACCGATTACTTCCAGTGTAACGGTGAAACAATACCAGGCCGATCTGGAAGTAATCAATAATATTCCGGCACTTACTGCTATCTGTGCAGGCAAGCAAATTAGCTATACCACCAGTGTCCGGAACAATGGACCGGACTCCGCTAATGGCGCGCGTTACAGCTTCTCCTTCCCGCCGCAGCTCACCAACGTTACGGTTAGCCCCGTAATTACGGGTAATGCGGTGATTGTATCCGGAGGTGTGAGCGGTAATGCCTACACAGCAGTACTTAACATGCCTAACGGCGCGGTGATTAATTATACGATCACCGGTACACTAACGGATGTGCCTGTAGGTGGTAACCTCATTACTAAATCCAGTGTATTACGTCCCAAAGATGTAACAGATCCCGATGCAACCAGCGCCACCAGTGGCAATCCTACTGATCCAGACATAGAATGTAACGGTGCCCCTTCCGGCACCGGGTGTAATAATATTAAGACCAGCAGCATTCCTGTTTCTACCGCCATCGGTAGCAATGTGATCAATGCGCCGCAGTCTATTTGTATAGGCAGTACGCCGGCAGCGCTTACCGGTAACGCCATTACCGGTAGTCCGGTATATCTATGGCAATCCAGTATTACCAGCGCTACTACCGGGTTTGCTACTGCTGCCGGTACTACTAACGGTAAAGACTATACGCCTGCAATATCTCCGCAAAATATCTGGTTCAGAAGAATCGTTAATTCCGGTAGTTGCAGTGATACCAGTGCAGCTATCATGATCACGGTGAACCCAGTACTGCAGCCGGGTGTAATAGCAGGAAACCAAACATTCTGCAGCAGTGGAGACCCGGCAGCGTTTACACAAACAACACCCGCAACAGGAGGTTCCGGTGTTTATACCTATCGCTGGCAATCATCTCTTAACAATATTACTTTTAATGATATTGCCGGCGCAACGCTGGTAACTTATGATGCACCGGTAGTGTCACAAACCACCTACTTCCGGCGTATCGTCAGCAGTACCAGTTCCGGTTGTGCGGATATGATCAGTGATACCCTCACGGTACTGATCAGCGCTACACCTACTACCGCTAATGCAGGTACTGATCAAAATCTTTGTAACGTAAACGCCACTACGTTATCGGGCAATACCCCGATAGCCGGTAGTGGTGGCTGGCGGCAGGTCAGCGGTCCGGGCACCGCAGTGATAGTAGATACTACATTGCCTAATACCGGCATCAGTGGGCTCAGCAGCGGTACCTTTACTTTTGTATGGAGCATCCGTAATGGCGTATGTCCGCCTTCTGTTGATACGGTATTGATCACGATAGCTCCGTTGCCTTCCGCGGCTAACGCAGGTTCGGATCAAACCTTATGTAATGTGAACAGCACAACGCTGGGCGGTAATATACCTGCCAGTGGTGTAGGTACCTGGACACAAATCAGTGGTGCAGTAACCGCTACTTTTGTTAATCCAAACCTGGGTACTACACAGGTGCAGGGACTGCAGCCAGGTAGCTACCAGTTCAGATGGACCATTAGCAGTGGTAGTTGTGCCACTACGGCCGATACCGTACTGGTGGTGGTAAACGCGTTGCCTACCGCCGCCAATGCAGGTCCTGACCAGACAAAGAATAACAGCGGCGTATTTACGATGGGCGCCAATGTCGCCACTGTTGGCACAGGAGCCTGGACATTGGTAAGTGGATCAGCCAGCATTACAGATCCGGCTAACCCCAATACTAACATTACGCTGCAACCCAATACCAATGCAGTACTTACCTGGTCTATTACCAATGGCAACTGTCCGCCTTCTGTAGATACCGTTGTGCTGAACTATGTGAAACAGGCGGATCTCAGCGTAATTAAGTCTGATGCAGGCAACACCTATACATCCGGAGGCCCGGTAAGCTATACTATCACAGTAGAGAATTTCGGCCCGTCTGATGTAAATGGATTTTCAATACAGGATGCGCTGCCGGCAAAAATGATCAATGCCAGCTGGACATCCTCAGTAACCGGTGTAGGCGTTAGCGTTAGTCCTGCCAGTGGCAGTGGCGCTACTGTTGCCGCTACCGGTAATATGCCTTTTGCTGCCGGCAACAAAATTGTTATTACGGTAACAGGAACGGTGGATCCGGCATCCATTGGTGGTGACTCACTGGTGAATCAGGCTAATGTGCCTGTTCCTGCAGGAACACCTGATCCAAATACAAATAATAACAGTTCTACGGTAAGAGGTGCGGTACCTAACAGACTACCTGTGGCGGTGGATGATCAATACACTACCGTCCGCGATGTGCCGGTACAGGGAAATGTATTGACCAATGACAGCGATCCTGAAAATGCTACGCTGACAGCCGTATTGGTAACAAATCCTGCCAATGGTACCCTGCAACTGAATGCAGATGGCACTTTCACTTATACACCTAATGCCGGATTTACAGGTACGGATAGTTATCTATACCGCGCCTGTGATGATAAGGGAGCCTGTTCGCAGGCTGTTGCCACCATACAGGTAACAGCAGCTGTATTAGATCTTAAGGTGACAAAAACAGCCAACCCTGCCAGTGCAGGAGCCGGAGAAGCATTAACCTATACCATCACGGTGACCAACAATGGTCCGTCCACATTATTACCTACAGAAGCATTTACTGTTACAGATAGCTTACCGGCTGGATTTGTAGCAGAAAACTATACCCCTTCAGCAGGTAGCTATATACCGGCATCCAGTCAGTGGAGAGGCGTTTCATTGGCGCCGGGACAATCTGTGTCGCTGACCATTGCGGGACGTGTAGCCGCAGGATTTGCCGGCAGCAGTTTATCCAACAGGGTAATTGCTACGCCACCAATTGGTACTACTGATCCTACTCCTGCTGATACGACTATTATTACGCCTGTTGTACACAAGGTAGAAGTAGAGGTAACAAAAACAGATTTAACCACACTGTATACACCAGGTACATCGGTGATTTATAACATTGCATACACTAATCATGGTCCTTCCGATGTACTGCAATTGAATGTTACAGATCCTTTACCGGCAGGTATTACTACGGCCAGCTGGACTTACGCATTTACTGCTGGTTCACAACCAGGCGGACAGGGTACTGGTCCTATTGATCAAAAGTGGGATTTACCATCCGGTATCGGCGTCGTATATACTTTAACGTTAGTAGTGCCGCCTAGTTTCACTGGCCCTCTTGTAAATACCGCCACCGCTATTGTTCCAGCAGGATATGTGAATGTAAATCCAGCAGGAAACAGCGCCACGGATACAGATACCGCTGCTCCGCGTTATAATGTAACCATTACAAAAGATGGCCCTGTAAGTGAAATAGCCGGTACGCCGATTACCTATCACCTGCAAGTGGTGAATACCGGACCATCGGACCTTGTGGGAGCTGTTGTGAATGATCAGCTTCCTGTTGCTATTCAGAATGCTACGTGGACAGTTACCGGATCGGGTACGGCGAGCGCCAACGTGAGCAGTGGAAGTGGCAACGTTGTCTTTACCGCGAATCTACCGGCAGGTAGTGCCAATAAGCTGGATGTGACCATTACCGGTACCGTTAGCACCTCAGCTACAGGCAGTTTCAATAACACCGCTACAGTTACAATACCTGGACAACCACCGATATCTTCCAATAAAATTATTACCACAGTAGAGAATAAAACGGGTCTGAATATCACGAAGGAAAGTACCCCTGCCGGTAGTGTTAATGCGGGAGAAGCTATTCAATACAAGATCATTGTTACCAACAGCGGTCCTTCCGATGCTGTGGGTGTTGTAATTGCAGATGCTATACCAGCAGCTATTCTGAATCCACAATGGCAGGTAGCAGGTAGTGGCGGAGCTACAGTAACAGGTGCTGTATCCGGCAGTGGCAGTAATATTAGCACTACTGCCGATATTCCGGCAGGTACCAGCAATATGATCATTGTTACAGTAACAGGTACTGTGGATGCAGCCGCAAAAGATTCTATTGTAAATAGTGCTACGGCAAGTGTTCCGGGCGGTTCCACCGTTACAGGTAATAATGAAATAAGGGTGGTGAGTAAACCTGGCTTGCGAATCGTGAAAACAGGCCCATTGGCGGCAGATGCAGGTACGGGGATAGATTATACCATTACCGTCACCAACAATGGCCCTTCTGATGCCGTGAATGCGGTGATTACAGATGTAGTACCGCTTAACATTACCGGTGCCAGCTGGACCACTGCTACTACCGGTACGGCCACGGTGGTGAGCGGCGCTACCGGTAATACCAATAATGTACTGGAAACGGTTAACATACCTGCCGGCCCGAACAATAGTATTGTCATCCACATCACAGGTACCTTACTAACGGATGCGGGTGGTACCATTACCAACACTGCAAAAGTGCAGGTGAATAACGATCCTCCGTTACCATCTAACGATATTGTTACCACTATCAATAATAGCCCTGGACTGGTGCTTTCCAAATCTGGTCCTGTAACAGCAAGTGCAGGTCAGAGGATTGTATATACTCTGAACATAAGTAATACCGGTCCATCAGACGCCTTTAATATACAGCTGCTGGATACCGTACCGGGAGTGTTACTGGATCCACAGGTGCGGATAAATACTTATGGAAGAACTACAGTGGCATCATCTGCCATTATTAACGGTGTATTGCAACTGACCGGTAACTTCCCGGTAGGAGATACCAATCATGCAGTGGTGTTCTTAAGTGGAATAATTAATCCAACATTCAAAGGACAAATTACTAACCAGGCATTCATCAGTAACGGCAGCAATCCTCCGATTGCTTCTGAACGTGTGGTTACCACTGTTACCAGTGATCCTAAGGTGATTATTAACAAGAATGCACCTGATACGATTGTAGCAGGTAAACTGATCACTTACAAGTTACTGGTCACTAACACCGGATTGTCTGATGCACAGAATATCACGATCTCTGATATTGTAGATAATACGCTGACAGGTGTAGTATGGAATGCTACTCCAGGTGGCAGCGCAAGCATTAGTTCCGGCGACAACGGTAGTGGTAATACAGTAACCGTGGGCGCAACGATACCAGCAGGTGCAGGCAATTATATTGCCATTACGATTGTGGGCAAAGTAGCGCCGGGAGCTACTGGTCAGTTGAGCAATTTTGCCACCGCCACTGGTACTGATGTTCCAACCGTGCATTCTGATACGGTGACTACCAGGGTGGTGAATACCCCGTCGTTACAAATCAGTAAGGCTGGTCCGCAAAATGCCGTAGGTGGAGAGAATGTAGTGTATACATTGGAAATCACTAACAACGGTCCTTCCAACGCCACCGCTGTTAACATAGCAGATGTGGTACCGACGGAAGTACAGCATACTAACTGGACAGCAGTGGCTTCCGGCGGCGCCGTCATCAGCGGACCAGCTACCGGTACCAACAACAATGTGGCATTGATCGCCAATGTACCAGCAGACAGTGGTAAAATAAAAATTACTATCAACGGTACCCTCGATCCATCTGCTGCAGGTACTATTGTGAATACTGCCACTGCTGCGGTAACAGGTAGTACGCCTGTATCTGCCTCTCAACAAACAATTATCAGCAATGAACCGGGGCTTAATATTAGTAAAACGGGCCCGGCTACCGTGAATGCAGGTGAACAGATCACCTATACATTGGTCGCCACTAATCTGGGATTGTCTGATGCGAAAGAAATATTTATCCAGGATGTAGTACCATCACAAATTACAGGTGTCAGCTGGACATCTGCAGTGAGTGGTAATGCTACTATAACAGCCGGCAATGCCGGTACCGGTAACAACATATTGCTCACCGGCGATCTGGCTGCCGGCACTGGCAACCAGATTACGGTTACAGTTACCGGAACAGTAGCGCCGGACTTTACAGGTACACTCAATAACATTGCTGCTACTTATCAAAAAGGAAGAGATACGACGAAGAGTGAAACCGTGATTACAACGGTTAATAATTTACCTGCTTTGCAATTGGTGAAGAGTGCACCAGATACATTAGCCGCTGGTAGCGCGATTACATATACCGTAAACATAACCAATAACGGTCCATCTGATGCATCACAGATAACAATCGCAGATGTGGTGCCTGCCAATGTGAAGAACGTAACCTGGTCTGCTACCAATGGTGGCAACACTACAGTGGCAGGTGGTTCCGGCAGCGGCAATAATATCAGCTTTACTGCAGATATTCCCGCAGGCAACAATAATTTTGTGCTGCTCACAATAACGGGTACCATTGACCCTGCCTTTGCAGGAGATATCAATAATACCGCTACCGCTACCGTTGCGGGACAACCGGTATTTACTTCCAATGAAGCAGTTACACATGTGATCAGTTCTCCAGCGGTCAGCATCTCCAAATCAGGACCAACGCAAAGTCCCGCAGGAGGCGATATTTCGTGGATCATCACCGCAAGTAATAACGGTCCTTCTGATGCTACAGGCATTATCATAAAAGATACTGTACCGGCAGCTGTTACCAATGTAAGCTGGACAACTGTTAATAACGGCACCGGGCAGGTGACGGCAGGAGGCACAGGAAGTGGTAATATCATTGCTGTTACCGGCAATGTACCAGCCGGCGCAGGCAATACCATCCAGGTGTTGGTAACAGGTAAAGTATCCTCTTCCTACACCGGGGCTCCTTTGGTAAACAGGGTGGTAGCCACTATTCCTGGTATGCCTGATAAACAGGATACTGCTATAACAACGATCACCAGTACGCCTGGATTGCAGATTGTGAAAGTTGGACCGGGCGCCATCAGCGCAGGTGATCATGTGACCTACACACTTACTATTACTAATAATGGTCCATCTGATGCGGTGAACGCCGTGATTGCAGACGTGGTAGATCCTGCGTTGCAGAATCCTGCGTGGACAGTTGTTACAAATGGCACGGGTACCAGTGTAAGCAGTACCAGTGGTACGGGTGATATTAACATCACCGGCAACATACCTGCTGCTCCTGCCAATAGTATTGTCATCACTTTAACGGGTACACTGAGCCCTGACTATACAGCTATTGTGTTGGCTAACGTGGCCAGCGCTACACCTCCGGGACTGCCAGGCGTTTCTTCTGCAGTAACGTCTACGGTTACACGTAAAGCAGATCTGCAACTGGTGAAGAGCGGTCCTGCCAATGCTGTGGCCGGAGAACCTGTTACTTATAATATTACGGTTACCAATCGTGGTCCTTCTAACGTAAAATTGGTGCATATAGCAGATATGATTCCTCCGGGTATCATTGATGCTACATGGACTGCTACGGCTACCGGCACCGGCGCTGCGGTATCCGCCGCATCAGGTACCGGCAATGTGGATTTAACTGCTGATATACCAGCTAACACCGGCATCATTAGTATCGTAATCAATGCCAGGGTAAATCCAGGCGCTGTAGCGGGCGATATTGCGAATACGGCCATTGCTACACCTCCTGCTGCAGTAGCAGATAGTACGCCTGCCACAGCTACTGTTATCACTAATATTACAAGAGCGGCAGACCTGGTGATTGTGAAATCCGGTCCTGCTAACAGAGCTGCGGGGCAGGATATTACCTGGCAGCTGGTAGTAACTAACCGTGGCATTTCAGATGTGGCCAATGCAGTGATTACTGACAATGTGCCGAACTTTGCTACCATCACGGATGTGACGACCAGTACACGTGGTAATGCTACTGCACAAACGCCGGTAATTGTTGATAAACTGGTAACGGTGAATGCAGATATTGCTGCGGGTGCCGGTAATGAAGTGATTATAACTATCAAAGGAAAGGTTGCCAGTGAGGCAATAGGTACCCTCACTAATACGGCTACGGTAGCTCCTCCGGCAGATGTAACAGAAACTATTCCTGCTAATAATTCCAGTACAATTAATACCACCCTTATTTCAGATATAGGGCTGCAGTTATCCAAATCAGGACC
Organism: Chitinophaga sp. 01L420; assembly: GCF_056399985.1. NCBI lineage: Bacteria > Pseudomonadati > Bacteroidota > Chitinophagia > Chitinophagales > Chitinophagaceae > Chitinophaga > Chitinophaga sp. 01L420. Next base: position 112,035 of record NZ_JBFTSK010000022.1, read on the forward strand.
TGCTGCTGTTAATATAGGCGATACGATCAACTATAGTATCCTTGTGATCAATACCGGATTGTCTGATGCCAATGGTGTGGCGATTGCAGATATTGTTCCTGCTGCGGTATCCGGGGTAACCTGGACGGCAGTAGCTACCGGTACTGCTAACGTTTCAGCTCCTTCCGGCACAGGAAATAATATTAATCTAACCGGTTTAGTGGGAGCAAATCAAACAGGAAGCATAGAGATAAATATTAAGGGAATTGTAGGCACTACTTCTGGTGGTACGATCACCAATACTGCTACCGCCACTTTCGGCAGCATCAAAAGCAGTCAGGTGGTTACAACCGTTAATAAAACGGCGAACCTTCGCATAAGTAAAACAGCGCCGTCAGCTATGGCTGCCGGACAGCCGATTACTTATGTTGTGAAAGTGTATAACGCTGGCCCTGCTGGTGTAACAGGTGCCGATATCAATGACGTAGTGCCAGCAGGTATTACGAACCTGAACTGGACCGCTACCGCTACCAGCGGCGCTACAGTTTCGCCTAACAATGGCTCCGCTGCCAGTATTCACCTGACGACAGATTTACCTGCTAATACGGACACTGTTACACTCACCATCAACGGTATGGTAGCAGTTGATTTCACTGGCACACTCACTAACACCGCTACGGCTACACCTCCTCCGGGAGTGACCAATCCGGTGCCTGCTACTGCTACAGTAAATACAGTGGTAACGAGTCAGCCCGGACTGGTGTTGGTGAAATCCGGCCCTGCAGAAATTATCGCAGGTTCAGCGATTACTTATCGCCTGGAACTCCGTAACAACGGACCTTCTAACGCCACAGGCGTTAAACTGGAGGATATTATACCAGCAGCAGTACTGTTGCCTTCATGGACCGCCACCGGAAACGGAACGACTAATTCTGGTACCGGTAACGTATCTGTTGCCCGCGATATTCCGGTGGATAGTGTGTTGACGGTGATTATCACTGGTACTACTGATCCGGCTGCCAATGGCACTATTGCCAATAGTGCGGTGGCTACCGTAAACGGACAAACGATTAACAGTAATGTTGTCAATACCAATATTGTTAACAGGCCATCCCTGCAGATCAGCAAGTCTGGCCCTGCGAAAATAGCTGCTGGTCAGTCTATCAGCTATGTACTGAAAGTGACCAATAGCGGTCCTTCTACTGCCAATGGTATCACCGTGTCCGATCAGATACCTGCTGCCATTAAGAACGCAACATGGAACGCTACAGCAGTCGGCAGTGCGGCTATCACAGGTGGTAATATCAGCAATCGTTCCGGTAATGTGGTATTTACGGCCAACCTCCCGGCTGGTAGTGCCAATAGCATTGTGGTAACGATCACTGGCACCGTAGATGCGGCATCCAATGGTACACTCACCAACGTGGCGAATGTAACCCCTGTAGATGGACAGCCTGTAACGGCAACGGCTATATCAGAAATTACCGGTAACCCGGGTCTTCGTCTGGTGAAATCAGCACCAGACAGTGCTACTGCCGGAGGAGCCATTACCTACACTATAGATGCGTATAACGATGGACCATCTGATGCGGTGAATATGGTATTGACGGATGTGATACCTGCACAACTGCAACAGGCAGTATGGTCAGCTACCGCAGCAGGTGCAGCCACCATCAGTGGCGGTAATGTTACGGGTCAAACAGGTAATGTTAATATCACCGGTAGTATTCCTGCAGGCAGCGGCAATGTAATACACATCGTCATCAATGGCATCATTGATCCTGCCTTTACGGGTAGTATAAGAAATGTGGCCAGCGCTACTGTAAATGGTACAACTACTTCGTCTAATGATGTGGTTACCACCGTAGCGAATCGTACAGCCATACGGTTGGTGAAATCCGGTCCGTCCGGGGCTGTCGCTGGTTCACAAATCACTTACACCATGGTGCTGACTAATGGAGGTCCTTCCGATGCGACCGCCATTACCGTATCAGATATACTGCCGGCTCAACTTCAGAATCCGGTGTGGTCTGCTACCGCTGCGGGTGCTGCTGCCATCAATGGTGGTAATATCGTTGGCAGAACAGGTAACGTATCCTTTGTTGCCAATGTACCAGGTGGTATAGCGAACCGGGTATTGGTAAGTATTACCGGTACCATTGCAGCTTCGTTTACCGGAGCGGTTACTAACGTAGCCGGATATACGATAAATAATTTACCGGAAGTACCTACAACTCCGGTAGTCACTAATGTGGTAGCTGAACCAGGATTACAGCTGCGTAAATCCGGCCCTGATACACTGGCCGCAGGCAGACGTATTACCTATGTGCTGGAAGCTTCCAATACAGGTCCGTCTGACGCCAGCAATGTAACGATCAGTGACATTGTACCAGCAGGGGTGCAGCAGGTTAGCTGGACCGCTGTTGCAAACGGAGCTAGTATCATTGGTGCTGCCACCGGCAATAACAATAATATATCTGTGAATGGAAATATTCCTGCCGGGGGTAGTATCGTTATTACGGTTAATGGTACTATTGCTACCGGCCAAACTGGTACTATTCTGAACAAGGCTTCCCTGCAGTTTAATGCAGCGGTGGTGGCGCAGGATTCAGTGAGTACCCGCATCGTTAATACACCGGGTGTATCTATTACTAAATCAGGTCCGCAACAGGTAAATGCAGGCAGCCCGGTTACCTATAACATAGACCTGACCAATGCTGGCCCGTCTGACCTGCTAAATGCGCTCGTAAAAGATATCGTGCCTGCACAGATCAAACAGGTAACCTGGAGTATAAGTCTGGATGGCAGCGCTACACTGGCTGCTGGCACTGCCGTAACAGGCATTGGTAATACGATTAGTTTCCATGGTAATGTACCGGCAGGTAATACCAATGGCATACATGTAACAGTGACCGGTATTGCTGATCCTGATTTCACAGGAGTGATCACCAATATTGCTACTGCAACAGATAATCTGGGTAAAGCATACAATGCCAGTGTAACCACGGAGGTAAAACAACTGGCACAGATGGCGATTGTTAAATCCGGGCCAGCTACATTGAATGCCGGCGATGTGATCAGTTACCTGGTAACTGCCACTAATCTCGGACCATCCAATGCCACTGGTGTCAGCATCACCGATGTAGTGCCGGCAACAGTTACAGATGTTACCTGGACAGCAGTGGCTAATGGTAACGCGGTAATCAATGGTGCAACTGCCGGAACAGGCAATAACATCAGCGTGCTGGGTGATATTGATGGTGGCGCAGGCAACAATATACAGGTACTTATTAACGGAAAAGTACCTGCTAATACCACCGCTGAAAGCATCAGCAATCAGGCGGTATTAAAACAACCGGATGGCAGTAACATCAACAGTGTACCTGTGGTGACCACCATTAGCCGCAAAGCCCGCATCAGCATCGTGAAACAGGCACCTCCGACAGGTATTGCCGGCGATAGTTTGCGGTATGTTATCAACGTATCTAATAGCGGACCTTCTGATGCAACAGCGGTTGCTATCAGCGATATTGTATCAGACACGCTTTCTGGTGTTAGTTGGAGTGCCACTACTAAAGGCACTGCACAGGTGAGTGGTGCTTCCTCCGGCACTGGCAATAACATCGCGTTACAGGCGGTACTGCCGGCAGGAGCAGGCAATATTGTTACGATACAGGTTGTTGGTCGCATTGCGCCAGGCTTTAGTGGTATCCTGAATAACCAGGCATTCGCCAGTTCAAATGGAGAACGGACTTCATCCGGTATTACCACTACCAGGGTAACACCGCAGTCAGCGTTGACGATTACTAAAACCGGTTCGGCTGCTGTGAATGCAGGTGATACGATTAGTTACGATGTAACGGTTACTAACGCAGGTCCTTCAGATATTGCCGGTATTACCGTTACAGATATAGTACCTGCCACCATCACTGGTGTGAGCTGGACTGCCATCGCCAATGGTAGTGCTGCTATCGTTGGTGCTGCTGCCGGCACTGGTAATAATATTTCGATAGGAGCCAATATTCCGGCAGGTGCCGCGAATAAGATATTGTTGCGGATTAAAGGAAGCATTCCTGCCAACACTACCGCCACCAGTATCAGCAATACAGCTACTTTAACAAGACCAGATACCACTACCATCACTACGGTGCCGGTAATCACTATTATTGGCCGTAAAGCGCAGATCCGCATCGTGAAACAGGCGGCTGCCACTGCTAATGCAGGCGATAGCTTGAAGTACACCATCAGTGTCACTAACGATGGGCCATCTGATGCAACCGGTATTCAGATCCGCGATATCGTGTCTGATACACTGAGTGGTGTAAGCTGGATAGCTACTACCACTGGCGCAGCGCAAATAACTGGCAACAGCAGTGGTGTCGGTAATGTAGCAGTGACGGGTAATATCACCGCTGGAGCGGGCAATGCCATTAACATACAGATTAATGGTAAAATCAACCCAGACTTTATTGGTAGCATCACGAATACGGCGAGTGCAACAGATGCGAATAATAAGACGGTAACTGCAGCAGCCACCACACAGGTAACGGCCAATTCGCAATTGAGCATTATAAAAACGGGTGATGCGCAGGTGAATGCAGGCGATACAGTTCATTATGTGATCACGGCTTCCAACGCTGGACCTTCCAGTGCAGCAGGTGTAAGTATCGCAGATGCGGTACCTGCGACGGTTGGTAACGTAACCTGGACGGCAGTAGCGAGTGGCACTTCGCAGGTAACCAGTGGTGCAACGGGCAGTGGCAATAATGTGTTGGTGAAAGGAAATATAGGTGCCGGTAGTGGTAATACCATCGTGGTAAATATCACGGGTGTAGTAGGGTCGGGGGTCACTACTTCTGTATCTAATATTGCGGTACTGAAACCAGCAACGGGCGACTCCATTCCGAGTACGCCAGTGATCACTGTGGTGACTAAGAAACCAACGCTGCGTATTGTGAAACAAGCAGCAGCTACCGCTATTGCAGGCGATAGTCTGAAGTATACTATTACTGTAACGAATGACGGCCCATCTGATGCCACTGGTGTGAAGATCAGTGATATCGTATCTGATACGCTTAGCGGTGTAAGCTGGACAGCGAATACCACCGGAGCCGCATCTATAACAGGTAACAGCTCTGGCAGTGGCGATGTAACACTGACCGGTAATATCACCGCTGGTGCAGGCAATGCCATCAACATACAGATTAGCGGTAAAATTAATCCTGACTTTATTGGTAGCATCACGAATACGGCGAGTGCAACAGATGCCAATAATAATACGGTGAATGGAACGGCTACAACGCAGGTAAGTGCACAATCACAATTAAGTATTGTGAAGACAGGTAATGCCCAGGTGAATGCAGGTGATACAGTTC
>NZ_JBFTSK010000023.1:0-117256 GCF_056399985.1 Chitinophaga sp. 01L420
AGCCTGTCCAACGCCTGTTGCTCGTTATCTACCGTCAATATWCCAAATATAACAGGAACAGGTAACTGAAGGTTCAGTTGAAGAATACCTTCTGTTACAGCTTTACACACATAATCAAAATGGGGTGTTTCGCCACGGATCACGCAACCGAAAGCAATAATAGCGCCAGGCTGTTTGCCGGTGCCTTTGGTAGCTTCCCAGTATTGTTTACAGGCGTAAGGTAATTCGAAAGCACCAGGTACGAGTACTTTATCTGTTTTGGTGATTCGGTACTGGTTCAGGGCTTTATCGCAACCTGCTACCAGTTCATTCACAATGGCGTCATTCCATTCGGTATACACCATAACAACACTGGCATCCTCCAGGTTGAGAATGCCAGCGTCATTTAGTAAGCTCTTATTATGCTCGGACATACAATCAGTTTAGAATTACGAATTACGAATTACGAATTACGGATTGGTGGGCAGATAGTAAACGCGATCATTATCCGCTATTATTTACCCACCAATCCGTAATTCGTAATTCGTAATTCGTAATTGATTAGTTCTTTACATCACCCAGTCTAGCCAGGTACTTGTCCATTTCACGACCTTCGTTGGTCTGTGGAAACTTCTCTTTAATTTCTTTATAGATGGTGATTGCATCCTGGGATTTACCAGCTTTTTCCAGGGCCAGACCGGCACGGAACAGGTAAACAGGAGCCGTCAGTTCGTTATCGTTGTAATGACCAGCTTTTTTGTAAGATTCAATACCGTCATCTGTTTTGTTCAGTTCCATGTAAGCGTCACCGATCAAACCGTAAGCAGTAGGCTGGAGCAACAGGTCGTTGGAGCTAAAGGATTTCAGCATGTCGATACCTTTCTGGAAATCGCCCAGGCGGATATAGCAAACACCTGCACTGTATTTAGCCAGGTTACCGGCTTGTGTGCTACCGTATTTTTCAGCTACCTGTAAAAAACCATAATTATTACCATCACCATTCAGTGCCAGTTTGAATGAATCTACTGCGAAGTAGTTTTGCGCATGGAAAACCATTTCCTGTGCTTTGTTTTCATTCGGCTGTTTAACAAAACGGTTATAGGCGAAGAAACCGCCTACCACTACTACTACTGCGATTACTGCAATAGAAATAACGTTTTTGTTTTTATAGAAGAAGTCTTCTGCCTTGTGCATGGATTTCTCCAGGTCAAAATCATTTTTTGTAGGTTGAGGCACGGTGGCTTTATCTTTAGTTTCTGCCATTGTAAGGTGTAATTGTGATTGCTTGGTTATTTAATAGGTAACGAAAAAGCTTTTAGCAGCTAGCTTTTAGCTTTTAGGAAATGCAGCGAAGATTAATATATGATGGTCTTTGCTGTATTTCCTAAAAGCTAAAAGCTAATGGCTAACTACTTAATCAACGATGAAAGGATAATCTTCCTGAACGTAAACGTCTTTCAACAATTCATCATCGTTAGGCCATGGAGATTCTTCTGCGAAAGTTACGCACTCTTCAACTTCCACTTTCACGCGTTCGTTGATGACTTCGATTTCAGCTTCAGTTGCCCATTTATTTTTCTGAATTACTTTCAGTACTTCGTTGATTGGATCTTTCTCCTTGTACTCTTCCAGTTCTTCTTTAGTACGATATTTAGCCGGATCGCTCATGGAGTGACCACGGTAACGGTAAGTTTTGATTTCCAGCAAGGTTGGACCACCTTTTTCACGGCTGCGTTTTACGGCTCTTTCGATACCATCGTGCACCGCTTCGCAACTCATACCGTCGATAGAATCGGCAGGCATTTCGTAAGCGTCAGCCAACTTATAGATATCCAATACGTTGGAGGTACGTTCTACGGAAGTACCCATGGCGTACATGTTATTTTCACAAATGAAAATTACCGGGAGTTTCCAGGTCATCGCCATGTTAAAGGTTTCATGCAGGATACCCTGACGGGCAGCGCCATCACCAAAGAAACACAACACTACGTTGTCTGTTCCTTTGTATTGCTCTGCAAGCGCCAGTCCGGCACCTGTACCTATCTGAGCTCCAACAATACCATGGCCACCGAAGAACCCATGTTCTTTGGAGAAAAAGTGCATACTGCCTCCCTTTCCTTTCGAACAACCGGTTGCTTTACCATACAGTTCTGCCATACAAGCTTTAGCGGAAATTCCTTTCGCAATTGCCAGCGCATGATCACGATAAGCAGTGATGAATTTATCCTCCGGCTTGGTAGCAGTCATCGCACCAGCAGCAATTGCTTCCTGTCCTATGTACAAATGACAAAAGCCACGGATCTTCTGCATCCCGTACAATTGGCCTGTCTTTTCTTCAAAGCGGCGCAGCAAAAGCATCAATTCATACCAGTACAGATATGTCTCTTTGGTGAATTTCGTCTTCACGTCTGTTTTAGTTTGCACTCTTTCTAAATTTGTTCGCAAATATAACAGGAAAATCCTAAAATATAAATATCAATTCTAATTCCCATTAAATTATGCAAATTCATCAATTTCAAACAGTTTTGCATTTATTTGCACGGGAATCTCAGGGAACTTCCCATTAGTGCGGTTTTTTATCACTTATACAATTGAGAATTTTCGCATATTATTAATTACGAATAACTTTTTTCTTTGCTTTATATTAATAAAATATCACTCGTTCAGTTCAAAAATTACACGCAGGAGACCTTTTCCTTCCAGCACCGGATCGTAGGGATCACCGGCAGAAACGGCGCCGGCAAGACTAACCTGCTCGACGCCATCTACTATTTGTGCTTCACCCGCAGCTATTTTACCAGCAGCGAAAGCCAGAATACCCAATACCAAACCAACGGATTTCGCCTCGAAGGCTACCTTGAAAAGAATAAACAGCCCGAAAAGATCATTTGCACGGTCAAAGACGGCAGGAAAGAGATCAGTCTGAACGATGATAAGTACGACCGCTTCTCCCGGCATATCGGCCAGTTTCCGGCCGTAATGATTGCCCCAGACGATGCCGAGATCATCCTGGGCGGCAGCGAAGAAAGACGTAAATGGCTCGATAGCCTCTTGTCCCAACTGTACCCCGAGTACCTCGACCACCTCATCATCTACCAAAAAATACTCTTACAACGGAATACCCTCCTGAAAAATATGGCGGCCACCGGACAAAACCAGGATAGCCTGCTCGATGTATTCGATCTGCAACTGGTGATGCATGGTGTACCCGTATACGAAACCAGGAAAGCTTTCCTCCAAACCTTTATCCCCAAAGTCCAGGAACTGTATGATTATATTTCCGGTACCCATGAAGTGGTGAATATACAGTACCAGTGTACCCTGCAGGAGGAAGACTACGCTGCACAACTGAATACCGCCCGCTACCGTGATATGCAGCTGCAACGCACCACCACCGGCATTCACAGAGATGACCTGCTCTTTTTACTGGATGATCATCTCATGAAAACCAGCGCCTCCCAGGGACAACGTAAAAGCTTTTTATTCGCGCTCAAGCTGGCACAGTTTGAAGTGATCCGTCAAAATAAAAAGTTCCCTCCGCTCCTGCTGCTCGATGATGTATTTGAAAAGCTTGACCAGGAGCGCGTTACCCGTTTAATTGCGTTGGTGGCCAGCGATAGTTATGGTCAGGTGTTTATTACTGATACGCACGCAGACCGCCTGCAACAAGCCTTTGCGGGAACTACCGCTGAAATACAGCTGATAAAGATCTAAATTTTAGTACCTTCGCACCATGCGCCACGGAACTACCAGTATCGGAGATGCCCTTCGGGAATTTATGAACAAAAGCAGGATGAAACCCCGTCTCATGGAGGTGCGCATCCAGGATAACTGGGAGAAGCTAATGGGTAAAACCATTGCCCGCTACACACAGAGTATCCAGCTGATCGATAATAAATTGATCGTAACTACAACAGTGGCGCCACTAAAACAGGAATTGACTTATTCTAAAGACAAGATCATCAAGTTGGTGAATGAAATGCTCGGAGAGAACATTGTAAAAGAGGTGATGATCAGGTAAACAGGGATCAGTTGGAGGCAAACTGACGAATCAGGCTGTTAACTTCGGAGATTTTCATGGTGGTTTGCAGATTTACAATCACGAAATCTGACGCGTCCTGGATCAACATCACCACATTACCCAGCTCATCATCTTTCCCTTTGTTGAGTATATGCACCAGGCTACCCTTATCTCTTACTTCCATCAGCATATCAAAATGCTCATTGCGTTCCAGGTTACTTTTTAAATCCGCAATCTCGTCTCCGCTTACCGTACTACCGTTCACGTTAGAGATGGTATATATTTTTACACGACGTACATTATTCAAAGCATGCTTCACACTTTTGGCATCGGCGTCATCATCGGCAAATGAGAGGCACCAACCCGCCAGCTTCATGCTGAAACCGCCCACAGACACGGTATGGACTTCTGCATTCGCCCGGTGTTTGTTGCGGAATTCACGCAGGCATCTGTCTTGTGCAGTAACTGCTGAAGCAGACAATAAAAAACAACCGGCAGCAATAATGAATGATTTCATGGGAGTTTTTTTTGAATTATTTCTTCTTGATGTTTTTCAGCTTATCCATTCCCTGGATGTTGACAGATCCGGCAATGAGTGAAATTTCGTTGAGGTCAATATCGCCCACCAGGCTCATGGCCATGAACTCATTGGAGCTGCCTACCAGCATAATCAGTTCGCTGATAGCGCCTTTGGCGTTTTCTTTGACCATAAATTTCAGGTCACTGTCTTTATCCCGCAGTGTCATCAGCTCTTCGAAATCGCTGCTGAGAAAGGCGGCTGCTTCCTTGTACAGGCGTGGACCTTCGCGGGTATCTTCTTTGGCAAGGATCCGCAGTCCTTTCAATTTCTGAATTACTTTCATCATGTTTTTGGCATCTGCATCGCCCGTTTCTACTTTGGCGAACATGCTGAACATTTTGGGTGTAATGCTGACCAGCGTAAAGCTCCGGTCACTTTCGTACTTCTGGAAAAACCGGTCTATGACGCTCCCCTGCTGTGCGGAGAGGTGGAAACTGGCAAAGACCGCCATCAATAATAATAGGTATCGTTTCATCTTTCTATATTTAGTATCGGTTTTTGAATGGCTGATTAATCTTTTCCTTCTACAATGGCCGTAGCCTCATTGAAATAAGAGAGCTTCTGCATTTTGGACGTCCCTTTGTTCAGGTTTTTCGCCAGCAGCTGTAATGCTTTCTTGGTTTCGGCCAGTGCGCGCTGCGGATCATTCATTTCCTGCTGTTTCAGGGCAATGATCGCTTCCTGCTGCCGGTGGCCCTGTTGCTGAAGCGCATAGCCGATGCCAACGGCTACCAGTAATACTGCTGCATACTTCATCCAATGGCGGAACGGCGACAGTTTCACTACTTTTGCCGGGGGCGCTTCCCATACTTTTGTTGCCTCCACATGAAAGTACTGGAACATAGGAGCCGCCTCCTGCAACGCTTCCGGTAAATCAGGGTGAGGAATACTGAAAAATTCACGCAACCCTGCTTCTTCTTCCAGGGAAGTTTCCCCTTCCCAATACTTTTCCAGCAATGCACTGATCCTGTTATAATCCATATACCTGCAGATTTTGTAGTTTCTCCCGAACCGTTTTGCGGGCCCGGTGCAAATTCACTTTAACATCATTCATGTCTATATCCAGTATGTCGGCGATCTCCTGGTAGGAATGCCCGTCTATGTCCCGCAGTTGCAGGATGGTACGGTACTTTTCCGGCAGGGCATTGATCGCCACATGCACTTTTTGCATCACATCGTTCTGTTCCGCAGCTGCATGCGGACTTTGCTGTTGTACAGCAGGCAGCTCTCCTGCCCTGTCCAGGTCGTCAGACATACGGTACTTCCTGGACTTGATTTTGTCCAGCGCCAGGTTGCGGGTAATACGCATGCACCAGGCTTCCATATTCTGTAACTCCACCATCTTCTCCTGCATACCCCATACTTTCATAAGGGCATCCTGGGTGATATCCTGCGCGTCTTCCTCATTACCTAACAGGCGGAATGCAAAGCGGTAAAGCTTTTGCCTGACTGGGACCACCTGTGTAAGAAATCGTTCTAATGACATGCAGAATAGTGCGTTTGAAAAGAAGACGACTGTAAAAAGCGGATGTTACAAAAAGTTGAAAAAAATTTTCAGTGTCGGGAGATGTCCCTTGCGTTAATCCAGTTTAATTCTCGGATCTATGAGCGTGTAGAGCAGATCCGCCAGCAGGTTTACGAGCACGAAGATGCCTGCGGTGAGTAAGATAGCTCCCATTACTACGGGGAAGTCGAATTTGTCGAGGGCATCTACGGTGACTTTACCGATGCCTTTCCAGCCAAAAATGTATTCTACGAAGAAGGCGCCTGCCAGCAGTTCGGCAAACCAGCCTGTGATAGCGGTGATAACAGGATTGAGGGCATTGAGCAGTGCATGGCGCCAGATGACCCTGGATTTGGAGAGCCCTTTGGCGTAGGCCGTGCGGATATAGTCCTGGTGGAGTACATCCAGCATGGCACTGCGGGTGAGCTGCACAATGATGGCCAGCGGGCGGATGCCCAGGGTAATGGCTGGCAACACCAGGTTGCGCAGGTTTAGTACCCTGCCTTTGAAAGGGTCTACATCAAACAGACTGCCACTCATATGCAACCCGGTATAATCACTGAGTACAAAGCCAAAGAGATAAGCCAGTACGATACCTGCAAAAAAGGATGGAGCGGAAATACCGGCTACGCTGGCAAATACAGCGCCGGTATCCATCCAGGTATTTTGTTTTACGGCAGAAAGCACGCCCATGGCGATGCCGGTGATGGTAGCAAACAACATGGCGGCTACCGCCAGCAGCAATGTGCCGGGCAGGGCTTCCATTAAAATATCCCATACCTGCTTTTTACCCTGGTACGAGCGTCTGAGGTAGGGTGTTTTCAGCACCAGTATTTTCTCTTTTGATATATGCGCTACCGTTATATAGTGCAAATTCTCCTTTGCCTGTTCAGGGGTATGCACCCCTATCGGCAGCAGGTCATTCAGATAATATAGAAACTGCACCCCGACCGGCTGATCGAGATGCAGTTCTTTACGTACGTTTTCCAATGAGGCAACGTCTGCCCGCTGTCCAAGGGTAAGCCTGGCCGGATCGCCGGGCAATACATTGAACAGGAAGAACACCAGCACCACTACACCGAGTAGTACCAATATACCATAACCTGTTTTACGAAGCAGAAAACGAAGCATAGAGAGCTGTTAGCTTTTAGCTGTTAGCAGTTAGCCTTTAGCGGTTAGCCTTTAGCGGTTAGCTATTAGTAAATGTAATAAAAATCAACAGATGATCTTCGCTGCATTTACTAACAGCTAACAGCTAAAAGCTAATAGCTAAAAGCTGTTACGGAATATCATTATAGTGCCATTTGCCTTTGATGGTACCTTTATCCAGCAGTATCAGGCAGGGATTACTTCTGCCGGCTGTTTTAATGGCTACACCATCCATTTGTACAAACGGAAACTCCAGGCCATGTTGTTGCTTAAATGCAGCTATTTCTTCTTTGGTGGAAGCTGTCACTCCATATATTAATATACCCTGATTTTTCCACTTGTCCTGCAGCACTTTCATTTTCACGTCCCAACCGCTACCAGCCTTTTGTACATTTTGTACGAGGAAGAGGTATACGGGTTTGGTTTCTGCTAAAATGGCCTGGGTTTGATTTACGCCATCGGCATCGGTGAGGATGAAATCCTTGATGGCTGGTTCGGCATTGCCTTTCTTCACCAGTTTATCTTTACGGTCTACAAACTTCCAGGTGCTGTCTGACCATGGGTAGTTGTCTGCCGTAAATTCTTTCTTCTGACCATCCTTTTCATAAATAAACATCATTTCGTACACGTCAGGAGTAGCGCCTGGAGGCAGTTTCATCTTCTCCGGAATATTATTACCTATTTTATAAGGCAGGCAGTCAACAAAAGGCAGGTGTTTTAAAGTATACCATTGAATACCAAAAGACAAGATCGTTGCTATCACCAGGGCAATACCTGCTCCCTTGACAGGTTGTATTTGTTTGCGGTAGAAGAAAATCACGAGGATCATCACTAACAGGGCCACATCCTTCCAGAATGTTTCTACTGCGGTAAGTTTGATACAGTCGCCGAAACAGCCGCATTCACGGATGGTGCCGCTGAACAATGCGTAACCGGTAAGGAAGGTAAAGAAGATGATGAGCAGTAACAGCAGCACAGAAAAGATACGCATGCGGTATCCTACCAGCACGGCCACCCCTGCAATGATTTCGAAAGCATTCATCAATATGGAGTATGCCAGGGAATAGGGAGAAAGAAATGTCAGATGCAACACTTCGAAAAATTCCTCCATTTTATAGCTGAGCCCCAACGGGTCATTGGCTTTAATAAGACCGGAGAAAATGAATAACACCCCAACGATTATACGCAACAGGTTAAGGATAATCTTCATAAAATAGTTTAATGGTGATTGTGATCCGTGAAGATAAGGACAATCATGATGTACCTTTCTCTAAAATTGATGAGCGCAACATTTTGTTGACACCGCTGGTAAATCTGTTGCTGAATTAAAGCACTAAATCCCTAAATTCGGAAATGATTGATTTTCCTTCTTAGATTTGCAGGCAAAATAAAGAATTTCGGGTAAAAGGCCAGAACTATATGAAAATCAGGCAACAGGCGCCTGCATGCTAACTACTTAACGCATTCAAATGAAACCAGACCATATCCAAATATTATCCTCACCAACTATTAATTGCAGGGGACAATTATTGTCACTGTCTACGCCGGCGGTGATGGGTATTATTAATGTAACCACAGATTCTTTTTATGAAGGCAACCGTATGCATGAGTTGCACCAGGTGATGGAAAAGGCGAAGCAGCACCTCGAAGAAGGCGCTACCATCCTGGATCTGGGTGCACAAAGCACACGTCCCGGTGCAGATGTGATTGGTGCAGAAGAAGAACTACATCGTTTATTACCAGCCATTCACGCTATACTCAACCGTTATCCGACTGCTATTATTTCTATAGATACCTGGTATGCCGCTGTAGCTGAAAAAGCAGTGCATGCCGGTGCAGCTATTATTAATGATGTGAGTGCGGGCGATATGGATGCCAACATGATTCCGGTTGTTGGACAGTTGCAGGTACCTTATATTGCGATGCACATGCAGGGCAAGCCTGCTACCATGCAGCAGCGTCCTCAATATGAAAATGTAGTGACTGAGGTGCTGGACTACCTGAAACAAAAGCTGGCGGAGTGCCGTGCAGCCGGCATCAAAGACTTTATTGCGGATCCCGGCTTTGGCTTCGGGAAAACCATTGAACATAATTATGCCCTGCTGAAAGAGCTGCATCTGTTCAAGGATATCCTGGGTGTTCCGGTGCTGACAGGCATTTCCCGCAAATCGATGATCTATAAGCTACTGGATATTACGCCAGTGGAGGCATTGAATGGCACAACAGTATTGAATACCATTGCCCTTCAACAGGGCACGCATATATTAAGGGTACATGACGTTAAAGCCGCTGTAGAAGCGGTAAGGATTATGGAGAAAATGAAAGGCTAATTAAATCTTGCTATTTTTACAACTATGAAGGAAGTAATACAATTTTATGGAGTTGAGTTTCGCTGGCTGAATGTTTTGGACCTGCTGATTGTTGTTTTTTTAATCATTCAATTATATCGTTTATTAAAAGGTAGTCTTGCTTTCAATATTTTCGTTGGGCTGTTGATGGTATATGCAGCGTATTTCCTGGTCAGGGCTTTACAGATGCCTATTCTGACCATTATCCTGCAGAACTTTATTAATGTGGGTATCATCGCCATCATTATTATTTTTCAGCCGGAGATCCGGAAGTTTTTGCTGGTATTGGGAAAGAAGACACCGCTGAGCAAGGATAGTTTTTTGACCAAGTTATTCCTGCCTGATAAGTTTAAGAGTTATAAGGAAGAAGAAAATATTATCAATGAACTCATTGTTGCGGTAAGCAGAATGCAGAGTACTTCTACCGGTGCGTTGATGGTAATTGCCACTACCTATCGTTTAAAATTCGATTCGGCGTCCAGCATTCCTATTGATGGTAACGTAAGTGCTAAGCTGATAGAAAGCATTTTTGAAAAGCACAGTCCCCTGCACGATGGTGCGCTGATTATAGTAGGTAATAAGATCCTGGCGGCTAAAGTGATATTGCCGGTGTCTGAAAATCCGAATCTGCCTACACGTATCGGCTTACGTCACCGTTCTGCAGTAGGTATCACCGAGCATAGTGATAATCTGGCTATTATCGTATCCGAGGAAAGGGGTACCGTTTCCTACGCCATGGACGGCGTGCTGACACAGGATGTATCGCTGGAAGATCTGAAAGTAAAGTTATATGAAGTGCTGATAGACGGATATGCGTAGAACAGCTGTTAGCTTTTAGCTGTTAGCTGTTAGCTGTTAGCAAATGCAGCGGAGATGATCAGTTATTATAAAGAGAAAGGAGATCAGGTACAATACCTGATCTCCTTTCTCTTTATACTTAAATATCTCCGCTGCATTTGCTAACAGCTAAAAGCTAATAGCTAACAGCTATTTCACTATTTACCTGGAGCTGGCGTCGGCATTACTGGAGCTGCTGTTTCAGGACCACCTGCTTTAATGTCTACCAGTTGTACGTCAAATACCAGGATAGAGTTACCAGGAATTACTGGAGGACTGCCCTGTAAGCCGTAAGCTAAACCAGAAGGAATCACCAGGGTTGCTTTGGAACCTTTTTTCAGGCCGCTTAAGCCAGCATCCCAACCTCTGATCACGAAACCACGACCGATAGGGAATTTAATTGGTTCTAAAGGCATACCTGGGCGCATAGTTGAATCCTGGCTGGAATCAAATACTTTACCGGTGGTCAGTTTACCAGTGTAGTGTACATAAACGGTATCACCTGGGTTAGGTGTAGCGCCGGTACCTTCCTGGTTAACGGCTACATATACGCCTGCAGCGTTTTTAGTAGCTTTGATTTTGTTTTTGTCGAGGTACTCAGAGATGAGTTTCTCGTCTTTTTCTCTCTGGGCAGCAGCAGAGTATATACCTTCTACAGCGAAAGTGATTTTCAGCTTGTCACCTTTTTTACCGAATGGAGGACGCTCCTGAGCTGGTAATGAATCCCAGGGAATGATAAAAGTAGCGCTATCGCCTGCGTGCAGGAGAGCAATACCTTCCATCAGGTCAAACTTGTTTGAAGGCTTCTGTAACACTACCGGAACGGCAGCTCCAACCATTTTACGGGACTCGCCCAACAGGGAATCATTGATGCGTTGGGTTACATTCAGAAGGGCAGTATCACCCAATTTCAGTTGTGCTCCGCTGCCAGATTTGTGAACGATATACTCAATACCGCTCGGTGTTTTTTTAACACCCGTTCCGCAACTGGCTATCAGAAAGCCTAAAGCTGCAGTTGCAACTAATAACTGATTGTTTTTTTTCATTTGTTTGTATTAGTAGGTTGAAATACTTTATTTAATTTATTGCAGCAGGTCCTCATTTTCCTCGACAGCCTTAATGAAACGGTCAACGGTTTTTTCTAAAGGATCTATGCTGCGGCCGCCGGAAGCGTTAAAGTGTCCACCACCATCGAAGTATTTGCGGGCGAAAGTATTCACGTCGAAATCTCCTTTGGAGCGGAATGACAATTTAACTTCTGAGTTTCTGTCAATGATCAGTGCGGCCATTTTAATACCCTGTATGGATAACAGGAAATTTACCAGGCCTTCCGTATCCCCTGTTTGCAGGTCAAACCTTTTCAGGTCGGAATAAGGAATGGCCAGCATGGCGGTATTGTATTCATAGAATACTTCCATACGGTTCAGCAGACTATGTCCGAGGAAGCGCAGTCGGTTTTCCAGGAAATTGTCGTAGATCGCCTGATGTATTACCTCGTGGCGCAGGCCTCTGTCCATCAGATCGGCCACCATGCGGTGCACGGCAGCAGAAGTAGATGCAAAGCGGAAAGAACCTGTATCGGTAACAGTACCGGCATAGATGCACTGTGCAATTTCGAGGTTAATATACTGCTCATCTCCCAATTTATATATAGTTTCATAAACTAATTGGGCAGTTGAGCTGGCTTTGGTATCACTAATGCCGTATTCAAAATTGGGCTGAGGCTCCAGGTGATGGTCTACAAGGATTTTGATACAATCCAGTTTTTCCAGGTGGGGCGCCAGATTTTTGGTGCGGTACAAGGCGTTGAAGTCCAGGCAAAACAGGAGTTCTATGCCTTTCAGTGCCTCGATAGCCCGGTCCATGGAAGATTCGTAGTCAATAACCAAATCAGCTCCAGGCATCCATTTCAGGAAATCCGGAAAGTTAGTGGGTGATATTACAGTTACCTGGTGTCCTTTCTGCACTAAGTAGTGGTACATTGCTAAGGAAGATCCCATGGCATCCGCATCTGGCTTCTGATGCATCGTGATGACCACTTTCTTAGGGCTTTCCAGCAAAGGTTTAATTTCCTCGATCGGCTTCATTAAAAAACTGTAATGTTAAGAGTTGATTTCCAATCACAACAAGTGGTTGAAACAGAAAACGAAGTGCGAAGATCTTTATTTGAGCCAGAATTTCAAAATTTTTTACCACTAAAGAAAATGTAATTACTTTTGCGGCCTAATCTGTAATTCGGAATTAAACATTATATGAGCAACAGAACATTTACTATGATCAAGCCTGATGCAGTAGCAAACGGGCACATTGGCGGCATTTTAAACATGATCAACGCTGCAGGTTTCCGCATCGTAGCCATGAAAATGACGCAGTTATCTACTGCTAAAGCAGGTGAGTTTTATGCAGTACATGCGGAAAGACCTTTTTACGGTGAACTGGTAGAATTCATGAGCAGCGGCCATATCGTAGCGGCTATCCTGGAGAAAGACAACGCCGTAGAAGATTTTCGTAAACTGATTGGTGCTACCAATCCTGCTAATGCAGAAGAAGGTACCATCCGTAAAAAATACGCAGAGTCTATCGGCCGTAACGCAGTTCACGGTTCCGACTCTGATGAGAACGCTGCAATTGAAGGCAACTTCTTCTTCAGCGGTCTGGAAAAATTCTAGTGCTACAACGCAAATTCATTGCAAAAAGGGCTGGCGCTTCAAAACGCCGGCCCTTTTTATTTTTACGTTATCTAATTTATTCATTTTAAATTATTTACATCCATTTACCTAAAGTAATCTACTCAACAAATACCCTTGCCTGCCAAATAGGCGTAAACACATGATTTTTAATGAAAATGTGATGCTTAAACAGGCCCCGAAAACAGGCTTTTTTCAGGCAAAATCATCAAGATTTTTATCTCTTTAGAAAATTCATTATCAGATATTTATAGCTATCCAACGAAAGCCGGACTTTAAACAAATACCCCTCTCCTCTTTTGGACCCAAAAAAACTGGTATAATATTACCATTTCGGGTAGCCGTTCACGTTGTTTCCCCTAAAACTTTTTAACTTGCCCTTCTATGTGGCAATCATTCCGGAAACTGTTTAAAGGGTATTTAAGATTAGAGCGGTCCATGTCCGACCACTCCGTTGAAGCATATGTGCGTGATGTAGAAAAGCTGGAGCAATACCTGATGTCGGTCGGCAAAGATAAACTCCGCCCCCAGGATGTGACCCTGGAAGACCTGCAAGGTTGCGTACAATGGATTGCCAAACTGGGAATGACCGCTACCTCCCAGGCCAGAACGATTTCGGGATTGAAAGCATTTTATAAATTCCTGTTGCTGGAAGACATGGCCCAGGAAGATCCTACCCAACTACTGGAAGCACCCAAAGTGTTACGTAAACTACCGGACGTACTCACCTTTGAAGAAATAGAACAAATCATTGCCCAGATATCCCTGGACACCGCCGAAGGACATCGCAACAAAGCGATCCTGGAAACAATGTACAGCTGCGGACTGCGTGTGAGTGAAGTCATCAACTTACAGATTACCCAGCTGCATATGGACGTAGGATTTATCCGCGTGATAGGTAAAGGCAATAAAGAAAGGATGGTACCCATTGGCAAAGACGCCATGCGGCAGATAGATATTTACCGGAGAAATGTTCGTATACAGTTGCCCGTTAAATATGGAGAAGAAGACACCCTCTTTCTGAACCGCCGGGGCGGCGCCCTGAGCCGGGTCATGATTTTCCTGGTGATTAAGGAGCTGACGAAGAAAGCGGGTATCCATAAAAACGTGTCGCCACATACCTTCCGGCACTCTTTTGCTACCCACCTGGTGGAAGGCGGTGCCGACCTGCGCGCCGTACAGGAAATGCTGGGGCACGAAAGCATTACCACAACAGAAATTTACACGCACCTGGACCGGGAGTATCTAAGGGATACGCTCCTGCGTTTTCATCCAAGGTTCTAAGGGCTATAAAAAGAAACAGCTACCTGGGGAAAGGTAGCTGCTCTTTTGCCATTAAGATGGGTCAACATTCGGGGAACGTCGTATTGATGACGGAGTTGACTAACAGATGGAAGACTTCGAACTTTCTTTTCTTTTACAATAAGCTGTAGTGGGTTAGCAAACGATCTTTATCACTCTTATTTTTTCGTGGGGCCGTTAGCGTAATCATATCGCTTAACCAGCTACCAATCTGACTGGACGCCCTTTTGACTCTCGAACGCTTATAAATTATATTCAGGTTGCTGCAGGGGGCTATGTCCCGGCGGTCTCTGGATTGAGACACTCTCTCATCTTCTGCCCACAGCAGTTGTTCATTTTTGTAAATTTTAAAATATACATCTGGTCCCAGGTTTTTCCGGTCTGGTATAATCGACTTCATCAACCCTGACCGTACATGTTGCCGGGAGAAATGAAGGAAGTAGCGGCCCACCTCATCTGTCTTCGCGTGTCCGATTACCTGACCGGTTTGCGCGTTATATGCTTCTACTTTCAAATGAGGCTGTCCTGCCGCGCCCAGATGCGGCTTTACCACCCCCGTAATTACCCAGGCCCCTGCATTAGCATAAATGTTATGCCAGATGGTGGCAGGTATTACGTAAGCATAGGCGCCTACATAACCATTGCTATTCCGTTTCCAGTGCAACACAATACTGCTCAGATGAAAGTTGCGCGACTGCTGGCTACCATTTTTACCGGGTAACTGATCCAGACAAAGGTCCAGTTCCAGTGGTTCGGTAAAAAGATGTACTTCGTCCCAGCTAAGACTAAAGTTTCCTTTTTCATCCAGCGTAGCGTGCGCCAGTAACCTGTCGGCCTTCATCAGCACTTCTTTGGCAGACAAAGGCTTCATGTCATTAAAAATACCTGATGCCTGATTCTCCGTCCGGTTCTTTATATCCGGCAGATAAATACGAATGCGTGCATTTGCCAGCGGCTCAATACAATCATTACAAATAAGTGCAGAGATGTTTCCGATTAATAGGTAACTCATAATTTTATTTTTTTAACGAAAAAAAAAGGGGTTAACGAGCATCACCTGATGAATTGTTTTCTGCATATACTAAATCAAAGACAAACAAGGTAGAAAGGCCAATTACTATTAAACTTTTCTGTTGACAGTAGATTACTAAGCCAGTTGACAATACAAAGATTAGGAAGTTTAGAAGAGGAGTCAAGCGTTTAACAACTGAAAAAAATGAATACGTATAAGTACGCATATCAAGATGAGAGATACCTGGTTAGATTGATTGGCAAGATGTTATGCGGGAAAATGGGGAATGCAATCGCCCGGATACGGACTGTTTGTGTTCGGATACGAACAACAAAGCAACTTTGCTCATTTGATTATCAGGTGGATATGAAAAGGCATGTTTTTGGGCAATGTAGTTACCTGCAAAAAGCCAATTGAAAGCATGCTTAGAAACTACCTGAAAATCGCCTGGAGAAACCTGCTGAGAAACAGGACTTTCTCCATTATCAACATCACCGGTCTGGCAGTGGGGCTCGGCTGCTTTCTGCTGATTGCACTGTTTGTGCTGGACGAACTGAGCTTCGACCGTTACTACAATAAAACAGAAAATATCTATCGTATTAACGGGGATGCCCGTTGGGGTGGTCAGGAGCTTCACGTGGCCGAAACTTCGGATATGATGGGACCTATCCTTAAAGAGGATTATCCACAGGTGCAGGAATACACGAGAATTTATTCGCACAGCGGTGACGTAAAACTGATCAGGAAAGACAATGAGTATATCACAGAAACGCGTACCGCTTATGTCGATTCAACCTTCTTCAATGTCTTTGCATTCCCGGCCCTGGAAGGCAATACCCTGACTGCATTGAATGTTCCCCATACCGTGGTGATGACGGCATCGGCTGCGGCCCGCTATTTCGGATCAGCCAGCAGCGCCATCGGCAAAATGCTCGAAGTGCAGGAAGGCGGCAAGGACATACCCTATAAAGTGAGTGCTGTGATAGCCGATATTCCCGGCAATACCCATTTCCATTTTGACCTGCTGTTCTCAATGAAAAGCCTGGATTACAGATGGGGACAACTGGGCAATGCCAATTTCCACACCTACCTCGTTCTCAGGCCTGGCACCGATTACAAGGCTTTTGAAAAAAAGTTCCCTGACTATATTAATAAACATCTAATCCCCATCATGAAGGATTTCCAGATCTACAGCATGGCAGACCTGGAAAAATCGGGGAACCGGTTTAGCTTTTCGCTCATTCCTGTAACACAAATACACCTGTATTCCGACAGGCCGGGTGGAGAAGAACTCAGCCCGCCCGGCAGTGTGCAATATGTTGCCATTTTTTCTGCCGTGGCCATGTTCATCCTGCTCATTGCCTGTGTCAACTTCATGAACCTGACAACGGCCCGATCTATCGGCAGGGCGCGGGAAGTAGGCGTGCGCAAAGTATTGGGTACCGATCGCAGAGAACTGGTGATGCAGTTCCTCATTGAATCTATCCTGATGGTATTATTGTCTTTATTGATTGGCATTGGTATCACCTTTCTGGCACTGCCACTTTTCAATTCACTGTCCGGCAAAACAATGACCCTGGCAAGTCTTTTTTCTCCGGTGATTCTGCCGCTGATGATTGCATTGCCTTTTGCAGTAGGACTGCTGGCAGGAAGCTATCCGGCTTTCTTCCTCTCCGGCTTTAAACCTATCGAAGTATTGAAAGGCCGGCTGAAGGCAGGAACAAAAAGTGGAGGGCTTCGGAGCGCCCTGGTCGTAGCCCAGTTTACCATTTCAATTATGCTGATCATTGGGACGATTGTTGTATTCCGGCAACTGCATTATATTCAGACACGCGACCTTGGATTTAACAAGGAGCAGGTATTGATTGTGGATGGTGCTGATGCGCTGGGCAGTAATGCGGATGCATTTAAGAAGGACGTGACACAATTGTCTGGTGTAAAAGCCGGAACACTAAGTGCATTTCTGCCGGTATCCAAATCGTCCCGTAATGTATATAACATCTTCAAAGATCCTGTCCAAACTGCATCCAACAGTTTCAATATAGCCACCTGGGCGATTGACGACGGGTACTTTTCTACCATAGGTATCAAAGTGCTAAAGGGAAGGAATTTTTCTCCCGGTTTCAGAACGGATTCCTCTTCTGTGATCATTAACGAGGTGGCTGCCCGGATTTTAGGGTATGCCGATCCGATAGGAAAGAATGTATATACCTTCAATGATGCCGGAAAGCCAACCGCCTATCCGATCCTGGGCGTGGTGAAGAATTTTAATTTTGAAACCCTGCACCATGAGGTAGGTCCTCTCATGTTCACATTGCAGAGAAGCACAGGACTTGCCTCTTTTAAAGTGAATACTTCTGTCATCACCCCGCTGATCGCACAGGTCAGGAACAAATGGACGGCGCTGGCGCCTGGTGCGCCTTTCAGCTTCCGGTTCCTTGATGATTCTTTTAACGAGATGTATCAATCCGAGCAACAGGTTGGAAAGATTGCCACTATCTTTTCGGTTTTGGCCATATTGATCTCCTGCCTGGGTATGTTCGGACTGGCAACATTTGTTGCGGAACAAAGAACAAAGGAGATGGGAATCCGCAAGGTACTGGGAGCAAGTGTACAAGGGATCGTTGCTTTGCTTTCGGCGGATTTTATAAAGCTGGTGGTCATCGCCTTCTTCATCGCCACCCCTTTGGCCTGGTGGATCATGAATAAATGGTTGCAGGACTTTGTCTACCGGGTAAATTTCAGTTGGTGGATCATCCCCGCATCGGGCCTGGTTGCCCTGCTGATTGCGCTGGTCACAGTAAGCTTTCAGGCGGTTCGCGCAGCGGTGGCCAATCCTGTCCGGAGCCTCAGAATGGAATAAATTTTATCGAATGATTTGTTTTCAACAAATGAAAGACATTATTAATCAACTCAATAATGCTATTCCAGGACGAACCTGGCGCGTATCGGAAGGGGCATAGTGCGGTGAAAGAGTAGTAAGAGTGCAGTAAGAGAGTAGTAAAAGAGTAATGCAACAGTAGTAAGAGTGCAGTGGAACAGTAATAGAAATATAGTGGGAATGCAATAGATAGACGAGTCCTAAGTACCGGAGAAGTATACGAGAAGTATGCGAGAAGTAATAACAGTATGATCTGAGGCGGTAATTGCCTCTACCCATTTTTCTTCGTACTAATCAGCAATTCCCTCACATCTACATCCAATGCCTCCGCAATGGCAAACAGAGATTCTATTCCTGGCTGCACGCTGTTTGTACACCACTTGGAAACCGTTCCTATAGTTACCTCCAGCCTCTCGGCCAGCCAGTTATTTGTCCGTCCTTTTTCTACAATAACTATCTTAATCCTATTATATATCTTCTTAGCCATATAATATATGCTTCCAGAATTATTTCTAGTAAAATAAGAATTATTTATGAATTGAATAGCTGCAATATAGATATTATTACAATTTTTATTAGTAATATTACAACTAATTTTAGTTAAATTATAACCAATTTAGTATCTTTATTCAAACATCATCCATATGCAACCCCACGCAATATACGCTTTCACACAAAACCCTTTACGCTTAACTGATGAAGAATTCCTGCATCCGGAAGCTGTTTTGAAAAACTTCTTCGAGCTATTCGGTCCGGGTGAAACCAGCTACATTCTTTCTTCGGTACAAACCGAAGCGCTGACTAACCCTGATAGCCCTTACCATTCTGTAAAAGAGCGAATGAAAGTACTCTCCTGTTTTACAGAATTACATCGGGTTATAGAAGCGGCGTTTGTTATCTCCCAAAAAATATAAATTTTCAAATTCCATACTACCGTCAATCAACGTTGTTGTCTGCAACGAGGAACACAAACACCTTCATATGCTTATTATTAATGGCGTTAAATAATGATGAACTCCATTAACCAAAAAACCATTTGATGGTTCATTGATAAGATAAAAGAATGCGTACTTCTACGCATTCTGCGGCTAGGTCTACGTAATTACATCACCTTTAACCATTAGCTAAAATCGACAAAACACAATAGCACGCTGAATCAGCGCCGATGATAATATATCTACGTTTTTTAATTTACATCTTAACGCCTGCTTGTATATGTGATAATTTATAATAATTTTACCCCCAAACTAAAACTTACCCACAATGAGCGATTCTTACAAGAGGCCTATTCCATCGGATGCAGGCGGTTTCATTTCGCTTGACGAAATGAACGAACTCACCAAAAATCATGATGATGATCATGTAAACCAAAAATCTTTTGGTACGCATGTTAAGGCTATGTGCTATGGCAAAGACAAGGTATTGGAATTGTTAGATCAACCGGGCGCAGTAGCCTTAAGGATATACTACGGAATAAAAATAGATACTGATGGAGATGGAATAAAAGAAAAGAAAATGATTCTCGTAGCAGTAAACGAAGAAGGTGATGATATTCTGCCAACACCTATTACTGAAACAGATAAGACTGTCGCTGTTGCCAAAACTTTGCAGGCGAAAATATTAGATTCTGGCGTTCCATGCCCTGAATATTGTTCCGGGAAAAGACCGTAATTATAAAGCAATCAAGTGAATATAACATTCTTCTGGATTATCTACTATTGCATGATGGGGGTCGAATTTTTGGTTCTGATCCCCTTCATTCTGCAATATAAATTACTTGATAAGGCATCAAAGTGCATGTTTTATTACATATTGAGTTGTACCGTTTTTGCCGGAGGATCTTATATTCTTCAAAAGTTTTATGGCAATAACATGTGGTTTTTCAACTTAATGTACTTTATCCAATTTGTTATCCTATCCGTATTTTATTACATCTCCATTAAAAACCCCACCGTACGCACCATTGTTCGATATATGCCGCTTTTAATCCTGGCAATATTTGTTTTTGATTTATTCTTTATTGAAGGGGTGCGGGCTTTCAACTCTATTTCATCAGGAGTAAAGAACCTGGTTTTACTTGTTTATGGTATTTACTACTTCCTCCAGTTGATTAAGGATAAGGAGCTTATTGAAAAAGCCATTTATATTGATTCTTTGCCCGTCTTCTGGTATAGTGCCGCGATATTCATTTTCTCCTGTACTGAATTTCTCTTCTGTATCAGTTACAATCATCTACAGGCATTGCAAACTTCAGGAGTTGCCAGAATGGGAATGACGATAACAATATTTACCATCAACTATATTGTTGGCATAATATCCATGATTCTTCTTTATATTGGTCTCTCAAAGAATAAAAAACTGAGATATGCAGACAGTTGATATTATTGTAATTGGCACTACAGTAATGTTAATGCTTGGAGTAATTGTGATCATATTAGTGATGTTGCAACAGAAACAGGTAATCCAACATAAGCTTGTCATTCGTGATAAAGACCTCCAACTCCAACGTGAACGCCTCATCGCCGTACTCCAGGGCCAGGAACAGGAACGTAAACGTATTGCAGAAGACCTGCATGATGAGGTAGGTGCCCAACTCTCTGTACTAAAACTTAATCTCGGCGGGCTTCAACCCCTGTTGAAAACCGGCAATGGCGAAACCGAACGCCTGAAAGAAACCAAAGACTTTGCGGACATCATTATCCAGCAACTGCGGTTTATTTCCCAGAGCCTCCACCCCCAGGCACTGGAAAACCTTGGCCTGGCGCATGCATTGGACTCGTTCTGCAACCTGATGAACAAAAACAAACAGGTAAAAATAACGTTCAAAACCGCCGGCAACGGGCAAACGGTAGACAGGGAAAAAGCATTAAACGTATACCGCGTGGTACAGGAACTGCTGAATAATATCCTGAAACATGCCGAAGCGACGGAAGTACTGATCACTTACCAAACCACTCCTTCCCTGTTAACCATTAACGTGGAAGACAATGGTAATGGAGCATTACTCCCGTCCCTGGCCGATTCCCGCAAGAAGACCGGCAGCCTGGGACTTAAAAATATTGAAAGCCGTCTTAATATTATCGGTGGAAATATTACCTTCACTTCCGGAACACCACAAGGAACTATTGCTTCGATCAGTGTAGAGAATTATCAGGCGCCCACACAGAATAGTTGATACTTATGTTGTTTTATTACTAAATTGCCGTCCGGTTGTGTTTGTAACGGCATGACTTATAGTAATTTATTATCAATAAAATAATAGCAAATCTTCTAACTGTCCATTTATGGCACACATAAAAGTGGCCATTGCGGATGATCATAAGATCTTCCGTAGTGGAGTGATAAACACGCTGATTCCATACGAAAATATCCGCTTCATATTTGAAGCTGACGACGGGCTGCATCTTTTACAGATGATGGAATCACAACAACCGGATGTGATCCTTATGGATCTCAAAATGCCTAACATGGATGGYATTGAAGCCACCGTCAAAGTAAAAGAAAAGTTTCCCGATGTAAAGATCATCATACTCACCATGTATGAAGATGACAACTTCATTGTCCATCTCGTGGAAAACGGCGCTAACGCCTATTTACTCAAAAATGCAGAACCGGAAGAAATCTATGAAGCTATCTGTACTACTTACGAAAAAGGATTTTATTTCAATGAAAATGTAAACCTGGCACTGCTTAAAAAGGTATTACATAAAAACAAACAACAGTTTAAGCCTACACTCAAAAACGAAATACAACTGAACGACCGGGAACAGGAAGTACTGAAGCTGATCTGTAATGAACTCACCACCCAGGAGATTTCTGAACAGATTTTTCTGAGTCCCCGTACTGTAGAAGGCATCCGTCAAAAATTATTAGAAAAAATCAACGTTAAAAACAGCGTTGGACTGGTACTGTACGCATTCCGAAACGGATTAATAGAATAGATTTAAATACCCACCTAATCATGAGAACTTTCAGAACCTTTGCTGCTACAGCTGGCGCTATGCTATTGCTGTATGCCGGCACTACCCTTGCACAGGGAATTAAAATGCCTGCACCAAGCCCTACTCAAACGATCAAACAGGACTTTGCTTTATCCAACATAGAGCTGAGCTACTCCCGTCCGCTGAAAAACGGCAGGGTGATCATGGGCGACCTGGTACCTTATGGCAAAGTATGGAGAACCGGCGCTAACAGTGCTACTACCATTACTTTCGGAGAAGATGTAAAATTTGGCGGCGTACCTGTGAAAGCAGGTAAATACGGTTTGCTCACTATCCCCGGCGCTCAGTCCTGGACCGTGATCCTGACCAGCAGCCTGGATGTAACCAGCCCGTCTGCTTACAAACAAGAAAACGATATCGCCCGCGTACAGGTAAAACCTGTAGCCGCTCCTTTCAGCCAGGAAAGCTTTACCATCGGCTTTGAGAACGTACGTTCCAACTCCGTAGTACTGACCCTCAGCTGGGATAAAACAAAAGTACCTGTAGTTATCGGTGCTGATATCGATGATAAAATCACTGCGCAAATCAATGATGCGATGCAGTCTGCCGACAAAAAACCTTACTACCAGGCAGCGGTATATTACTATGAAAGTGGTAAAGACCTCACCAAAGCAGTAGAGTGGATCAACGAAGCAGCTACACAAAGCCCGGACGCATTTTGGGTTTGGTATCAGAAAGCACGCATCAACGCGAAAGCGAAGAATGTAAAAGTAGCAAAAGAAGCTGCACAGAAATCCATCGAACTGGCTACCACCGCTAAGAACGATGACTATGTAACGCTGAATAAAAAGTTACTGGCTACTTTAAAATAAGCTGATCACCATCYGCCCGAAACAGGTGGATGTCTAAAGTATATGTCCCGGTTATCGAATGATGGCCGGGACTTTTTATTAAGGCGGCTGTTTAGCATAAAAGAGGTACTCGCTTCAATAGCTTTAAGCTTTTCCTTTTATGCTTACCATAAAAAATGCCTCACCATTACGGCAAGGCACTTTCTATTATTGTAACAGATTGATTGTACGGTGTATTATTACGCAGCTTTCGCTTTCTTTAGCTGTGCAGGTGTAATCATGGCTGGTTTCAGCTTGATGATACCTACAAAGTTCAGCAGCTTCATTACCTGGTAGCTCGGATCAAATTCATACCACTTCTTAGCGAAGTTAGGACTGTCTTTAAATTTGTGGTGGTTGTTCTGGAACAGCTCTCCCATCAGTATAATACCCCATGGAGAAGTATTTCTGGAATGGTCACTGTTGTCAAAATTCTGGTAACCATATTTATGACCACACCAGTTAACGATAGCACCTTGTACAGGTCCCATCAGGAAGTGGATAGGCAACAGTAAATAAAGATACCACATGCCAGCCGGAACAAATACTACGTAGAAAGCTACATAGATAGCCATCCAGGTGAAACGGGTAATGTTGCTGTCGCCGAATTTATCCATAGCATCCCATTCTGGTAATGGCTCTGCGGTGAATTTAGGATCAACACTGCTGGTACGGGTGGCAAAACCATTATAGAGTTTGCGGGTTTGTACCATCATACCCCATACATCTTTAAAGAAGTGTGGAGAATGCGGATCGTGTTCGGTATCGCTGAATTCATGGTGCATGCGGTGCATAACGCCATAAGCTCTTGGAATCAGGTATGATGAACCCTGGAAAAACCAGGTACTGAAATAAAAGAAACGTTCCCAGAACTTGCTGGTAGTATACATCTGGTGAGATGCATACCTGTGTAAATAGAATGTGTGAAAGAACAATGAAAAGAACCAATGCACACAAAAGAATATCAGGATCGCCGTCATTTCTATAAAATGTAAAGTGACAAATAAGGGGCAAAGGTAAGATAAATAGCCGGGAAAAATGCCAAAGAAGACAGCCCTATGGTCACCAAAATGTTAAAATAATTTTAAATTTTATTTTTTCTTCACCCAACGTAACTCCAACAGGTTCATACCGTTACCGGGGAATCCCGATACATTTGGCTGCACCAGCCGCACCACTTCGTCATAGAACAAAGGCACTACGGCCGCGTCCGAAATAATCATGTTATCCATGGCCTGGTACTGGGTGTAGCGGATGCTGTCGTTGTTTTCCTCCAGCGACTTTTCATACAATACATCAAAGGCCGGGTTCTGATAACGGGTATAATTGGGCGGGGCCGGATTCTTACTGTAAAACATAGCCAGGTAACTTTCTGCATCCGGGTAATCAGCGATCCAGCTACCCCGGAAAAACAATGCCTGCGATTTGGCCGTTTGCTCCATCAGCAATCCTTTCTGTATCACTTCCACCTGTATACGAATGCCGGTCTCCTGCAACTGGTTGGCCACATAGTTGGCCAGGTCCGCATAAATAGGAATAGACAGTAACTTAATCACCGGCAGCCCCTGTCCATCAGGATAACCGGCTTCCTGTAGTAGTTGTCTGCTCATAGCCGGATTATAAGGATAGCCCTTTACTTTTGCGCTATCAAAAGATGGCAGGCCTGCAGGCACAAAACCCGCCATGGCAGCGGTACCGATGCCATTACGCAGATAGGTCATCATTTTCGTACGGTCGATACCGTAGTTAATGGCCTGTCGTATTTTCTTTAAGCGGGTGGGCGATGTTTTCACCAGCGCATTTTCCGGATCTGTCAGGAAGCCCAGGTATTCTGTATTCAGATAAGGATGCTTGTTCAATACCATCTTTCCCTCCCACTCCTTCCGGAGCTTACCTTGCTTGGTCAGCACTTCATCTTTAAACGAGGCATCAATATCATTCATGAAATCCAGTTGCCCCTGCCGGAACAGCAGGAACTCGGAGGCCTTGCTGTCCAGGAAGCCTACCTGCACGGCTTCCATATAAGGCAGCCGATGCCCGGTGCTGTCTTTTTCAAAATAGTTGGGATTGCGGTGCAACACCAGCGCCTGGCCTTCGTCCCAGAGGAAAAAGCGGAATGGCCCGGTGCCACAGGGATGATTGCGGAAGTCCTTGCCGTATTTTTCGATGGCTTCATGTGGCACTATAGAGCAGTATTGCATACTCAGGATGCCCAGCACCGGGTGAAAAGGACGATATAATGTCAATTCAAAAGTAGAGTCGTTGAGTGCCCGGAAGCCGCTGTCGGCGCTGAGTTTACCATTAAAGATCCAGGCGCCCGGCGAGGCGGTTACCGGGTCCATAATACGATTCAGGCTGTACACCACGTCCTGCGCGGTCATGCGCCGCCCTTTGCCCCCGGGAAAAATATCATTGTCGTGGAAGTATACGTCTGTTCTCAGGTCAAAGGTATAGGTACGGTGATCCGCTGATACGCGCCATTGCTTCGCCAGCGAAGGCCGTATCACCAGGTTGCTGTCTGGTTCCACGAGGGTATTGTATAACTGTTTTACCGCCCATATCACCTCCTGGCTTTTGGCAAAAGMCGGATCAAGGGAAGCAATGGCGTTGGTACTATTATACCGGAACACGGACAAACGCTGTTTCTCCGGGCTACCGCACGCCCCTAACAACAGGCTACAGAGCCCAATAAAGCACCATCTGATGATAACCGCCTGACAATAACAACTTTTCATTTGGCAGTAAATTAATATCTTTCAGTCTAAAATATACGAATAAATATGCGCGGCATACCAATGCTTTGTATAGCCCTGATGGCAACCCTTACCACAGCGGCACAGCAACAATTCAGCAGGGCGGACACGCTGAGAGGCAGCATTACTCCTCCACGCGCCTGGTGGGATGTGATCAACTACGACCTGCATGTACAGGTAAATACCGATGACAGCACCTTCCAGGGCTTTAACACCATTACTTACAAGGTGCTGAAACCAGATTCCCTCATGCAGATAGATCTGCAGTTCCCCATGGTGATAGACAGCGTGATACAGGATAAAAAATCCCTGTCGTTTACCCGTGACAGTAATGCCTGGTTCATAAAAATAAAAACGCCACAAGCAAAAGATAAAAAGAAACAGATCACCATTTTTTACAGCGGGAAACCACACCGGGCAAAGAATGCGCCCTGGGATGGCGGCATCGTATGGTCTAAAGATGAAAAGGGCCGTCCGTGGATAGCCACGGCAGTACAGGGTTTGGGCGCCAGCGTATGGTGGCCCAATAAAGATACCCAAAGTGATGAGCCGGAAAACATGACCATTAACGTGACCGTACCTTCAGAACTGGTAGATGTTTCCAACGGACGCCTGAAGAAAACCATCGACAACCCCGATGGCACCCACACCTTCATATGGTACGTGAGCAACCCGATTAACAACTATGATGTAGCACTGAACATAGGTAATTATATAGAGATAAAAGACAGCTACTCCGGCGAAGGCGGCAAGCTGGATCTGGGCTACTGGGTACTGGATTATAATGAAGAAAAAGCAAGGGAACATTTCAAAGTAGTAAAGCCTATGCTGAAATGTTTTGAGTACTGGTTTGGGAAATATCCTTTTTATAAAGACAGCTACAAGCTGGTGGAGACGCCGTTCCTGGGCATGGAGCATCAGAGCGCGGTAGCCTATGGCAACAAATTCCAGATGGGCTATAAAGGCACTGACCTTTCCGGCACCGGCTGGGGATTAAAATGGGATTTCCTGGTTATACATGAAAGCGGTCATGAATGGTTTGGTAACAGTATCACCAGCAAAGACCTGGCGGATATGTGGATTCACGAATCCTTTACCAACTACTCCGAAACCTTATTTACTGAATGTGCGTATGGACCTAAAGCCGCACAGGAATATGTACAGGGCATCCGTAAAAATGTCAGGAATGATGAGCCCATCATAGCGCCCTATGGCGTAAATGCAGAAGGCAGCAGTGACATGTATTATAAGGGCGCCAACATGATCCACAATATCCGTCAGATCATGGAAAACGATGAAGCTTTCCGGCAGATGCTGAGAGGGCTGAATAAAACGTTCTACCATCAAACCGTTACCACGCAACAGGTAGAAGAGTATATGAGCCAGGCAGTGGGTATGAATCTGAATAAAATATTTGATCAATACCTGCGTCACACGACTATTCCAACACTGGAATACCGTTTCGCAGGGCAACAGCTCCAATACCGCTGGGTGACGGATGTAAAGGACTTTAATATGCCGGTAAGGGTGAAGTTGAGTGATAATGGTTATAAGCTGATCTATCCCGGCACATTATGGCATAGCTCCAATATCACGCTGAGTGATCATAAGAATTTTGAGGTAGACAAGAACTTCTTCATAAAAATAAGAGAAGCGAAGTAAGCTTTTAGCCGATAAGCTTTTAGCCATTAGCTTTTAGCTTTTAGCAAAATGCAGCGAAGACGAAAGCAGTATATGCCGGTCTTCGCTGCATTTTGCTAAAAGCTAAAAGCTAATGGCTAAAAGCTTACTCGCTATTTTTTCAGCAGCTTAAATGCGTGCGCGGTGCTATCATTTAAAAAGCCGTAGGCGGCCCATAAAATAGAGAGTGGTTCTATGCTCCGGCTCATTTCTATGTTGCCCATATCTGCTACATCATTCCATCCTATCTGGTGCAGGAGGTTAATGACTTGTCTTTTTGCATCTGCGTTATTACCGGCGATAAACATGGTAGGTGAGCCTTCCTGGAATTCGGGGAGGAGCATTCTTTCATGACCAATACAACTGAGCGCCTTTACTACATTGGCATCTGGTGGTAACCAGGCCTGTATTTGTTCTCCTGCAGAATTATTGTGGCCGATGGTAAAAGTGAGTCGTCCGCTTTCATCGGGTCCTTTGCCATCAAGTGGATTGGTGACATCTACCACTGTTTTGGTTTTGAAATTCCAGATGCCTGCTGCTTCAATGGCTTTTTTGGTACCTATCCAGCTGGTGCAGATCAGGAGTAATTCCCCAAATTCTGCTGCCTGCCTGAAAGTGCCTGCCGTCGCTTGTTTACCTTGTTTCTTTATCCATTGCTGCAATGATTCTTTGGAAGGATTACGGGTGCCGATAGTAACATGATGCCCTGTTTGAATAAGACCTTTGCCAAGGGTTAGCCCTACCGGACCGCTTCCCAGGATACCGATTTTCATGAGCGTAGATTAATATTAAGCAGATGATGGTGCGAAACATGAAGATACTTAAAAAAGCAGAAAGGATAAAGCTTAAAGCAAAAAGCCACTACCCCACAGATAAAAGCGATCAATGGTGTTTTCCGCTTATATCTGTGGAGTAGTAGCCTGATATCTTATCTATTCCGTATTATGCCTGCTGCTCTTCCTGCAAATATCCAAGGAACTTCTGCATCCCCTGCCGTTTGGCCGGCGTGAAAGGATAGCTGATGTTATGGATATAGTAGGTAGTCAGATCGTAGATGTCGTAAGGGTTTTCGGCTACCACGGCAGGAATATTTTTAATGCCGATGCTGGTGGCCTCATTAAATTCTCTTGTAAACTCAGCTGGCAGCGGTTTATTGCTGATCCAGGCGGCAAATACAAATGGCAAACTGGTAAATCGTACCCAGTTTTCAGCGAGATCATATATATATGGTGATACCTTGCGTTGTGCCAAAGCACGGTCGCCGATCACCAGCCCTGCGTCTGTTCCTTTGATTTTATCCTGGTAATCGCCGTTGGTGTTGACGAATTCCACGTCCAGCTTCCAGTATTCGCGTACCAATACCTTGAGCAAGGCTACAGAAGTCCTGCTCTGGTAGTCCAGGTAAATGCGTTTAATCTCATTTAAGGGTACATCGCTATACAAACAAACAGATGCCACAGGTCCTTCGGCACCAATACAATAATCTGCTATAATATGATACTCCTTTAATTTAGGGATAATTGCAACTGGCACCAATGCCACGTCTACATCTCCATCTATCAGCTGCTGGGCTATTTTAGCCGGATAATCCATCGATAATTCCATCATCTCCATCACCGGATGATTCCTGAATCCATACAATAAAGGCTTCGTATTCAAATAACTTACAGCCGCAACTTTTACTTTCCGTTCCAATTTCAGTAATTTTGAAGCTGCAAAAGTAACTAAATCCCGGTTAACAAGTTCCAAATGAATAATTGTCATCCTGTAAATCAGGGTTCAGAGAGAACTTGTAGCCCACTAAACATGTTAATTGTAATACTGGAATACATACATTATGCAACTACAACCATTAACTGCCATTTCTCCGCTGGACGGGCGCTATCGCAAGCAACTGGACGAGCTGGCCAATTATTTTTCTGAATTTGCGTTGATCCGTTACCGTGTGATGGTAGAGGTGGAATATTTTATTGCGCTCTCTGAGCAGAAGCTGTTTACACTGCCCAAAGCCAAGTTCCCTGCCCTGCGTAAAATTTACCAGGAATTCACCATCGAGAACGCGCAACTGATCAAAGACACAGAAAAAATTACCAACCACGATGTGAAGGCAGTGGAATATTTTCTGAAGAATGAAATGAAAAACCTCGGTTTGGAAGACAAACTGGAATGGGTGCATTTCGGTCTTACTTCACAGGATGTCAACAATACCGCTACCCCCCTCCTTTGGAAAGATGCAGTAGAACATGTGTACATGCCCGCGTTGGCCAATATGATCCTGGAACTGAAAAAACTCGGTCTCGGCTGGATGAAAGTGCCTATGCTGGCCCGTACCCACGGACAGCCCGCTTCTCCCACCATTCTTGGTAAAGAAATACTGGTGTTTGTAGAGCGCCTGGAAGGACAGGTAAACCTGCTGGGACAAATTCCTTTTGCCGCAAAATTTGGCGGTGCTACCGGTAACTTCAATGCGCACCACGTAGCTTTCCCTAAAATCAACTGGGAAAAATTCGGCGAAAAATTCGTGAATACCACGCTGGGCCTGCAACGTATGAAATATACCACGCAGATTGAACACTACGATAACATCTCCGCTCAATTTGATGCACTGAAACGTATCAATACCATCCTGCTGGACTTCTGCCGCGATATCTGGACGTACATCTCCATGGATTACTTCAAACAGAAAATTAAAAAGAATGAAGTAGGATCTTCTGCGATGCCGCATAAAGTAAATCCTATTGACTTTGAAAATGCAGAAGGTAACCTGGGCCTGGCTAATGCACTGTTTGAACACCTCAGTGCCAAACTGCCCGTATCCCGCCTGCAGCGCGATCTGACCGATTCTACCGTATTACGTAACCTGGGTGTACCATTTGGCCATACCCTGCTGGCAACTAAGTCTATCCAGAAAGGATTAGGTAAACTGATCCTGAACGAAGCCAAGTTACATGCCGACCTTGAAAACAACTGGGCCGTAGTAGCAGAAGCCATTCAGACCGTTTTACGCCGTGAAAACTATCCACAGCCATATGAAGCCCTGAAAGAGCTGACCCGTGGCGGTGAACAGATCACCCAGAAGAGTATGCACAAATTTGTGGATGGCCTGAAAATCAGTGCTGCCCTCAAAAAAGAACTGAAAGCTATCACACCACACAACTATACTGGTTTGTGGTAATCGTATAAAAACTTAAAAGCTCCGTCCTGTTGGACGGAGCTTTTTTAATTCTTTGACTCCCGAAAGCAATTCTCTGCGATCAATGCGTTAGTAGCCGTGAGGCCCTGGTTTAACAAACGCTATACTGTGTATTAATTTTTATTCCCGCTGCACTTCATTTGTTACTGGTATCGCCGGCATTTCATCTTCTGTTCCTGAAATAATAAACCCGCTACATTGGTGATCAGCACCAGTGCATTAGTTCCTTCAGAGAAAAATGATTTGCTTGAATGCTACCGGAATACCGGGGGTATATAACAACTCAGGGGGTAGTTTCTAAAAGCTGTGCAAAGATATAAAAGTATGATAGTATTACAGAATAAATACAAGCATTTTTTTGTTAATAACTGGTTAACGTTAAAACGGGTAAAAGTAGATGCATTTTGCCTTTGCACGCATTTATCCGCGCAGTGAAAAATCGAAAATCTATCAGAAAACGATTTTCAGAACACATCCCTGAAATGCATCAGTTCATATTCATCTCCCAAAAAAGTAATAGCAATAATATCAAACCGAATAGCCACCGGATGTAAATGGTAACACAACAGATAATCATCGGCTACACTCCGGATATGCTCTTCCTTACGAAAATTAACGGCTTCTTCCGGCCAGCCAAAGCGCGCGCTGCTTCTTGTTTTTACTTCTATAAAATAAATGGTGTGTTCCTTAGTCGCGATGATATCAATTTCCCGGCGTCCGGATTTCCAGTTGAGATGCAGCAACGTGCAGTGGCGGCAAACATATGCCTGTGCAATGGCCTCGCCCCGCTGCCCCAGGGTTAAATGGTTCAGCATATGATATGGTTTAGGTTAAACAAACAATCTGTGAAATTAATCACCGGAAATATTTACTTTTCCGAGGGAAGATAAATATTCCACTTAACACCTATTTTTGCAGGCATATAAAATTATCAATTCTCTGCTATTTAACAAGTAAACAGATAACCATATATGAACTTATTCAGACTGGAAGGAAAAGTACAGCATTATGCATGGGGCGGATTTAAATACATTCCTGAACTGTTAGGCATTGCGCCAACGGATCAACCCAGTGCGGAATACTGGATGGGTGCGCATCCGAGTGCCCCTTCCCTCATTACTACTGCTAACGGAACATTGCCACTGAATCAGTTGATACAGCAGGATCCGGCCAATATCACCGGCCCGGCAGTATGGGAAAAATTCAAAGAGCTGCCTTTTCTTTTTAAGATACTGGATGTAAAAGATATGTTGTCCATTCAGGTACATCCTACCAAAAGTGAAGCAGAGAAAGGCTTTGCGAGAGAGAATGCAGAAGGCATTCCTTTAAATGCACCTAACCGTAACTATAAAGATGATAACCATAAGCCGGAGATTATGGTGGCATTGAGTGAGTTTTATCTCCTGCACGGTTTCTTACCACATGCACAACTGCAGCAGGTATTAACCTCCACACCTGAGTTTACCTCACTGGTAAGCATATACGAAAAAGAAGGTTATTATGGTCTGTATAAAAATGTAATGGAAATGCCGCAGTCGCTGGTGAACATCATTCTCCGCCCGCTGACAGACCGCATGATTCCTGACTATAAAGCGAATCGCTTATCTAAAACAAATCCGGGCTTCTGGGCAGCACGCGCCGTATTAAATGATCCGGGCAGCATCGACAAAATCGATCGTGGTATCTTCTCTATCTACTTCTTTAACATCATGCAGGTACAAGCCGGTGATGCAGTGTTCCAGGATGCAGGCATTCCACACGCGTACCTGGAAGGCCAGAACGTAGAGCTGATGGCTAACTCAGACAATGTGCTGCGTGGCGGTCTTACCCCTAAACATGTGGATGTACCGGAGCTGCTGAAGCATACCCGCTTTGAAGGTGTAGAGCCTAACATCATTAAAGGGAATGTGAGTGCAGATGGACTGGAAAGAATTTATCCTTCTCCGGCGCCTGATTTTGAAGTAAGCAAGATAGATATTCCCGCAGGAAAGGTATACCAACATACCGCCAAAGCGGCTGAAATATTGATTGTAATTAGCGGTACCGCCACCGTAAAAGGAGATGATACCCTGGCCTTACAAAAAGGCCAATGCATATTTACCGCATATGGTGCATCTTATGAAATCAGCACCGACAGCAGCGTTGAGCTGTTTAAAGCTACGGTAGCTATTAGCTTTTAGCTTTTAGAAAATGCAGCGGATAACATTATATGTTAATCTCCGCTGCATTTTCTAAAAGCTAAAAGCTAACGGCTAAAAGCTGTTATAGTACTATAACTGTTTTGCCTTTTCCTTTTGCCTGACGGCTTAATGCTACTGCGGCAGGTGCATCTTCCAGCTTAATTTTATTTTCTACCGGAATCGTTAATGCGCCTCGGTCTATTACCAGCGAGAGGGTATCCAGAGAGGCGGCACTGCCTTGTGTTTCAAAATTGCCTCCGTGAATCTTTCTTGACTTCAACGCTTCTTCATCTGCCACAAATATGGTGGTTAGTGCGCCCGCGCCTGATTTCAACAGGTCCAGATTGGCGGTAAAGCCGGCGCCATCGCTTACCAGGTCGATCAGGCCATCTATCCCATCGGGATATTTAGCTTTCACCTGGGTGGTTAATGGTGCTTCGTGGTAATTAACCGTATCTGCTGCCCCCAGCTTTTTCATGCGTGCTTCGGCTTCAGCATCGGGTACCGTGGCGATCACTACAATCCCTTGTGCCGCTGCAAGTTGGGTGGCAAAAGAGCCTACGCCGCCGGTAGCGCCATTAATGAGCAGGGTATCTCCCTCCTGCAGGTCCAGTTTGTCCAGGAGTTGCTGGGCAGTCATGCCTGCTGTGGGCACTGCTGCTGCTTCTATGGCAGAAATACTGGCAGGTGCATGGGTTATCCCTGATTTCTCCGGCACAATTGCATATTCAGCATAGGAGCCTTCACCGATAGGCGCATGAATAAACTGTCCGTATACTTTATCGCCCTTCTTAAACCGGGTAACGCCCTCTCCCACTTCTTCCACAGTACCGGCGCCATCAACGCCCATGATCAGTGGGAACTGATGTGGCATTTTCCCGTCGTCCATAATACCATCAATCATTTTCCAGTCGAAGGGGTTCATGCCGGCAGCGGCTACCTTGATCAGGACAGTGCCTGGTCTCACAGCGGGTTTCGGCAGATCCATTACAACAGGAATGTCTTTGAATTTTGATACGGCTACGGCTT
This sequence comes from Chitinophaga sp. 01L420, assembly GCF_056399985.1. Lineage (NCBI taxonomy): Bacteria > Pseudomonadati > Bacteroidota > Chitinophagia > Chitinophagales > Chitinophagaceae > Chitinophaga > Chitinophaga sp. 01L420. The sequence continues at coordinate 33,967 of NZ_JBFTSK010000023.1, forward strand.
TCATAATTATGTTTTYAAATCAGTATTTTCCGATTAAAATAAATCAATAAGGCATAAAAAAGGGAGCTAAGCCCCGATAGTTTCTATGTTTGGGTTATCACACCTTAAACGTAGATGCCTGAATAAAGATAGAAAATTTCCGGGACAGCCGGTTCTTGTCTCAAATATTATCAGTGAACCGGTTACCGCCATAATTCCCCGCCGGCTCACCCATTTCCACCATTTGCTAAACAGCATTTCCTCCATTCCCGTTTGTATTGGAATTTTAATCCGGCATATCAAATAAACCAGAAATAGGTGCTTCGGGAATAGTCAGCGGCTTTGGACGTTTATCCCTGCAGATGGCAGATAACATCATTTCTCCAACTGTTCACAAAGATGGAAAACTGGTTGGCTGCATAATATTATCATCTCAAAAAAAAGAACAATTATTACCCATCCAAAATATAATATCATGAAGATTAAATTCCTTCTTCCGTGTATCCTGCTCCTATCGGCCTTTATCATGGCAGGCTGCAGTAAGGACAAAAACAGTCCGGCGCCTCCCGATACTAACTGCCGCATTGCGACCATTGCAACAAAGTCCGGCAATGTAACTATCACCTATATGCTGAGCTATGATAACGATGGCAGGGTAAGTAAAATCAGTGTAAATGACTTTTCCGAGACCCATATCCATTTCAACTATGCGCCAGGTTTACTTACACGCGATGAATACTCCGACCACTGGAACGGGCAATTAACGAGCGAGATGCGGGCAGAACTAAACAATATGGGACTACCTGTTAATGTGATCCAAAAGCGATACGACTATACCCCAACCGGCCAACCGCTCAAGCTTTCGTCTACCATTACCAATACTTATGAATATAATGGACAGGGTGAGCTGCAACTGGCTATCACGAAAACTGAATACGTGACTATGCCGGCTAATAATTCCACGCTGACCACTACCTACACCTGGTCCAATGGTAATATCATCAAGGAGGAAGCAGCAGGTGGCCTGATGACAAATTATGAATATTATACTGATAAGCCTGTTCAAAAAGGAGATGCTGTAGGTATTAACAGCATAATAAACACTGGTATCAATCCGGTTAAAAATAAGAACCTGGTCAAATCAGCCTCTAATGCCTCACTAGTCCTTAATATAAACTATGAATATGATGAAACGGGAAAGATCAAAACGGCAGCGATTTCGGGTAACACGGTAGCGAATAGCCGCGAGCTGCGATACCAGTATTCTTGTAATTGATCTTACTACGTATTAATTGCTCAGTTATTGATGGTGGTGATCAGAAAGAAATTTAAAAATCGGGGGTAAGCCATATCTGGTATGGATCACACCCGAACAAATATATTTCTAACCGGACAACAATATTTTTAAATGTAGAAAGATGTTTAACAGTGATTGTTTTTTACAACCGGGGATCTACCGGTTCACTCTCTAACGCTAAAATACCAAATACGCACTGATGCACCAACTGTAAAGGATCTTTATTTACAAATCTTTCGAGTCCTTCCAGTCCCAGCGCGAATTCGCGCAATGCCAGCGAACGTTTGCCGGTCAGCTTGCGGCTGCGCAGGCGTTCCAGGTTTTCGGCGGCATCGTATTCTGGGCCATAGATAATGCGCAGGTATTCCGCTCCACGGATCTTGATAGCTGGCTGTATAAGGCCTTTATCCCCTTTGCTGAGGAAGGTATATGGCTTTATGACCATTCCTTCACCACCGGCAGCAGTTAGCTCTTTCCACCAGTTGATGGCCGCCTGCTCACTTGCTGCATTTCCTATTTCCACCAGGAGATAAGGAGTAGCCAGGAGTATTTGTTCATCGCCTGCACAAATATTTTTTATGGCAGACATATGCCATTCATGGTCTTTATCAAACCACGTTTTCCCTTCCGTAGCCATGATATGAAACGGCGCCAGCTTATAGTCGTCCAGTGAGTTCACGGACCAGCAATACTGTCTGTAGGCTTTCACATAATTGGTGGTTTGCTCCAGGCGCTGCGTATACTTCTCCAGCAATACCTCTGCAGGTGCACCATTACTGATGGCCTGCTGTAAAGCCGTTACTACCGCCGGCAATGCTTTGCCAGCAGCGGTACCGACTGCTGCATATTGCGTTTGCAACAGGGCCTGTGCTTTGGCGCTCCAGGGCATCAGCTCCGCATCCAGGCACACCCAGTCCGTATCAAAGGTTTCATAGAAACCCGTGCTGATCAGGGCGGCATTAATACGTGCAATGAAATCCTGTTCCGTTTGTTTGTCGGTAAAGAAAGAACGGCCCGTCCTGGTATAGATCACGCCATTACCTTCCCCGGTAACGCCGAAACGGCGTTCTGCTACTTCTTCATCTTTGCAAACAATTACCACGGCGCGGGAGCCCATATGTTTCTCTTCACAGATTACCTTCTCCACACCTGCTTCTTTGTAGTACTGTAATCCTTCCGCAGGATGTTCCAAAAAGCCTTGTGCCTGGCTGGTTTCAGCCGGCGACATGGTAGGTGGCAAATAGATCAGCCACTTGGGATTAATCGTAAAACGACTCATCACTTCCAGCGCAGCAATATTGTTTTCTTCGCGGATGGTGATATTATTGCTATAGCGGGTTTGCAGGATTTGCTTGCCCGTAAAGTCTTCTATGTTCAAAACACTGTCATACTGCTGCTGTACGCTCAGCACACTGTCGGCACTGTAGCCGATAGGCCTTGCCGGTACGGCGTATTGTTCCAGCGCTGGTACGGATACCAATTCTCTTTCCGGATAACGCAAGGCGGTGAGCGAAGCACCAAATACGCAACCGGTATCAATGTCGATGGTGTTATTCAACCACTGTGCGGTAGGTACCGGCGTATGTCCGTATACCACCATGGCCCGGCCTTTATACTCCAGGGCCCAGTTATAACGTACCGGCAGTCCGAATTCATCTGTTTCGCCGGTGGTTTCACCGTATAAACAAAATTCTCTTACCGCACCGGAGCCACGCCCCTGCATGCTTTCCTTTAAGCCGGCGTGCGCAACTACCAGTTTACCGTCATCAAGTACATAGTGACTGATGAGGCCATCAATAAATGATTTTACGGATTCCAGGAACTCGGGAGTTTCACTGGTCAACTGTGCTACCGTTTGTTCCAGGCCATGTCTGAGCTGCACATTTTTTCCGTTCAGGTAACGCAGCAACTTGGCATCATGGTTACCCGGCACACATAACGCCAGGCCATTGCTGACCATGTTCATTACCAAACGCAGTACCTGCGGGGACTTGGGACCACGGTCTACCAGGTCGCCCACAAAAACGGGTTTGCGGAAACGCGTGTATCCTTCGGCGTTAGTAGTCATGGGAGCGCTGATCAGCGATGCATTTTCTCTGTCTACCTGGTAACCGAGTACTTCCAATAAGTTACACAGTTCATCGTAGCAGCCGTGTACATCGCCGATGATATCGAATGGTCCGTGTTCGTCTTTCTTATTATTATAGAGCGGGCTACGGGTAATCGTTTCCAGCATCGCCACATCTTCCGGTGAGCGCATTTCAAAAATCTGCCGGAAGCCTTCTTCCCGCAGATCACGAAGCCCACGCTTCAACTGGCTGATCTGCTGTGGAATCACGTGTGTGCCAAAATTGCGATCGCTGCGCAACGTATTGCGCTCCTGGCATACCTGCTCCGGCATATTCAGCACGATAGCCACCGGCAGCACATGATATTCTCTGGCCAGCCGCACCCATTCCCTGCGGGATTCGGGCTGTACGTTGGTGGCATCAATCACCGTAAGCAAACCTAACTTTAAACGTTTGGCTGCAATGAACCGCACCAGCTCAAAAGCATCTGCCGACACAGTCTGGTTGTTTTCATCATCGCTGATTAAGCCGCGGCAAACATCAGATGAAATAATTTCTGTCGGTTTAAAAAACTGACGGGCAAACGTAGACTTACCGGCACCGGAAGGGCCGATTAATAATACCAGTGATAATTCTGGTATAGAGATATGTGATAATTTAGTATTTCTTCGGGACATAAAATTCGTCTCTTATTCTTCTTAACAGCGCTTCTGCCAGCTCCGGGTCCGGGTGTTCCGGCAGGTCTGACGCAGCATACAGCTGTTGCATGTGATGTAATTTTTGGGTAGCCATTTCCACCAGGGTATCGTAACTGAATTCGCCGTTACGGATACGCAGAAGGAAATCGCGGTCGTGCCTATGCACACGTACTTCTTTATATAAGGCAATTTCTTCCGCCATGGTTAACAAACGGAAAGTATGCATCATGTGCTTACTATCGTAGTCRGCGCCCAGCTCTTTGTTATGGTTATAACGCGCGTCATTGCGGAGTGCTACCCATTCGTGATAGGCGGCGAAGTCCTTGCAATACACCGTATAGCCATCTTTGTTAAACTGCATAATTGCCAGAGGACCTTGTCCTTTAGGGACAGCGGTCAACTGCACATCGTTGGCATCTGCTCCGGAGAAAATACCCTTGAAGGTGGTCTCCTTATCAAACTGTCCGGTATGGTATAAAGCATATATATCCCGGAAATGATCGATGCGTGATAGCCCACAGTCTTCCTGCTGCAGTTGCTTTTCGTTTAGCCAATCGCGTAACGGCACACTCTGTCCGCCAACAATAACGTAGCAAAATTCAAAAACGGATTTCCTTTCTGCGGGGTACGACTGGTTGATCTTTTTGTTTAATCCCTTCGCCTTCTTCATCTGCGTGTTCGCGAAACCGGCAAAGGTTTCCATACATAGGCGGGATAGAAAGTCAGCCGGCTTTATCAGGTCCATCAACGGGTGGCGGAACAGCTGATTGCCGGCAGTGGTACTTAACAGTTCCAGTATGTTGGGATTATTTTTCTCCAGCAATTCCAGGAAACGCTTTATCTCAAAGTATACTTCATCGTTGCTCTGGTTGGCTACCTGCGGGGTATACGTCAGGCCGTATAACTCCTGTTGCGGCAATATGAATACACCTTTGATGTCGGTATCTGAAGTAGGCACCTGCAGGTTATACGCTCTGCTGCCGCTGATGCATTCCAGCAGGATATACTGCCTGTTTTGTTGCAGTGCTTCAAAAGTCATAGGCAATATATTTCCGGAATAGTACATCCAGTTCGGCTGTGTCATTCCTTACGGCAGGTAACTCAGCTGATAATTGTTTGCATTGTTCCAGGGTGCCGGCGATCCATTGATGCAGTGCCAATACAGGCGCAATAGTAGTATGCTCGTCGGCATTCACTTTTACTTCCAGCAAATGATCAATTTCCTTTTGAATCGCTTCATCGGTGATTAACGTACGCAGGATGGCAAACTCCATGGGTGGCACGCCTTTACCGGCCAGTATCCACTGACACGCCAGCATAGGCCGCAACACATAAAAGTACTTTTTCACTTTCACCATGTCTCCTTCCAGTTCGTTGGTGAACGTGTTATATGCCATAGACAGGTAGTGATGACAACCCGATCTCGGTGAAAAATATTTTTCCATCAAACCTGTGAGGGTTTGTTTGAAGTCGGTTTCTTCCTGGTAAACAATGGGCGACTGCAACCATTCGTACAGGGGCGCATTGGATTTCAGGAACAGCTGTAATCCTTTACGGATATCCCATCCGCTTACATCCAGCACTTCGTCTACCGGAGGTTCAATCACGTCCCGTTGCTCGATGATACTCAGATAGGTATCTTTATGCCGCGTGTAAATAAAGCGGATATCAAAGTCGCTGTCGGGCGATGGAAAGCCCCAGGCACGGCTGCCGGACTCACATGCGTAAAGTATTTTAACCTGGTGTGATTTTTCCAGTTCTTTTATTTTCTGCAGTATTACCTCTTCCATAAATTATCTTTTAAACAGGGCCAGTTGGCTGGGACCACCTAATACTTCATCTGTTTCTCCCAAAGGCCTATAAGTTACAATATAACCAAATTGTGCGGCTACCCGGTTACCCCATGCTTCAAATTCGGCTCTTGTCCACTCAAAACGGTGGTCATTATGCCGGAAATTCCCGCTGCTAAGGGTTTCATACAGGATGTTATATTCTGCGTTTACCGTGGTAATAATCACATATTGTGGCCGCGCGTATTCAAAAACCACTTTTTCCAGGGCATTCAGGCGGGGCAGGTCCAGGTGTTCAATTACCTCTACCAGTACGCCGGCATCAAAACCTGATAAGCGTTTATCCCTATACGTTAGAGAGCCCTGTATCAGCTGTATACGTTTTTTTTGCATTTCAGGCAGTCGGTCGAGCTTCAGTTTTGACTGAGCTATCTCCAGCGAATGATAGCTGACATCCATGCCCAGTATGTTTTTGAAGGCAGATTTTTCCATGAGCAAACGTAACAGTTTGCCTTCACCACAACCCATATCTGCCACCGAGGAAACATTCAGTTCCAGGAGCAGGTCTCTTACTGTTTGGAGCCTGACATCATGCAGGCGTACTTTCTCTTTGGGCTGTTTTACTTCCTCTGGAAGAACTTCGTCCTTCATGATCATGCCCAGCGCTTCTTTTGCCAGTGGCCCTATATTCCGGAGATAGCGGCGGGTAATCAGTTCCTTGGCCGGATGGGTATCCAGCCAGCCCTGCCCCTTTTCCATGAGCTTTTCAATTTCATGTCCGCCTACGAAATAGTGCTTATCGTTATCGCAAACCGGGATCAGGATGTATAACTGACTCAGGATTGTTTTCAGTGGCAGCGTATGCTGCAGCGTTACATTGTAGTAGCGGCTCTGCCCCCATTCCGGGAACTGTTCATCCAGCACATAGGATTCCAGCGATATTTTATAACCCAGGGGTTCAAAAAATTGTCGCAATAAATGTTCTCCACCTTTTACGGGCAACACCGACAAGGTAATTTCAAAAGGAATCGCTTCATCTGTCAGGTGCGGCTTGTCTTTGCAACGGCCATTCATCGCAGAGGAATAAGCTTGCGCAATAGCAGCGCTCATGAAAGACGAGGCCACGTAAGGGCGGTCATTCACATACTGTTCCAGGGCGAAATCATTGCGGGACCCGTTGCGGCGAACCAGTCTTACCGGATCAATGTCGAGCAGTAAAGCGGCCGTGCAGGAATCATCGGTGGCTTCGGGATAAAAAATGTGCGCACTACCGGCGGTCAGTTCAACAGTTTGTACTTTAGCGGGATGTTTGTGCAGCAGATAGCCAAGGTCTGTGGCGGGGTAACGTTTAGTTGTAATAGTTAATAACATCGGTCAACTGTGCATCTTCACGGAAGCACTCTTTTTATAAATTATGAATCGAAGATATTATTTTTTAGTATATGCCACAAATTTCCGGCGTATAAAATCGTTGAAATCCATCTTATCTACCTGCAGCAATTCCTTTATTTAAACAACAAATTATCATTTAATCTCTATACCTTCTCCCCTTATCACATAAAAATATTTTGTTTTTACAATTAGTCTACTATATTTGTAGACTTTTATTCTCCACCTTTAAATCTTCCGGTTATGCCCGATAAGCCATTACATTTTGACACTCTCCAGGTACACGCAGGCTACCAGCCAGAGGGCACTACACATGCAGCAGCAGTGCCTATTTACCAAACCTCCTCTTTTACCTTCGACAGTGCAGAACATGCCGCAGATCTTTTCCAGCTGAAACAGTTTGGTAACATCTACACCCGTATCATGAATCCGACTACGGACGTATTTGAAAAAAGAGTGGCAGCCCTGGAAGGTGGCGTAGCTGCACTGGCAGTGGGTTCCGGACAGGCCGCACAGTTCATTGCCCTGCATAATATATTGTTACCGGGAGATAACTTCGTGACTTCTTCTTACCTGTATGGTGGCACCTTTAACCAGTTTAAGGTAAGCTTCAAACGCATTGGTGTGGAGGCCCGTTTTGCGGATCTTGATAACCCTGAAAGCTTTGAAGCGCTGATAGATGAAAATACCAAAGCCATTTATGTGGAAACGATCGGTAATCCCGGATTTTCCATTCCTGACTTTGAAAAAATAAGCGCCATTGCGCGTAAACATGATCTGCCTTTGGTGGTAGATAATACCTTTGGTGCTGCCGGCTACTTAGCCCGTCCGCTGGAGCATGGCGCCAACGTGGTAGTAGAATCAGCTACCAAATGGATCGGTGGACATGGCACCAGCATTGGCGGTATCATTGTAGACGGTGGTAACTATAACTGGGGGAATGGCAAGTTCAAACAGTTCAGCGAACCGGATGAAGCATACCATGGCATGAAGTTCTGGGAAGTATTTGGTGACCAGAGTCCATTTGGCAACATTGCCTACATCATCCGTGCACGGGTGGCAGGTTTACGTAGCTGGGGTCCTGCCCTCGCGCCGCAGAACTCCTTCCTGTTCCTACAGGGACTGGAAACGCTGTCGCTCCGCGTACAACGCACCGTAGACAATGCGCTGGCACTGGCACAGTGGTTACAGCAACATCCACAGGTAGAATCAGTCAACTATCCTGGTTTACCAGATAATAAATACCATGCACTGGCGCAAAAATACCTGCAAAATGGCTTTGGTGGCGTATTAAGCTTCAAGATCAAAGGCGGTAAAGAAACAGCGGATAAATTCGTACAGTCGTTGAAGTTAATTTATCACCTGGCGAATGTGGGAGATTCAAAAACCCTCATCATTCACCCGGCTACAACTACACACCAGCAGTTGAGTGRGGAAGAACAAAAGAAAGCGGGTGTAGCACCAGGCGTATTGCGCATTTCACTGGGAATAGAACATATCGGAGATATCCAGAGTGACATCGCACAAGCATTTGAAACAGCTTTTAGCAGTTAGCTTTTAGCTTTTAGGAAATGCAGCGGAGAACATAATATGCTGATCTTTGCTGCATTTCCTAAAAGCTAATGGCTAAAAGCTCGTATCGATATCCGCAGCATCGCCGCTTACGTCCTTGTCTTTATCTCCTTTCCCCAGTTTGATCTTTACCTTCCCATCCTTTTCCGATACCGCACGCAGATGAATGACGATTCCTTTTTTGCTGCGCCTGCGTTTTTCTTCTTTATCAGTAATAGCAGAATCTTTAGCCGGATTACGTAAGGGAATATCCAGGTTAATATTAGTCGGCGCATCTATACCGTATACGCCCTGTACGTCTATATTAATAGCACTGGAGGCGATCCGCATGGGAGGAATAATGATTTTATTTCCCTGCACCTGGAAAGTATTATTCAGGTTTTCAAATGTAATGCTGTCGAGATGCCTTTTGCGGAAAGCAAAGTTGCCGATATCGGCCAATGGTCCAAAGTTGACGAGTGCACCGTTCTTCAGGCTAAAGTTAATGGTGCCATACAAAGAGTTCTTTCCCAGCGAGCCATTATCCAGTACATTCCCTTTCAGGGTCACTTTCGCTGATACATTCCCTTTCAGGTTGTCAGAGGTAAGAGAAGTAAGCCCGAAGTTATTAAACGCATAAAACAGCTGGCCGATATGTACATTATTTACGGTAGCATTCATATTGAAGTTATTGTTAACTCCCTGCTGCGCCATCGTTCCGGTTAGTTGCATATTTCCTCCTGCATGGTCCAGTGCAATCTGTTTTAACAGGATGCCCGAAGTCGTTAGTTCGAGGGCGGCCTTTACATTTTGTGCAGTAAAGCGCTGATAAGTTACCTTATCCAGTTGAACGTTCATGGTTACATCGCTGGAGGCCAATACTACGTCCAGTTGCCGCGATACACGCCCCATTTTGGCCTTCTGCTGACTCTTGGAAGGCTTGGCCTTCTGTCGCGGTGCAAGGAAGCTTTTGAACTCGTTGAGGTCTACCAGCTGACTGCGTATATTCCAGGTCAGTGCTATTTTATCCGGCGTAGTGAAATACAGGTTCAACAGGTTTTTTACCACACCATCCATTTGCAGGTTGCTCTTATCTGTTTGTACGTGTATGTTTTCCAGCAACAGATCCTGCCCGGTGAAACGCAGGGTGGCGTTGGCATCATGAAAGGATAAATTACGGGGCGTATAAGTGAACGCTCCTTGTTTCACTGCTACCACACCCTGCAGCGAGGAAGGGGTGTTATCATCCGCCAGCACCGGCCCTGTATAATACAGGTCAGCATTGGCCTCCCCTGACTTAAATACAATCGGTGCATCTGTTGAAGCCTCATTCAGATTAGCCAATGGAAACTCCGAACGGAAATGTCCGTGTAACAATGGCTGTTTCAGATTCACTATCCGAATAGTATCCGCTTTAAGGGGAATACCAGACAGTGAGGCACTCAGTTGGAAAATATTAACAGCAGAATTTTCATCGGTATGTCCCTGTCCCGGTAATACTTCGTTATTAAATCTGCCGGTGAAATTACAATTACTCCACTCCCCCATGGTGCTCACCAATACGTTGTTGGTGGTTTTCCAGGTAATCACCACTTTGGGAGTATCCCGGAATTTCATATGTCCGTCCAGGTTAGCCTCTGCATCCAGTGGTTTTGTCAAGGTAATGCTACTCAGTTTTGTATTGATGTTGGGAGGCAGCCAGCTGGCGGCATCTTTCAACAGTACCTGGTTAGCATTGATCTTTAGCTGAAAGGGCGGCGGCTTTTCCCCGAAACCAAACTGCCCTGCAATCAGTACCGGATGGTCATCTATCCGGATCTCCTGTTGCGGTATGGTGAGTATTTTTGTACGCTTATTGAAGATGACTGAAAGATTCAATTGCATTTTTTTATCCTTCAGATAACTTCCTTTGTTGGTATTAAAGGCGAAGCTTTTCGACATAATATCCGATAGCATGGTAAACTGTATACTGCTGTCTGTCGCCTTCATCTTCCCGTTCAACTGACGAATGTCCAGGTCGAATAACTTAAACTTCTGCTGGTTGTCTATCACGAAGTTGATATTCCTGAGTGTCAGCTGCTCCACATTGGCATCTTTGGAGCCACTGCTTTTCTTTTTCTCTGAAGATGGTCGTTGTAAAACGTAAGTATTGGAATACCCGGTGGTATCGGTATACAGGTAAATTTTACCGTCCTGCAAGGTGACTTCATTCACATCTACGTGCTTGCGTAGCAGTGATAACGTATTTACCCGTACGAAGATATAGTTCACATCCAGCAAGGCATGGTGATGTTGCTGCCAGAGGCTGTCCTGCAGCACTACTTTTTTCAGGCCGATGGATACGTTGGGAAAGCTCTTCCACAGGGAGGGCTCCATGTCCTCAATGGTGATAGTGCCGTTCAGGCGGTCATTCAACTGCCCTGTAATCTGTTTGAGGAAAGTGGCTTTATTGGCACGTACGTACCACGTCATACCCAGGAATAACAACAACAGTAGGGCTATCAATACACCGCCGGTAATAAGGATGATCCTGAGCCATTTTCGCATGTGGTAAAGGTTTATTTGCTATAACAGATGATCTGTTAAACAGTTCACCAACCCATAAAAACCATGCCTGCTCCGCAAACGGTAACTGCGGCCCCGCTGATCGCCGCCATATACCGCTCTGTGGCTACCGGTTTCATCAAAGAAAAACCATAATAGCCTAATAAAACCATGAGGATCATGGTAAGAATGGTGAACGTTGTAAAGGTAACTATCAACATAATAATGCCAGGTACTGATTGTTGTGCAGCAGGATAAAACAACAAGGGCAACAATGGCTCTGATGGCCCCATTACAAATATGACAAACAAGATCCACGGCGTAACCCGGATCCTTTTCTGTGGCGCCACATATGCCTCGTTGTGACGATGTTGATACACATACATGTCGCCATCGTCGTACACATCAAAATGTTTATGCGGCCGGTTCGCAACAGCTTTATAGATTCCCCATATGAGGTAAAAAAGCCCCAATATCAGCAACGCCCATCCCGCAATGCCGCCCCGCACTTCCGTTATCGCAGTGAAGCGCGACAACTGCCAACCCAATACCACACCAATCATCCCTATAACCAGGGAACTCATAACATGTCCCAGCCCGCAGAGGGCCGTCCAGCCGATGGTTTTAGCGATGGACCATTTCCGGGTACGGGAAAAAACGATGAAGGGCACATAATGATCCGGCCCCGATGCGGTATGCAGACAACTGATGGTAACTGCGGTTAATAATAAACTGTTATCGATAAATGTCATGCGATTTTTTTATGCAGATAAAAGCCTGGCCAGCTGCTGCTGGCATTCATACAGTTGTTCCCCGCTGTGACCGAGGAGTCTTACCATTACACCGCTACCCTGCGTGCGTGTTACGCCTGCGAGCATCCGGGGCTGTTCTTCCAGGTAACGGTGAAGGCTGTTCGCAGTTTCATTCATGGCCGTATTTTCATGGGTATCAAAAAACAGGAAAGTAGCCTGGTGGGTATATCCTTCCATCCAGCCCATAGCGGTAAAGTCAGTAACACCAGGCTGCATCAGCAGGTTATCCCGCAATAGCAGCCGCTCGCCGGCATATACCTGGGTGATGCTGTGTAGTTTGGTAAACATAAATACTTCCCCGTTCAGTTTACGGCCACAGGTAATAATCTCACCCCATATCAACCGGCAATTCCCAGCCAGGTGAATATTCGTGTAGCCGGTATAGGTAGCCTTTTCATGAGGCACCAGTGGATGTGGCAAAAAGGTAAAGGTACTGCCGGTTTGCAGCCGTACCGTCATCTCCTGTCTGGCACCGGTTTCCATATTAAACAGCCGCTGGTAAGCCTGGGTTTGGAGGTGCAGGGCTGTTTCGGCGGCCACGGTAATATCCAGCTGGTAATGATCCTTGTCCAGCATACCAGGGGAAGAACTCATCATCATGAGGCGCAGTACCGGGTCGCTGCGCTCTTCCCGCACGTTGGCAATTTTAAAAGGCCGCGTACAATAGCACTCTTTCAGGTAAGTACCTGCGTCTCTTTTACCCGTCAATATCTTCAGTTCACTTATCATGTCAGGAGGTTCGGTGCCGCTACGTCTTCGAGTAACGCAAATCGTTTAATCCAATTGATCACGTCTTCCAGTCCTTTGCCACTCATCAGGTCTGTGAACACGAAAGGTTGTCCCTGCCTCATTTTGCGGGCATCGCGTTCCATAACGCCGAGGTCTGCATGCACATAAGGCGCCAGGTCAATTTTATTGATGACCAGCAAATTAGAGCGGGTAATACCGGGGCCTCCTTTGCGGGGAATCTTATCTCCTTCTGCCACATCAATCACAAAGATGGTGACATCTGCCAGGTCAGGACTGAAGGTGGCAGAGAGGTTATCGCCACCACTTTCTATAAAAATGATTTCAATGTCCGGAAAACGGCGCACCATTTCCTCCACGGCTTCCAGGTTCATGCTGGCATCTTCCCGGATGGCCGTATGCGGGCAGCCACCGGTTTCTACACCGATGATCTTTTCCGGTGGCAACAGACTGTTCTGCGTCAGAAATTCGGCGTCTTCCTTTGTATAAATATCGTTGGTGATCACCGCCACGTTATAATCTTTGGCCATCTGCCTGGTGAGTCGTTCTATGAGCGCTGTTTTGCCGGAACCTACCGGGCCAGCCACTCCTATCTTGATGTATTCTCTGGTCATTGATGTAGAATTAAAAATTACGACATATACAAACACTTCTTTCCTGTCTACGACATATACAAACGGCTATACAACCGTTCGTGCTGCATACTGCGGATATCGAATCCGGCGTTGCAAAGGCCCAGCAAGGTTTTGTCGGGATGCATGGTAGCAGTGGTCAGCTCCTGCAATAGTGGTAGCAAATCAAAGATGATATCCTGTCCATCCATTTGCCCCAGCGGTACCAGCTTAACGCAATTCGTTACCATGGCTGCTGCTGCATTGTAATAAAAAGCGTACAAGGCAGCGGAAAGCGGGATGCCTAACAGGCAGGCATATACGCCAAATACCAGGCAGTAATGCGGACCAGTTCCTGCTGCTGCCTCATACTGTGTCATCAACGGATCCGTATACCTGCGGCTGAAAATGCGGGTGAGCCGGGCGCCCAACTTGTGGCTGGCTTCCCGGAGCTCCCGTGGCGCCTTCACGGCAGAGCACAGCTCCTGAAGCTCCAGCAATGCAGTGATGTTTTGTGCCGCCGCCGCCGTGTAAGCAAGACTCATAAAAGCAGCATCGTTATACTGCAAATTGTTCTGCAGCATATTGCGGACAAAAGCTGCTGCAGTCGTACGGCTGTTGACCAAACCCTGTTGCACAAATGTTTCCAGACCGGCAGAATGCGTATAGCTGCCAATAGGTAGCGTACTGTCTGCCAGGTGCAATAAGCTGCCTAGATAATGCTGTTCCATATATTTCAATTGCACGTTTTGCTGCTGATGAGGAATCGTTATTTCGATGCCAGTTCCAGGATCTTTTCAAAAAACGAAGGGCCGCCGTTACCATGGGCATGCGGCTGCACATTGGTACGCAGTATATGCAGCAGCTGCCGCTTTTCCTTTACCACCGGGTATCCTGCGGTATGCAGCCAGCGAAATAAAGGTTCGTCTGCCGGAATCAGTAACTGCTCGCCTTCCAGGAAAAGCGGTAAATGTTTATTCCCGATTTCGTAACAAACCCTGGCCATTTCTGCCATGTTGCGCGGACTGATTACGATGGCATCGCAGGGAAGAATATTCACTACAATCATCAGGTCATCGTCCTGATAAAGAATATCGTGCTGCTGGAGCTGCTGCCCTTCCTTTGTAAACTTCAGCGCTACTTCACGGCCGCCGGCAGTGTGTTTGCGTTGAATGCGCCGGGTAGTTTCAAACCACTCCAGCGGCAGCAGATCTGTTTCTTTGCTGCTACGTGTATGCGTAGCCGTATTTCCTATGATTTCTCTTACCAACATATCGTCCCCTTCTTAAAATAAAAAATAACGCTGTGCCATAGCCAGTTCTTTCAGTGGCTCACAGGTAATCTTTTCGCCGTCTACCCGCACTTCGTAAGTTTCAGGGTTCACGGTGATATCCGGTGTTTTGTCGTTATGGATCAGGTCTTTCTTGGAAATGTTGCGGCAATTCCGCACCGGCAACAGTTGTTTCTGTAAACCATATTCTTCCTTGATACCCTTCTCTAACGACAACGCAGATACGAAAAGCACGCAGGTATTCAACAGGGCTTTTCCGTGGGCGCCAAACATATGGCGGTATACCACCGGCTGCGGCGTAGGAATGGAAGCATTGGGATCCCCCATCCTGCTGGCATTGATCATCCCACCTTTAATGATCATCTCTGGTTTTACGCCAAAGAAAGCGGGCTTCCATAATACCAGGTCGGCCATCTTGCCCGGTTCCAGGGAACCTACATGTTCTGAAATGCCGTGGGCAATAGCCGGGTTAATGGTGTATTTGGCGATGTATCTTTTCACCCGGAAATTGTCGTTGTCATGATTTTTATCTTCCTCGAGGAAGCTCCGTTGCTTCTTCATTTTGTCGGCCGTTTGCCAGGTGCGTATCACTACTTCGCCTATACGTCCCATAGCCTGTGAGTCGGAGCTCATGATGCTGAATACGCCCATATCGTGCAGGATATCCTCTGCAGCAATGGTTTCCGGGCGAATACGGGAATCTGCAAAGGCCACATCTTCCGGTACTTTCTTATCCAGGTGATGACATACCATCAGCATATCCAGGTGTTCATCAATCGTATTGATGGTATAAGGACGGGTAGGATTGGTAGACGCAGGCAATACGTTGGGGAAAGATGCGGCGCGGATAATATCCGGTGCATGGCCTCCCCCGGCGCCTTCTGTGTGGAAGGTATGAATCACCCGGCCGTTGATGGCGTTGAGCGTATCTTCCAGGAACCCTGCTTCATTGAGGGTGTCGGTATGTATGGCAATCTGCACATCCAGTTCATCGGCCACTTTGAGGGCAGCGTCAATTACGGCTGGTGTAGAGCCCCAGTCTTCATGTATTTTCAATCCTAAGGCACCGGCAGCAATTTGTTCTACCATAGGCGCTGTGGTGGCGCAGTTGCCTTTACCAAAAAATCCCAGGTTCACCGGGTAGGCTTCCGCTGCCTGCAGCATGCGCTGTATGTTCCATTTACCGGGTGTTACGGTGGTTGCGCTGGTGCCGTCTGCCGGTCCGGTGCCACCGCCTATCAGGGTGGTTACACCGCTGAAAAGGGCATGATCTATCTGCTGTGGACAGATAAAGTGAATATGTGTATCAATGCCGCCGGCGGTGGCAATCAGGTTGGCGCCGTTGTGAATTTCTGTAGATGCCCCAATGATTAGCTCCGGATGCACCCCATCCATGGTGTCCGGATTGCCGGCCTGTCCAATGGCGACTATTTTACCGTCTTTAATGCCGATGTCGCCCTTTACAATGCCCCAGTGATCAATAACGATCACATTGGTAATCACAAAATCCAACACCCCTTCGCTACGCAGTGCAGTGGCAGATTGCGCCATGCCATCTCTTACACTTTTCCCTCCACCAAATTTGCTTTCATCCCCGTATACGTTGTAGTCCTTTTCTATTTCAATGATCAGGTCTGTATCTGCCAGTCGTACGCGATCGCCGGTGGTAGGACCATACATGTTTACATATTTTGTTTTGCTGATATGCAGACTCATAATTGTTCGGATTTAAAGTTCAGCAATGCGGCCTTTGCAATGGCAGCGGCTTTTACGGTGGGATCAGTGGTATCGCCGTTCACGAGGTTGTTTATACCTATCACCCGTTTATGGCCACCCAGTTCCACCAGCTCGACTTCTTTGGCTTCTCCCGGCTCAAACCTCACAGCGTTGCCGGAAGGAATGTTCAGGCGCATACCAAATGCCGCTTCACGGGGAAATGACATCATGCGGTTGACTTCAAAAAAATGGCAATGGGAGCCGATCTGTACGGGCCTGTCGCCGGTATTAACCACGCTTACCTTTACCGTTTTCCGGCCAGCGTTGGCGATGATATCTTCTTTCTTTAAAAAATATTCTCCTGGGATCATTGCGGAAAGATTTAATGGTTAGCGGATAGGATCATGTACGGTGACTAGTTTGGTACCATCCGGGAAAGTGGCTTCGATCTGTACTTCGTGGATCATTTCCGGAATGCCTTCCATCACGTCTTCACGGGTAAGAATAGTAGCGCCGTAGTGCATCAGCTCTGCTACGGTTTTCCCATCGCGGGCAGCCTCCATCAGGTGACTGCTGATCAGTGCAATCGCTTCCGGATAGTTGAGGCGCAGTCCTCTTGCTTTTCTTTTTTCGGCCAGCTCACCAGCCAGGTGCAGTAATAATTTCTCGGTTTCCCGTGCAGTCAGATGCATATGAATAGATTGTTGTAAAAAATGGTTGACCGGAGATTGGTTGGTGTACGAAAGGAATGGTAAAGTACGAATTTTCCGGATTACCCGAAAATTACCGTGCAGGGAGGCTAACGTGGAAGATTTATAATGGCAAGAGGGTGATGGGGAGTAGGTTTCCGGCAGCAGACAGGTAATAACAGTAACACATCCTGCTATAGTATTACCTGCCTGCTGTGGAAAATATATTTAGTGTGCAGCCTGTGGCGCTATTTTAGCGAACCGGGTACGTACCGCTTCGAGTTCTCCACGTCTCATTTTAGATGTTTTTTCCAGCAGGCCTACAAAGTAGTCTACTTCTTCTTTCTGCGCAGGGCAACCTACATTCTGCAGTTTGCCGGTAGCATCTTTCATCCGGCTATCCGCTATCAGTGTACCATCGGCATTTAATATCAGCCAAAAAGGGATGCCTTCCTGATCGCCGTGATATTTAGCCAGCAACTCCGCACCTCCGGGGTTTTCCTGTGCTTTGTTGGCGCCATTTTCCAATACGGTAATGTGGCGGATTTCATAGTTATCCACGAATGCCTTTTTAATACTGGCATCATTCATAGCCGTGTCCATTTTATGGCACCAGCCGCACCAGGACGCATGAAACAATACAAATACTTTCTTGTGGTTTTTGGTGGCCTGTGTGCAGGCTTCTTTTACTATCTCGTCTGCAGCAGCAGGAGGCGTTTGCTGTGCCTTTGCAGAGAAAGATAATACAGTGCATACCATTGTTAATGTAAGAACTAAAGAACGCATGGGTGATTGGTTTTGATCAAAAATATGTCTTAAAAAAAATTAGCGAAGACAAAAGCAAATATATATGCTTTCATCTTCGCTAATAAAATATAATTAAGAACGGTATTAATCATCCAGTTTCAACACCGCCAGGAATGCTTCCTGCGGTATTTCTACGTTACCGATCTGGCGCATACGTTTTTTACCTTCTTTCTGTTTCTCGAGCAATTTACGTTTACGGGAGATATCACCACCATAACATTTTGCGGTCACATCTTTACGCATAGCGCTGATATTTTCACGGGCTACGATTTTAGCACCGATAGCCGCCTGAATAGCGATGAGGAATTGCTGGCGTGGCAACAGTTCTTTCAGCTTTTCGGTCAGCTTACGGCCAAATTCCTGTGCACGGCTTCTATGGATCAGGGCACTCAGCGCATCCACCTTTTCATTATTAAGGAGGATATCCATTTTCACGATATCACTGTCACGGAAACCGATCGGTGAATAATCGAAGGAAGCGTAACCACGGGTCTGGCTTTTCAGCTTATCGTAAAAGTCGAATACGATTTCTGTCAGCGGTATTTCAAACATCAGCTCTACACGGGTGGTGGTGAGGTAACTCTGGTTAAGGAGGTTACCACGTTTACCCAGGCAGAGAGTCATGATGTTACCGATATATTCGGGTTTGGTAATGATCTGTGCACGGATGAAAGGCTCCTCAATCCTGTCCAGCATGGTAGGATCGGGCATTTCACTCGGGTTATTCACGATAATGATACCATCCCGGGTGGTATGAGCAATGAAGCTTACGTTGGGAACGGTGGTAATTACGGTTTGATTAAACTCTCTTTCCAATCGTTCCTGGATAATTTCCATGTGCAGCATGCCCAGGAATCCGCAACGGAAGCCGAAGCCCAGTGCCTGTGAGGTTTCCAGCTCATAGGTCAGGGAGGCGTCATTCAGCTGCAGTTTATCCATGCACTCACGCAGTTCCTCGAAATCTTCGGTGTTTACGGGGTAAATACCGGCAAATACCATTGGTTTTACTTCCTGGAAACCGTTGATACCGGCTTCACAAGGGTTATTGGACAGGGTGATGGTATCACCCACTTTCACTTCTTTGGCACTTTTGRTACCGGTAATAATATATCCCACATCGCCGGTAAAGACTTCCTTTCTCGGTGCCAGTCCCAGTTTCAGGATACCTACTTCATCAGCAAAGTATTCTTCTCCACTGTTGAAGAAGCGGATTTTGTCGCCTTTCTTAATGGTACCGTTGAAAATGCGGAAATAAGCGATAATACCGCGGAAAGAGTTGAATACGCTGTCGAAGATCAGTGCCTGCAGTGGTGCATCGTTGCTGCCTTTCGGAGCAGGAATGCGGGTTACGATGGCTTCAAGAATTTCTTCGATACCAATACCTGTTTTGCCGGAGGCCAGCAGGATATCTTCTCCTTTTACGCCGATCAGTTCAATAATCTGGTCTTTTACTTCTTCGATCATGGCGCCCTGCATATCAATTTTATTGATAACGGGGATGATTTCCAGGTCGTTTTCCAGTGCCAGGTAGAGATTAGAGATTGTCTGCGCCTGAATACCCTGTGCGGCATCTACCAGCAACAGTGCGCCTTCGCAGGCGGCCAGTGCACGGGATACCTCATAGGAAAAATCCACGTGACCAGGTGTGTCGATCAGGTTAAAAATATATTGTTCACCGTTTTTAGCGGTGTAGTCCATCTGAATCGCGTGACTCTTAATGGTGATACCTTTTTCACGTTCAAGATCCATGTCATCCAGCACCTGCGCCTGCATATCACGGTCGGAAATAGTATGTGTAAACTCCAGTAAACGGTCTGCCAGGGTACTCTTACCATGGTCAATATGGGCAATGATACAAAAATTGCGAATATTCTTCATATGATGTTTTGCTGTTCCGTAGGCCTATYGCAAAGTACTACATTAAACCTTATTCAGCCGGCAAAGGTATTGAAATTAGTTCATTAGTTAATGCGTATAGTGATTATGTTTTGTTGTTTGGTTTTTAAAGAGATAGGAATGATAGCGATGGCTTTTTTTGATATATTAACTTTTAATGCTCAACTTTATAGACATAAGGGAAAAATGAGGGTTCAAACCCGTATTGTTAAATCTTAAAATTCACCGGAACATGGAACTTACCAATCAATTCGAACAGGCAGTAGCGGACAGTAAAACGCTGACGGAAAAACCCTCCAATGAAATTTTGTTGCAGTTATATGGTTTGTACAAACAAGGTACTACCGGCGATGCGGATGCTGAAGGACCTTCCAATCCGTTTGATTTTGTAGCAAAAGCCAAACATAGTGCATGGGAAGAGTTAAAGGGCAAAACAAAAGAAGCCGCCATGCAGGAATATGTGGACCTTGTAAAAAAACTGAAAAATAGCTTTTAGCTGTTAGCTTTTAGCTATTAGGAAATGCAGCGAATGACGAACATAAATTAATCATTCGCTGCATTTCCTAATAGCTAAAAGCTAACAGCTAAAAGCTTCTTTTCACCTTTTTCCCTTACTTTTGGGTTATTATGATTCCATCCTACACGATAAGCGAAAAGTCTCAACATTACCTGGCGCTGGAAGAACAGTATGGTGCCCACAACTATCATCCATTACCGGTTGTACTGGATCGGGGCGAAGGTGTTTTTTTATGGGATGTGGACGGCAAACGTTACTATGATTTTTTATCAGGATATTCCGCAGTAAACCAGGGACATTGTCACCCGAAGATTATTGCCACACTTATAGAACAGGCCCAAAAGCTCACGCTCACCTCCCGCGCATTTCACAATGATTTGCTGGGAGAATATGCACAATACATCACCTCTTATTTCGGATATGATAAGGTATTGCCTATGAACACGGGTGTGGAAGCGGTGGAAACAGCGCTGAAGCTATGCCGCCACTGGGCATATATCGTAAAAGGTATTCCTGAAAACAAGGCGAAAATTATTGTTTGTAATAATAACTTCCACGGACGTACGCTGAATGTGATCTCTTTTAGTACTGACCCTTCTGCACGCAACAACTTTGGTCCYTTTATGCCAGGGTATGAAGTGATTCCTTACAACAGCTTAACTGCACTGGAACAGGCGTTACAGGATAAAAATGTAGCGGGCTTCCTGGTAGAACCTATTCAGGGTGAAGCGGGCGTCATGGTACCGGATGAAGGGTATCTGGCTAAAGCGCGGCAGTATTGCCAGGATGCGAACGTATTATTTATTGCAGATGAAATTCAGACAGGACTGGCCCGTACCGGTAAGATGCTGGCCTGCGATCATGAAAATGTTCGTCCCGACATCTTAATTCTTGGCAAAGCCTTGTCTGGCGGCACATTGCCAGTGAGCGCCGTGCTGGCGGACGATGAAATTATGCTGACTATAAAACCAGGCGAACATGGTTCCACTTATGGTGGTAACCCGTTGGCATGTAAGGTGGCCATCACCTCCCTGCAAATATTAAAAGACGAAAAAATGGCTGAAAATGCAGCCGCTATGGGTCAGTTACTACGTAACGGACTGCAGGAACTGCATTCTTCCTATATTACTACTATACGCGGAAAAGGACTACTGAATGCGATCATTATTCAGCATAAAGATCCGGAAGCTGCATGGGACCTGTGTTTAACGTTAAAAGAAAATGGCCTGCTGGCTAAGCCAACGCATGGAGATAAAATACGGTTTGCACCTCCGTTGACCATTAACGCCGGTCAGATCTCGGATTGTGTGCAAATCATCAAAAGAAGTCTTGAACAGGCTTTCAGTTAGTTAATTGTAGTATGACGTCATCCCATAAAGCCATCCGGAGTTCCGGATGGAAAACAGACTTTTTAATCGGTTTTCCCGACGGGCTTTTCCTGTTGTTCTTTGCTACGCAGGTAATACAGGTATTCCCGATTGAAGTACAGCGCTTTTATACCCTGCATATCTGCATCTGGCTGATAGGCGGACTCCTCGTGATGTTCAGCGCCTTTCAGGCTAATAAAGGTGATGCAGAACACGACAGCGCACTGCTGTCTGATAAAGAAAGAACCAAGCTGCAACATCTCGATATCAACGCAAGAACCATTGCACATATTGAAGAGGAGATGGAAAAAGATGCCCACACCTGGGAGCAGATCCTGGAACACGAAAAAGTAACCGAAACTACGTTCAGCCGTTCACGTGCTATACAACATGCCTTGCTTACCGGCTTCTTTTTCTTATTGGGAGGATCTATGTCGCTGGGACCTTATCTTTCTAATGAAAATTTTCCTGCCGCCTCACAAACCAGTATCATGCTGGTTTTCCTGGGATTAACGGTCTTCAGTTTTATCAAAGCAAGAATAACGGCACAACGTCCGCTGCCCGTTATTTTACGTTATTGGTTAATGGGAGCTGGTATATTGGCGGGGGTATGGATACTCCATAAAACGATCTTCTAAAAAATGCGGATGCGGTTAGTGTGTACTAACCGCATCCGCAAATATATTTTTTCTTTTTTACTGTCCTTTAGGCGAGCGGGTAAATAATACACAACCAAATGCTACCAAAGCAGCACCCATCGATACATACAATGCTACACCCGGATGAGGGCACTCTCCTATCTCACAACGTGAATACAGGATCATATTCCTGAAAGTCCACGCCACCAGGAACCCTACAATAAACAGGTTAATCCTCGATACCCACTTATTTTTAATAGCAAATATAACAATCGCCAATACAGACAGGATAATGCTCAATTTACCAGGTTCTCCATAACTGGAGCCGGTACCATCCATGCCCGTGAAGGTCAGATGCCGGCTTTCTATAAAAGACCATGGCAAAAAAGCGCATACAATTACCAGCAATACTGCCAGTATACCAATAATACCCGTCCTGGACATACTTTTCTATTTAGGGATGCAAAGGTAAGTGAGAAATGGGAAGAATTACGAATTAGGAATTACGAATTACGGATTTGCAGGTAGATCTTTCGCTGTTGTCTCCCCACAAATCCGTAATTCGTAATTCCTAATTCGTAATTCCTACTTCCCTCCTGGCAGACAATGTGTCCGCAAATAATTTGTATATAAAGTAGACAGGTGCTCGAAAGTACCTTGTCCCTCAGAGATGCTGTGGGTACGGTTTGGATAAGCCATGAACTGGAACTGCTTATTATATTTGATCAGTTCATTCAGCAGCATTTCCGCATTCTGATAATGCACATTGTCGTCACCGGTACCATGAATATACAACAGGTTGCCTTTCAGATTGCGCGCATAAGTAATAGGGGAACCCTTGACAAAATCTTCGCGGTTTTCTTCCGGCAGGCCCATATAGCGTTCCTGGTATATGTTATCATAGGTCAGCTGATTACCTACTGCGGCAATAGCGATACCGGTTTTATAAATTTCAGGATACTGGAACATCAGGTTCAGTGTCATAGAGCCGCCACCGCTCCAGCCCCATACAGCTGTACGTTCCGGATCAATAAACGGATATTTCTGCATCAGCGCTTTTGCACCCATCGCCTGATCACGGGCATTGATTAAACCCACTTTACGGTACACACATTTACGCCAGGTACGGCCTTTAGGTAAAGGTGTGCCGCGGTTATCGAGGGTAACATAAAGGTATCCATCTGCCGCCATATCGCCATCATAGAGGAAGTTGCGACCCGCTCCAATTGCGTCCAGCGAGGTAGCACCGGCAGGTTCTCCATATACATAAAATACAACCGGGTACTTTTTAGCCGGATCAAAATTGGCAGGCTTGCTCATCCAGCCGTCCATCGTAACGCCATCAACGGTGGTGACACGGAAAAACTCCGGTTTGTTAGGCGCAGCAGCCGATTTGGTAATGGCATTCAGCACAGCATTGCTGCTGCTCTTATGTGCCGGTAGCTGCAAGTTTTCACTTACAGGATAAGTATAAGCGTTGCTGAAGTCATGAATTGCCCAGGCGCCGTAAGGAGAAATCTTATACTCATGGCTGCCCGGCTCATTGGCAGGTGTAATGCGCTCTGCCTYGCCACCGCTTAGCGCTACCTTATAAAGGTATTGCTGGGTAGGGTTTTCGGGAGAGGCTAAAAAATAGATTACGTTATTGGCTTCGTCAATTTTAGCAATGCTGATCACATCATAGTTGCCTGGGGTCAGCAAAGTAGCCTTGCCATCTTCTGTATTAATATTATACAAATGACGCCAGCCGTCCTGCTCACTTACCCAGATAAATGATTTGTTGCCACGGATAAAATCCCAACCGGCAATGTTATCATCATCCCAGCGTGATTTCACGTCTATCCAGGCGCTGTCTGTTTCTTCATACAGCGAGCGTACTTTACCGGTGGCGGCATCACACAGCATCACTTTGCTGTCGTTTTGCTTACGGTTCAGTTGCTGAATGATCAGGGTATTTTTACCCGGCACCCATTCCATGCGTGGAATATAGTGCTGCTGGTTATCGCCGGGTACCTGCATCCAGGTAGTTTTAGCAGTTTGGATGTCTGCCACACCTACGCGGCAGGCAGAAGGACTTTCTCCGGCTTTAGGATACTCTACCGGAACGGTGAAGGAATAAATGGAATCCGTGTTGTCGATCATGAGAAAATCGCGGATTTTGGTGGCGTCAATCTGCCAATAGGCAATGCTTTTGCCATCAGGGCTCCAGCGGAAACCATCGCGGCATCCGAATTCTTCTTCATAAGCCCAGTCGAAAGTTCCGTTGATGAAACGGCGGGTACCATCGGTAGTGATGGGGGTTACCGTGCCGCTCTGCAGGTCTTCCACAAAGATGTTATGCCCGCTTACATAAGCAACTTTGCTCCCATCCGGAGAAAGCTTGGCGAACATCAGGGAGGAAGCGGGCTGGCTTTTGCCCAGTTGTTGCAGTTTTCCGGTGGCTACATCCAACACCCAGTAATCACCGCGGGTTTCGTAGCGCCATACTTTTTTTGAATTGGTGTACAGCAGTAATTTTTTTTCATCTGCCGAAAAATAAAAATCCTTCAACGCAAGTCCCTTGTAAGTGGATGCGGGGATCTTAATGGTAGCTGGCTCACCGGTCAGCGGGTTAGATTCGATGCCTGCGGGTGTAGCCTTGTAGTAAGACTGTCCGTCACGGCTCCATCTCATGCCCTTTCCGGGCTGCGCCTGCATAGGGAGACAGTAGTGCGCAATTAAAACGAGAAGTAATGTAAGTTTCTTCATTATGTAAGAATAATGTGCAATGGTAGCCAAATTATAAAAGAAAAAAAATGAACAATATGGGAATGGTAGTGTTGATGTGCCGGGCGGTTAACTTTTGAAGATATCATATATTTTATTTTTTTTCTGGGTTTGTGGATAAAAATCACCCTTTAGTTGGAAATTATCAATTTCTTTTTTTCTATTTTTATGTCAGAATTAATAATTAAATAATGAAAACCAACCGGTTAGTGAGAGATAACCGGTGTATTTAAATCCTACAGAAAAACCATAAGTTATGATACAGATTACCTTATCTTATAAAAACCGCGAGTACCTGCAATTCGAAGACAGCTCTCTGGCGCAGATTGCAGAAACCACCCGCAAACTCCTTTGTGCATTACTGGAAGATATCTATGATCTTGTTACCAAAGAAACCGGACGTTTTCTCATTTACCTGGATCATCATCCTAAAATAGAAGTGGAAGGATTCAGCCGTGACCTGAGCGACCAGATCGAACGTACCTTACGTGGTGAATCGGCTTATGACTATTAAGTTCTAGCAGATTTTCATCCGGGTAATTTAAAGTATCCTTATCTTAGATTTTAAATCAAGACAAGGAGAATGCAGCTCACCTTTATTCAGGTATTAGAATTACTAGGCACTTTTGCATTTGCTGTTTCGGGCGCAACAGCAGCTATCAATAAATCGTACGATGTCATTGGCTTACTGGCGCTGGCTTTCATTACAGCGATTGGTGGCGGAACTATACGCGATCTGCTGATCGGTGCCACCCCTGTTGCCTGGATGACAGATGAATTAAGCAATACAGCAATTATAGCAGCAGCCATTATTGCTGCATTGTTTTTTTCCTACGTAAAAAAACTCAACCGGCTACTCAGCACTTTCGATGCGATTGGTTTGGGCCTGTTTACAATTACCGGCATCAACAAAGGCGTGGCGTTTGGCTTGCCTATGCCGGTATGTGTGGCGCTGGGCGTTATCACCGGCACATTCGGCGGCCTGCTGCGTGATGTGATCTGTGGTGAACAGCCTATTCTTTTTACCCGGGAAATATATGCAGCAGCTTCCATAGCCGGCGGCATCCTCTACCTGGTAGCTGGGCACTATACCGGGCTATCCGGCGATATTTCACAGAGTATAGCCATTGCCGTTATAGTCTCCATCCGGTTGGTGACGCTCAGAAATAACTGGCAGCTACCCCGCCTGCGGGCGTAAGGAGAGCGCTGTCTTTTATTTTGCCGGTAAATAAAATTTATTATATTGCTGATATGATGGCATTATTTGATAATTACATTGCGTTTGCTACAACGGTATTCATGGGGTTACTGGCAATAGTAAATCCTATTTCTGCCATCCCGGTGTTTATGGAGCTCACCTCCAATATGGATAAGAAAGCCAAACGCAATATTGCCACCAAATCTGTATTTATTGCCTTTTGTATTATTCTTGTTTTCAGCGTTGCCGGTAAACTGATCTTCCACGTATTTGGTATTACATTGGCCGCTTTACGTGTTACCGGTGGTATACTGGTATTTGTGATCGGGTATGAAATGGTGCGGGGAGAAAAAGAAAATAAATCTGAAAATCCCAAGCTGGGGTCTCAACCGGTAAAAGCAGATCAGGGCATCAGCGTAGCCATCACCCCGTTGGCCATGCCGCTACTGGCCGGACCTGGCGCTATTACCACCTCTATGAGTTATTCTGCCGCCAAAGACCTTACACACCTCGCCATTGTAATAGGCATTTATGCTTTTATATGTTATATTACCTATCTTCTCTTCATTGCAGGCGAACGCATTGTAAAGGTAATCGGTACCAATGTCATGATGGTGATCACCAAAATGATGGGGTTAATACTGGCGGTTATTGGCGTTCAGATGCTCGCACTGGGCCTTCGCGAGCTTTTTAATTTTTAGCCTGTTTTTTCAAAACAATTTTAAATCATTCCGTGTTATTATTCTGGAAGTATACCAGGAGAGTATTTACATAGAATAAACAAGTATAGCAATTAGCCATCATCCGCGTAGCGCTAGCCCGCTATGATAGTCGACAGCAACAACAGACAAAATCCAAAAACCATTTCAGCCTGTCAGGAATTGTGCACGTACTACGTGCTGCATTGCCATGCCCGCTTAAAATTTTTTTTAGTTGAACAACAGGTAAATCCGTTATTGATTACTAGGTGGATGTTATTTGTTCTCTTTTTTTAATAAGAACATAAAAAAATCAATATAGACGGAACAGTTAGCAGAAAAGCCGTCCCGATTCTTCGGGACGGCCGTTTTTTTTAACTTTTCTTTTTGCGCTTAGCGTCTGCGATATCTTTCTTATCATATTCATCTTCATCATACCCTTCCAGCACATTATTGCCATCATCATTCCTTTCCTTTTTTGCACCGCCCTTTGCCGGAGCTGTCTCTTCATTTTTACGCTTCGTCATCTTCAGATCGCGCTTTTCGGAGGTGGTTTTCTTTATCGTCATAAGTCATGGTTTAGCAGAAGGGTATCAAAAAAACTGCCGGAACTAAGGAATCCGCACACCGTCTTTTATTTCATCGGTTGCATTTACGATTACCTGGTCATCCGCCTGCAGGTGGCCAAATACTTCGGTAGAGTCGTTATGATGGTTACCTTCCTCTATATCAATCCATTTTGTATGGTGATCTTTCACGGCGACCACATACTTCTTCTCTGTAGACATCACAATAGCGCTGGCTGGTACCAGCATGGCCTGTGCGGAACCATTCAACGGCAGCAACACCTCCGTATACATCCCTGCTTTGAGTAAATGATGCGCGTTCTGTACATCTATTTCCACAGCCTCAGAACGAAACTTATCATTCAGGGTCCCGGCCTGTCTGGCAATTGTTCCCTCGAAATGTTGTCCAGGAATGGCGTTTACATCAAAAGTAACCACTGACTGTTGTGACAGTTGTGCACTATATACTTCCGGTATCTGCAATATCAATCTCAGTTTGTCTTCCTGCTCCAGCATCAGCATAGGCTTATCATCTACCTTGGTATCCGGTCCCACCAACGCACCGGGATGAATATTACGCTCGGTAATGACCCCATCAAAAGGTGCGGTCACCGTCAGGTAGCTGCGGTTCACTTCCTGGGCCCGGAAATTAGCCTGTTCACTGTTCATGAGCGCACTATCTGCCAGCATACGGGATTTGGACAGTTCCAGATCATGCGCAGAAATAGTACCCGGCTCCGCACTCACTGCCAGCGTACGTTCGTAATTGTCTTTGCTGGAGGCAAACATAGCCGCTGCCTGGATATACTTTGACTGTGCCGCATAATATTGCTGCGCCACTTCCGGCGCTTCCAGTACCAGCAACACCTGTCCTTTCTTTATTTTAGTACCTCTGTCTACCAGGATACTTTTTACAAACCCATTGATCCTGGGATAAATACTCACTTTCTGGAAAGCAGCCAGGGCTCCAGGCAAACGGATATTGCCAGCCAACGGGCGCTGCACCACCGGCGCTAATATATAATGATGATCTGTTGTTGCTGCTTTCTTCTCCGGCATGGCGGCAGAATTACAGGCTGCCAGTCCTGTGATCACGCTCAATGCCGATAAATAATATTTATAATGCTTCATAATTTATGTTTTATTTTAAATCATCGGATTCGGATGGCATCAATGAAGGAGACGCGTAGCCAGCTTTACGCTGCATCAACGCATACACCTGTGGTAATATGAGTAAGGCGGCCAATGTAGAGGCGATCAGCCCTCCTATTACGGCACGACCCAGCGGGGCAGTCTGATCTCCGGCTTCCCCCAAACCACTGGCCATCGGGATCATCCCCGCCACCATCGCCAGACTCGTCATCAGGATGGGACGCAAACGGATACCCGCACTTACGATGGCCGCTTTGCGTGCATCCCGGTACTCTCCTCTTAATTTTTCAGCATTCGTCACAATAAGGATGGCATTGGCCACCGACACGCCGGTAGACATGATCATGCCCATGTAAGACTGCAGATTGAGCGTGGCGCCCGTCAGCAATAATGCGATCAATGCACCGGCAATGACGGCTGGTATAGTAGTCAGCACCACCAACGACAATTTAAACGACTGATAGTTAGCTGCCAGCAATAAAAAAATCACCACCACGGCTATCATCAGCCCGTTCTGTAAACTGCCCAATGTTTCTACCAACAGGCTGGAAGCACCTTTTAACTCTGTAATCAATCCTTTTGGTGGTGTACCTGTTTCCCTGATCGCCTTTTGCACTGCCGCGGTAGCGGTACCCAGATCTTTACCGGAAATATTGGCACTAACGGTCACGAACCTACGAGGACCAGCACGGTCAAATTCTCCCGGCATTTCTGTGGTGGAAAAAGTAGCTACGTCTGCCAAAACCGGCCGGGGCTGGCCCTTTACCAGCGGTATTTCTTTCAGGTCGTTGATCGCTGTCATGTTGTATTCAGGCACCTGCACCTGTACCTGGTAAGTGTAGGCAACCTTTTCATCCAGCCACTGATTTTTTTCTGTAAAGCGGCTGGAAGAAGTAGATGCCGTAACAGAGCGTGCCACCTGGTAAATATTCAATCCCATTTGCGCCAGTTTTAGCCGGTCTATCTGAATGCTGATCACCGGGAAATGCAACGGCTGCGCTATCTGTACATCGCGCAGAAAAGGCACTTCTTTCAGGTGATTTACCAACTGTTCAGCATAGGTGGCGATCTGCTTCATATCCTTGCCTGCCACCCGCACTTCAATAGGCGTAGCAGCGCCCTGGCTCATAATTTTTTCCGTGAGATCTATGGGTTCAAAAGACAAGCGCATCTCCGGAATTTTTGCCTTTATATTCTCTCTGAGCTGATCTTTCAGCTTTTCAATATCTACTTTATAGTCTTCTTCCAGGTTTACCTGTAACACCGCTTCATGTGTACCACTGTTAAAAATATACAGGTTACTGGTACCATAGCTGCTCGGAATCAGGCCTACGTAAGCAGAGCTGATAGCCACGTGTCCGTTTACAGTGCTATCGACGATACTTAATACCTGGTGCAGTCCTTCTTCCGTGCGCTCTAAACGGGTACCATCCGGCATGCGCAGACGCAGCTGAAACTGGCCCGCATTCACGTGTGGCATCAGGTCCTTCCCTATCCATACATAGCAACCTCCTGCCAGCAGCAGGGAACCAACAATATAAACGGTAACGGCTAAACGGGATTTGTTCATCCCTTTTTCGAGGATCCCCATGAAGCCCAGTTTAAACCGCTCAAAGCCGGTGGCTTTCTCCGGATGTTGTTGTTCCTCATAAAGGTGATCATTGACTTCTTTCACTTCTTCTGCATCCAGTACCAGTCCTGCATGTGCATGCTGATATTTATCGGCTTTCAGCCACCAGTTGGCAATTACCGGCACCAGCGTTTGTGCTGCAAAGAAGGAGGCAATCATGGCGAAGCCGATAGATAATGACAATGGCAGGAACATCGCCCGGGGAACACCGGTCATAATAAAAGACGGTGCAAATACCGCCAGGATACACAACAGGATCAGCACCAGCGGGAACGCAATTTCCTCACAGGCATCATAAATAGCCTGTCGCTTGGATTTGCCCATTTCCAGGTGCTGGTGAATATTTTCGATGGTTACCGTGGCCTGATCCACGAGGATACCGATGGCCAGCGCCAATCCGCTCAGCGTCATAATATTGATGGTTTGCCCGGACAGCTTCAATCCCATCACCGCACACAACACCGCTACCGGAATGGTTACTACCACTACCAGGCAACTGCGCAGGTCACGCAGGAATAACAATACCATTAAGCCGGTAAGCAGCGCACCCAGCGCGCCTTCCGTAATAAGACTTTTCACGGCATTGATCACAAATACCGACTGATCAAATTCATACGACACCTTTACATCATCCGGCAGCAGGCTTTGCATTTCCGGTATTTTTGACTTCAGTGTTTTTACTACTTCCCAGGTAGAAGCATCGGCAGTTTTCACCACCGGAATATATACAGACCGTTTGCCGTTGACCAGCGCATAGTCTACCGTAACATCCGTGGCATCCGCCACCCTGGCTACATCGCGGATAAACACATTATTGTTGCCATTGGTAACGATGGGAATATCGCCAAAGTCGGCCACCTGTTTTTCCAGCGAATTGATCGTGGTTACAAACATGGTGTTATTGATGCGGATATTGCCCGAAGGCGTCATCACATTGTTTTTAGCAATGGCTTCCACCACTTCATCTGCACTTAAATTAAAGCTGCGCAGTTTCTGTGGATCCACATTCACCACTACAGAGCGGGAGTTGGCGCCGAAAGGTGGTGGCGCCGACAAACCTGGCACCGAAGCAAACATCGGCCTGATACGGGTGGCGGCCAGGTCGTAAATTTCCTTCAGCGATTTTGTAGGACTGCTGAACACCAGCTCCCCTACCGGCAATGAAGATGCATCGAAGCGCATTACCTGTGGCGGCAAAGCACCGGGAGGAAAAAACTTCATGGCCCGGTTCACCTGTAATGCCACCTGGGCCGAGGCTTCCGCCATATCTGTATTTTCATAAAAGCTGAGCTTTAGTAACGTTAACCCTTGTATGTTTTTAGTGGTGATATTCTTTACGCCGTTCACATACAGGAACTGGTCCTGCAACCTGGTGGCAAAAAAACCTTCCATCTGTTGGGGCGACATTCCCCCGTATGGCTCTATCACGTAGATAGTAGGCAGATTGAGTTTGGGAAATATGTCGATGGGAATACTCAATATAGACAGCAATGAAAAGAGCAACAACCCGCCGGTGATCACCACCACGGCGATGGGCTTTTTCAGTGCCGAAGAAACGAATGACATAGTAAATACGTTTAGTTCAGATCAGGTAAAAATTGTGAAATACTGTTGCCTGCATAGGCAGCGCGAAACAGTGCTTTCCACGCAGCATCGCGGGTTTGCACCAGGTCTGTTTCTGCACGGTTCAATACAAATAAGGCGGTGGTTACCTCGATAATATTGGTAAGTCCTCCTTTGTACAATGCCATTTTTTGTCTGGCTGCCGCCTGTGCTGCGGCCAGTTGCAAAGGCAGTTCCTGCAGTTTATCTCTCGATGTCTGAATATCTGATTGCGCCTGTTGTAATAAGCCATTCAGTGTGGTACGTGTGGTTTCCAGCTGTTGCTGCGCCACCTCTGACCGGTATTGCTGCACGGCTACTTTTTCGTGTGTACGTTTCAGGTCTGTAAGATTGTACGTGATACCCAGTCCCAGCAGGTAGTTGTACCTGCTGTATCCCAGGCCACTCCACAAATTTTTATCGTACACATCATTGAATGATCCGCTGGAACCCCGCATCCATCCGGCTGCCATCAGGTTTACCTTAGGCAGGCGTGATTTGCGGATCACCTGTTCTGCAACACGTTGCTGCCGGTAAATGGCATTGTAATATTCCAGCATCGGGTGGCTGCTGATACTGTCCGGAGCGGCCACGCCCAGTAAGGAAAGCAGCCGGGTGTTGTTCACCGTGTCGGGTTGTATCAGCGCAGTGTCGAGTCCCGTGAAAGTGGAGAGCTGAATGCGTACCTGGTTGTATTTATTTTTTATATCCAGCAGGTTTAATCTTGCTTTGGATAATTCTGCCGCAGCAACGGCACTGTCTACCCCGGGTTTAAGACCATGTAAAACAGTAGCTGTTACGGCCCTCAGGACTTCCGCATTGCGCTGGATATTATCAGAGGCAATTTTCTGTAACGCCTGCAGGCGCAAAAATTCCAGGTAGTTTTCTATGACGGCAACTGTTAGCTGGTTAGCCGTATTGCTTAAATCGGTTTGCTGCACTTTGAGTGATTGTGCAGCTTCCTTTTGCTCACTGTTGTACGCGCCAAAGTTGTATACCTCCCATGTCATGGCGGCCATGGCGATGTTGCCGCTCATAATGGCGTTATTGTTTTCTGCACGGATACCACCGGAGGTAGAAGGAATCATTCCCATCGTAAAATAGGATCCGTATATGCTGTTATCTGTGCCCGCGTCTAGTTGCTCATGCAGTTTTATAGCCGGGTACCAATTATGTTTAGTGTCTGTAAGACTTGCCTGGCCGGCGTTTACCTGGGCCTGCTTCGCCTTTAATGCCGGGTAATGCGAAAGTGTGAGCGCAATGGCCCGGTGCAGCGAAAAGCTATCCGCTGCAGATTGTGCGAACAAAGAAGTGAAGGGAAAAATACATAGCAACCACCAACACCACTTCTTCGCGATCATATGTAAGTTCATAAGTCGCTGAAAAAAGAATGAAATAAAAGAAAATGATAAAACGGGTTATCAGGCGGTGGGCGGGCCTCTCCAGCTTCTCAGCGGTATGGGGACGCTGAGGTAAGGGTTAAAATAAAATCCGCGCTGGATTTTATCTACATAAATAAATCGCGCGGTATCAGCTGATAAGAGCGGCGGACAAACTTTTTCATGTCCGTAGCTGTCGTTGATACCAACGGGCCGGCGTTTAAACCGGTTAATAGTGGTCCTGAAACCAGGCGCCTTCATGGCCACTTTAAAAGYGGTGGCCCGGACTTCATGAATACTATTAACGACAGATTTTTGTACAGGCACCCTGTGTCCCTGCACAACCGGCAGGATCATTACAGTGATCAGTACAAAAAATAATTGCCTTAATAATTTCATGTGGTATATCCTTACGAATTCACTAAGATATTGATTACCGGCTGGTATAGCAAGAATGAACCCGGTATTTTAACCAAATTTTAATGTGCTAGAAAAAACAAACGAGGCAAAGCTCTTCCATTTTCAGCAGTGCGTTGGCCAGTCGGAAATCCTGCATATCAAGGCAGGCGAAGGATTGATATTCATCGAGGCCGGGACCTACTGCTACTATTTTCAGGTCGTAGGCAACAATTTGTTCATTTACAAAATCCAGTACTTCTTTTGCAAAATCTTCTCCGGCAATGATCTCTTCATAAGTGGCGGGATCAGGTGCTTCCAGGACAATACCTGCCTGCAGCAGGGGGCCTAGTTCGTTGAGTGCGGGAATACCGGTAGTTGAAAATTCCTGCCATTCAAACTCCACTACATTGCCAGTAGCAGATAATGCGGCATGCAGTTCTTCCCAGATGGCTAATACATTGGGGGATACAATTTCCGGCAAACGGTTGATCAGCTCTTCTGCATCATCTTCTTTAAAAATATCGAGGTACAGCTGTTCCAGYAGTTCACGGACATTGGTCATGCCGTTTAGTTTTTCCAGTAACTTCAGTTCCTGTATCAGTGTGGTCCAGCGAAGCATCAGTTCTTCCTCGTCTTCCTCATTCATCTCGTCTGTAATCAGCACTGCCTTATCCTGCAGTTTGTAATTATCGAGGCGACTTTTCCGGATGTGCAATCCGGGAGCTTCAAAAGAAAGCTCATAGGAGGCGTAATTCAGGAAGGCGGTGCCGATGAGGACCTTATCCTTAAATATTTCATGTACCACACTTTCTTTGGTATCTATGTGCGAGTAACCACTATCTTTCCCATAGGTTTGTGTTAACCAGGTAAATTCTTCACGTGAAATATCAGGCATTTGAACTGGCATAAAATTTAATCCGATGAGCAACAAAAGTAGTTAAATTAGGAACGGGAAGTACCGGCGAAATGCTTCTATGAAAAAATATTATGAGGGCAAACAGGAATGAGGAGAATATGGGGGGCGATTGCGATGCCATTGCAACTTGAAGCGGGTGACAGTAGTGGTCTTCAGTTAAGCAACGGAATAACAGCTGCGGATTTTTCTCACTTCCATCATTGGGAGCAGGAAAAATCCGCAGCTGCACATTTTTATAGCCGGAATTTCAATCCTACATTCAGGCCAAGTCCACCTATATTAATATATGACTTCAGGTCATTGGAGGGCTTGTTATTATCTTTATAAATAACCTTGGTTCCCTGTTGATTGATGGGTGTATTAGAGTTCTTATCTAATGTAGTTTCATACACGGTGTTCTTTTCTGCCGTACTGAGATCATTGAGCGTGCGGGGAGGCCTGGCATCGCCCAGCACAGCACCGGTGGCACCATTGATAAATTGAGTGGTTTCATTATACTTTGTAATTTCCTTTTCCTTGCTCCTCACCGGTACATTCCTGTATTCTGCTTCCACAAAAACATCAAACCGGGAGGCTACCATGAAAGATACGCCCAGTGCGCCCTGGAAGCCGACCGTTACGTTAGGTTTTATTTCTTCTTTACGATTGATGGTAGTCAATATCTGTGTACCGGCAGGTACGGGTGCACCAGGAGGAACTGCCGATACCTGGGTAGCATCTGTTTCAATATACAGGCGGCCCCATAGTGGCACTACCACACCAAAACGCACATATGGATTTACTTTTTCCAGACCAGGACTCACGACCAGGCTGGGTGCAAAATCCACGGCATTGACATAACCATGTGATTCCACGCTGCCAAGTGATTTGCTGGTGCCAACTAAGGTAGTCTGCTGCCGGGTCATCAGATTTTTCTTGCTGTGAAAATAATTAAAGGTTCCTTCTACCGACAGGTATTTGTTGATATTGTAACCAACAGATAAACCGCCTCTGAAACCTTCTCCGTAAGAACCCGTTAGTACTTTACGGCTGATGGTATCCAAAGGATTTGCATTGGTGGGGTTAAACTCTGTGTGCAGATCCTGTGGTGGATAAGGGCCTACATTAGGAAACTGACCTGGGGATACACTGAAAAAATACCCACCGGCAATCTTAAGATACCATTTCGAATGTGAAGAAGTCTTGGTGTTGGAAATGTCCTGGGCCTGGGTAGTAACTGTCACAGCCATCAATAGCGCGGCTGCACCAAACAGGAGTGGTTTTTTCATATGCAATGGTTTTGGTGTGTTGTATTAATCTATTGAAAGTTAATAAATTATTAGCAAATAACCATCACCAAAACCATTTAGCTAGAACGCTTCTGCCAACGAAAGATATAACCCTTTTTGTCTGGATTCCCCATTACGCTTTTCACCAACGGCGTAGTCTATACGAATAGTGAGTTTCGCGTTTTCATCATAGAAATAACGGATCCCCGCACCATAGCTTGGCTTAAATCCATCAAAATGAAAATCACGGTTGGAGAACACAGTACCTGTACCAGCAAAGGCCGCCAATGCAAATTTGGGTTTAATATCTACAAACCAGATATGAATACGCATCTTGGGATCTACGAGATAACGATACTCTGCCTGACCCGCCAGGTAGTTCTGGTTACGATATCTACCGGTATAATATCCCCGCATAATATTGTCATTGCCCATTTCAGGTAATAAGTAAAATGGCAGGTCATTTCCCTGCAGGCTATTAAAAATACCATTAAAGCCCAGGGTACTTTTTCGGGAGAAGGCAATAAAATGAGTTCCCTGCGCTTCCACTTTAAAGAGCGGTTGTTTACTCAGGAAAGAAGGTGCGTAAGCCACATTGAGCTTTAGCCACCAACCATGACGGGTATAGTTTTCATTGTCACGGTTATCATAAATACCGGTCAGGCCGAGAAAGGTAACATAACCACCGTCTTTATCTGTGAGGGGCATAGTCGTATAAATACCTTTGTTGTCACTGCTGCTGTAAGTATCGTGCTGATACAATATAGACGCCCCGGCATAAAAATGACCGGTGATACGCCGCTCCCCTTCCAGTTGCACTTTATAGCGGATATTACTTACCAGCGAACGGGTATCATAATGGGTAGTATCGCCGATACCAAAAAAGTAAAGCGGATAATTATGATAACGGAGATTCCCTTTAAAATGCCAGAGATTCCCTCTTGTCCAGATATTTGTTTTGAGATCTATTTTAAACTGCTTTTCCGTGGTGACCGCGGGAATCAGGTTCAGGGTGGAGTTACGCGTACTTAAATCAGGGTTCCTGTTATCCGTATAAAAGGAATATAACATGGCCGCTCCTATTTCCAGTCCTTTTTCCTGCGAATAACCCAGCACCGGTAACGGAAAGAAACTGCGTTTACGGAAGGCTAAGCTATCGTGTATACCTTCCCGTGAGGGACCAGTATGAGTAACGCTATCCTGTTGAGCCTTTACACCTGTTGCTAATAAAATTAATAAAGCCGTGATATGGAGGTTTTTACACATAGGCTGCAAATGTAAAGAAATTAGCGAAGGGGATCGCCTTCGACGATTGTCTTTTTCGGGATTAAGACAGCCCTTCCCACCATTAAGGCTTATCGGAATGCCCCAGACTTTTTTCCGGGTTCACCTGGTCACGCACCAGCTGCTTCAGGAATTTGATTTCCGGAAAATGCCCGGCTTCTTTACGATCAAATAATACGGCGTCATTGAGCCGTATAATAAAGGTACCCCCTGTTTCACTGGGACGAAGGGTTACACCGCCCAGATCTTCTGTAAAAGTGGTTAATAATTCCTGGGCCATATAGGCTGATCTTAACAACCAACCACATTTAGGGCAGTATTCTATCGTAATAACAGGTTTCATTGGCATTATTATTTTACGCGTCAGACACGATAAATTAAAAAAAATAAAAATTTCCGGAAAGATACGACCCTATTTGGTTTATAGGGATATAACACTAAATACACTGACCATTAAAGCACTTTTTATCCCAACTTACTTTGAATCGTGGCACATTATCTTTAATTTTAACCTATATTAAAGTGGACCGTCCCCGAATCGCTCCACCCTTGTCACAGCCAACAATATACACTATGCTGCCGGCCAGTCCTTTGAATAAATGTATTTTAATCCCACTTTACTTCATGTTGCTGTCCCCTGCGGTAGCAGCGCAACAGGATATGAGTGATTCTTTACTGACATCCCTTCAATCCCATATAAAAAGAGATACTGCAAGAGTCAAGCTGCTGAACCAGATTGCCCGGATCTACTTCACCAAAAATGCTACATTAGCCGCCCGCTACGGAGAAGAAGCCCTGTTGATCAGCGACAGTCTTAAATACACCAACGGAAGAATATGGGCCCTGCGTAACCTCGCCCTCGTGGAAAATACAAAAGGTCACCTGGACCAGCAAATGCAGCTGACCCTCAACGCGCTTAAACTGGCAGAAACCATCGGCGAGCCTTACATGCTCGGCGTACTCAATAATGATGTAGGCAATATTTTCACAGAGCTGAATAGCCCCCGTGATGCCCTCACCTATCTGAAAATATCACTGGCAATCAAATTAAAACGAAACGAAAAAACAGAGATCGGGAAAACCCTCAACAATATCGGGTCTGCCTATATCGCACTGAAAATGCATGATTCTGCCATGTACTTTCTGCAGAAAGCGGAAAAGATTAAACTGGAACTCAACGACCAGCGCGGACTTGCCTATACCTATGAAAACATGGGTATCATTTCCATGGTGCAGCAAAACTATAATGATGCCTTGCGCTATCACCTGCTGTCTGCCGCCTATTATAAAGAAGCCGATAATTTACCGGGGGTAGTAAAATCCAGTCTGAACCTCGCCGAAGTACAAACAATGCTGGGTGACCTTAAGGGCGCAGACAAAAACCTGGACAATGCCAAAGCCCTGAATGATAAACTGGGGAACGTTAAAAACGAAATGATCTATTATAAAATCCGCTATGAACTGGATTCTGCCAGGAAAGATTATGTAGCGGCCTTTAATCATTTCAAGGAATACAGCAACCGGAACATCGACTACTTCAATGCAGAAAAGGGCCGGCAGATTTCCCGCTCCGAGGAAAGGTACGAATCGGAAAAGAAACAGCGCGAAAACATCGTACTGAAGAAAGAACAACATACACACCTGGCCACTATACAGCAACAACGTGTGCTGGTATTGTCCGCAGCCGCCCTGTTTCTCGCCCTGCTGCTCATCACAGTGATGGTATACCGCCTGTATAAAAGACAACAGGAACTATACCTGGAACTCAATAACAAGAACCGGGAAGTATCTATGCAGAACCGCATTATCCTGGAACAGAACGCCACGCTGGAAAACCTGAACCAGGTAAAGGATAAAATATTTTCCGTGATCTCCCACGATCTTCGCTCACCGCTGGCGATCCTGGAAGGACTGCTCTTTCTGCTGAAAGATGAAAAAATTGATGCCAACCAGTTCCGGATGTATACCGATGAACTATGGCGCGATGTAAAAAACACCGCCTACATGATGGATAATATGCTGCAGTGGGCGAGCAATCAAATGAAAGGTATTGGCGTAAAAGCCGATGACTTTGATGTAACGCTGCTGTTGAGCCGTGAATTTGATTTGCTGCAAACCCTTGCCAGGCAAAAGGAAGTGAAGCTGTCGCACGAACTGAATAAAAGCATGATGGTATATGCTGATCCCGACATGATCCGGCTTGTATTGCGCAACCTGATTAACAATGCCATTAAATTTACTCCCGCAGGCGGCGAGGTGATGATCACCGCGCAGTGCAACAAAGAAACAGCTGAAATCACCGTGAAAGACAATGGTACCGGTATTCCGCTGGAGAATCAGCACCGCATCTTCTCCAATATCTACTACTCTACTACCGGCACCCAAAATGAAAAAGGCTGCGGTTTAGGTCTGCACCTGTCCAAAGATTTTGTGGAACGGAACCATGGACAAATCTGGTTTAACAGTATGCCAGGCAGTGGCAGCAGCTTTTCCTTTACCCTTCCGGTATCAGAAGATCATGAAATAAATCCCCGTGCCTATACCGTAGTGGTACAGGACCATCCCCTGAATGGTGTAAGTGTACTAAGACGCTGATCAGCCCAGTCCAAAGGCCGTAGTGTGCTTGATTTCCGTCATCACGAAGGAACTGTGTACCTGTCCGATGTTTTCGATAGCTGCCAGCTTATTGGTTAAAAAGTGCTGATAGCTGCGCATATCATCCACCACTACTTTCAGCAGGTAATCGTAGGTGCCTGCCACATGATAGCATTCCATCACCTCTTCCATTTTTGCGATAGCCGTTTCAAATTTTTTAATCAGTGGCTGCGAATGCAGCTGCAGTGATACATTGCAGAAAGCCATCAGGGTTTTACCTACTTTGTCGCCATGTAGCAGCGTTACGTAACTTTTAATCACCCCGCTCTTTTCTATCTTCTTCAGCCGCTCATAAGTGGGCGTAACGGACAGCCCTATACGATGCGCGATCTCCTTGGTATTTAACCGGGCATCGTTTTGCAATACCTGTAATATCCTGCGGTCTGTTTTATCCAGTGTATCCATGGCAGTTATATTTATCTTTAAAAAGATATCTGGTCTTTTTAAAACAGTTTAATTCAACTATTAATCACACAATAATAGTATATATTTTCTATTCTAACCACAGGAATAGTTTAATTCAATGGGTATCTACTACATTCGCAGGATTATACACCTGTAATAAACGATTATGAAAGAGTACCGGTTAGCGGCGGCTGATAAAGCGGCGCTGGATGAACTGTTAGCGCAGGTACAATCCCGTACCAAAGATTTCCTGGGGTATCCTGTATCTAAAGATTTTGATTATAGTCCTTTACTGGCTTTTCTGCAATACCCGCTTAACAACCTGGGCGATCCCTTTGTACCTGCTACCTATGCAGTAGGTTCCAGGGAGATGGAAAAGCAGGTGGTATCATTTTTTGCGGACCTGTTCCGGGCTCCCGAAGATGACTGGTGGGGATATGTGACCAATGGCGGTTCTGAGGGCAATTTATACGGATTATATCTTGCGCGGGAGCTTTATCCAAAAGGGATGGTGTATTATTCCGAGGCAACTCATTACAGTGTGCAAAAGAACCTGCACCTGCTGAATATGCCCGGTATTATTATCCGCACGTTGCCTAACGGGGAAATTGATTACGATGACCTGGAAAATACGATGCGGATGAACAGGCATCTGCCGGTAATTATGCTGGCCAATGTTGGTACCACTATGACCGAAGCCAGGGATGATGTGAGGCGCATTAAAGGTATCCTTAAAAACCTGGCTATACGGCATCATTATATTCATGCTGATGGCGCTTTATCCGGCAGTTATAGTGCCTTCCTGGAACCCCGGCCTGCATTTGATTTTGCAGATGGGGCAGATAGCATTGCCATCAGCGGACATAAATTTATCGGCGCCCCCATTCCCTGCGGAGTGGTGATTGCCAGAAAATCCAATCGCGACAGAATAGCCCGGTCTGTAGCGTATATCGGTAGTATGGATACCACCATCACCGGTTCAAGAAACGGCCATAGTCCATTGTTCTTATGGTACGCAATCAAGAGCCTGGGACCTGCCGGATTAAAGGAAAGGGCCAGGCATAGCTTAGCTGTAGCCGCCTATGCGGTGGAACGTTTGAACGAAAACGGTATCCCTGCATGGCGTAACCCCAATGCTATTACGGTGGTGTTTCCGGATCCTCCCGGAAGCATTCGCCGTAAGTGGCAACTGGCTTCAGAAAATGGCTGCTCGCACATTATCTGTATGCCCAATGTAAGTAAGGAACAGGTAGATGAATTCATTGACACGCTCATAGCAGTCATGGTAGTTGCTTAAACAACTCCTTCTGCAATGGCCATGATTTCTGTGTTGAGGGCACGCCTGATCTGGCGCTCCGTTTCCTTGTTGGCCAGGGGCATCAGCAACTGCACTTTAAATTGTACAAAGTCTTTCTTGATTTCTATTGTTTTCAACGAAAAACTTTCAGGGGTAAAGCTGCGGGAATACTCTTCCACACAGTTTCTCAGCCGTTCTTCCAGCCCACGGATAGTAAAAGGATGTTTATGATCCAGTTCAAACTCTAATGTCAGTTTCCTGATATTTTGTTTGGACTGGTTTAATACAATAGATGTAAAGACCACCGAATTGGGAATAATCACGATATCATCATCCTCGTTCTGTAATACCACATTAATGAGCGTAATATCCATTACTCTTCCTTTGTAATCTCCTATCCGCACGTGATCTCCGAGTGACAACTGATCTGAAAACATGATGATCAGGCCATTGATCATATTGGTGATATAATCTTTTGTAAGCAGGGCAATCGCCGCCGCCACGATGGTGATGCTGGTAATGAACTGCAGTGGATTTACACCAAAGAAAAAGGTGATGGCCAGCAGCAGAAACAGGGTATTTAATACGGAAGATATCCTGTTGATGCCCAGGATAAAGTTGTCTTTTTCAATAGGCTTGCTGCGATTGCGGCGGGTGTACCATGATAAGATCAGCAGCCAGGCGAGAGAAATAACCAGGTTAGCGCCCAGGAAAAAAGAGAGCGCGTTGGTTAACTTAAACAACCAGACAAATTTGTTATAAACAGCAGGATGTTCAATATTGAAATATACAATGCCAAGGTATACCAGCAGTTTCACCAGGAATATGATCCGCTCCCTGCGATTGGTATTTTTATACGTTTTATCGGTTACCATCATAGCTATTCACGCTCGCTTTGATTGCGAAGGTACAACCGTGATTTGATTTGTGAAGCAACCGGGGGTTATTTCATTTTATCCAGGATATCTTCCCAGATGATACGGGCGATCTGTTCTGATTCCACGGTACGGAGGCTTCCTTCCAGGGTGTCTTTGTGATCGGTGGTAAAATGTTGGTTATGGGGTTCAAATTCTTCCAGTACATGTTCCCTTACATCAGGAATGACTTGAAATGCAGTTGCCAAAGCTCCCCCATCGATCGTGATGATCAATCCATAGGGTTTACCTTTTATGATCACCGTAATGCTGTGCTTTTCCATATATAAAAATGCCGCAAGTGATATACCACAAATAAAGACCGGTGCTGTGTGGTGACCGGTCTTTATGTATATATTGGAAAGGTGAAAACGACCCAAAAAACACGCTACTCAAGCCATAGCAGCTGACTTTTTACGGGCAGCTGACTTTCTCTTTGGTGCTGCTTTTTTAGCAGTGGCCTTTTTGGCAGTTGTCTTCTTAGCCGTTGTTTTCCTTCCTGCAGCTTTTTTGG
Source organism: Chitinophaga sp. 01L420 (assembly GCF_056399985.1). Classification (NCBI taxonomy): domain Bacteria; kingdom Pseudomonadati; phylum Bacteroidota; class Chitinophagia; order Chitinophagales; family Chitinophagaceae; genus Chitinophaga; species Chitinophaga sp. 01L420. The sequence goes on from NZ_JBFTSK010000023.1 coordinate 77,018, forward strand.
CAGTAGCTCTTTTAGTCGTTGCTTTTTTGGCGGTTGCCTTCTTAGCAGTAGCTCTTTTTGTTGTTGCTTTCTTCGCTGTTGTTTTTTTTGCTGCCGCCTTTATAGCAGGTGCTTTTTTGGTGGTTGTTTTTTTAGCTGCCGCTTTCTTAGGTACTTTGGCGCCTTCTTCTCTCGCTTCAGACAAGCCTATTGCAATGGCTTGTTTAGGATTCGTAACTTTCTTATTGCTTCTTCCACTTTTTAATTTGCCTTCGTGCATTTCATGCATAGTCTTTTTGACTTTACGCTGCGATTCTTCTGAATACTTTGCCATGACAAAAAAATTTAGATGGGTTGAGAAAAAAGAAATAACGATGATATAAAAACAAAATATAAGCCACGGAAAATGAGGTATTTCGTGCGAATAAAATGGGGAAGAGGGTCGGAAAGTGTGTTAAAAATTCTATGGATTGTGGAATGTATTGCCCTATTTCCTTTTTAGCAATCGGCGAATACGGCCTCTAGTGGTGAAAACAGGTGGTGGCACATATCTTGATCCCCGGTAAAGGGAACATTTTAACTACTATCACTATTGTTAAACTACTATCACTATAAAAAACTTCAGGATTATGGAAGACATCAGATTTCAACATGCCACGCCAGTAACCCATTTACAGGAGAAAAATCCGGAACAAAAAAATAAGCATAGTAAACGCGGATTTGCTTCTATGGACCCTGAACAGCAACGTGCCATATCAAGAGAAGGTGGAAAAGCAGCACATCAGCAAGGTGTAGCCCATAAATTCACTTCCGAAGAAGCACGTGCAGCAGGTAAAAAAGGCGGTGAAGCCGTGAGCAAGAATCGTGAACACATGGCCGCTATTGGCCGTAAAGGTGGTACTAACCGCGGAAAAAAGAAAAATAACGTCGAAACCGATAACCAGCAATAACCCAATGGGGTTATTGCTTTTTTATCCCGGATGGCTGGTTCTTCTGCCATTCTTCCTTCCGGTGGCCCTACATATAGGAATATCTTTCTTATATTTATCGCTTTTTACATTCTATGGTAGCAAAAAGGCGCTGGATCTATCTCCTCCTCATTTTATTGAATATCCCTTTAGGACTTGCCACCAGGTGGGCTCCCCAATATTTTCCTGACATCATACGTATATATGGAGGCGATGTATTTTCCGCCACCTGTATCTTCTTTGGTATACGATTCCTCTACCCCGTTACCCCGCTGTGGAAAATCAGCATCAGCAATTTTATAATATGTATGCTTATTGAGATACAACAGCTGTACCAGGCCGAATGGGCGGTAAAATTCCGTAATACCCCTGCAGGCATTCTCCTCGGACATGGTTTCCTGTGGAGTGACTGTGTATGTTACGCAGTAGGTACACTACTCGCTTTCGCTTTTGCATGGCTACTTGAAAAGATAATTTGATTATATTTAGCTGGTATCATTTAACAATTCCATTATGCAGATAATCATTAAGATCGGGATCGCAGTGGTGATGCTGGAACACCTCTACATTTTGTGGTTCGAAATGTTTGCGTGGACAACAAGAGGCCCTAAAGTATTCAGACAGTTTCCGAAGGATCTCTTTCCGCCCACCAAATCACTAGCCGCTAACCAGGGATTGTACAATGGCTTCCTGGCTGCCGGACTGGCCTGGACTTTTTTTATTTCAGACCCGCTGTGGGCAGGAAGAGTAGCCATTTTCTTTTTAAGCTGCGTAATAGTAGCCGGTTTGTATGGAGCACTGACAGCAGACAAAAAGATTTTTTTCGTACAGGCATTACCTGCACTGATCACGCTATTACTGGTATTATTTTCTTAAGACCCTTTACATGATACAGGAGTCAGACATCAGGATAGGAAACTACGTATCCTACTTTGATTATAACATGGAAGAAACAGCCTTTGTGGTAGAAGGCATTTTGCAGGGATATGTCTATAATTCCGGGCTGCCGCTCAGTAAACTACGCTGTGAAAAGGTCAACCCGGTGATACTCGACATTTACCTGTTATCCAGGTTTGGCTTTATTAAAGGAGATCCTGACTATGGAGAAGATGAAAACGTATACTCCCTGAAATATAACCGGCTCCATAGTGTACATGTGCGGAGTGAAAATGATGTATTTCAGCCGCTTACTGATGCAGCAGAAGGTCTGGTAGCTTACGGCCGGCCGATAGTACATGTTCACCAGCTGCAAAATCTTTTTCAGGCCATCACCCGTGATGACCTGACATTATTTGAATAACTTATTTCCATTTTTCCGGTTTAAATACTACTGTTCCATCGCCCTTTAAAACCCAGGCGGTGACGGGATTTACGTGGTACCCTCCCATATCAGTACCCCTGGCTTGTATGAGCTGCTTCATAGTAGGCTGACGATAACCGGTATCATCTACGGCCAGGCTCATAATTTCTGTGGGCTTTCCATCCCAGTACCAGAGATAACGAAAATAAGTATGCGCTTTATCCAGCACAGGCTCCTGTAACGTGGCTTTCACCCAGTGTTTCCCCGCATCTGTACTGACTTCCACCCTATCAATTTTCCCCCGGCCACTCCAGGCAATGCCTCTTATTTCTATCCAGCCCTTCTCTACCTGCTGTGGAAAGGAGGGATAAGTGATGATAGACCTCGCATCCATATCAAAGCTAAATTGCCGGATCTTATGATCACGGATGGTTTCCGTGTATTTGGATGTCTCTTCCCGGGTCATAAAAGGCTGGTCAGATAACTCGATGCGCCGGATCCATTTTACATTGGTGTTCCCCTCCCATCCCGGCAAAAACAGGCGCGCAGGATAACCCTGCTCCGGACGGATAGCCTCTCCATTCTGACCATAAGCAATCATCGCATCTTTCCTCCCTTTCTGTACAGGAATACTGCGGCTCATCACCGCCGCATCGGAGCCTTCGGCCAGAAACCAGGTAGCTTTGGGGCTCACACCTACCTCGCGGAATAAGGTAGACAGCATCACACCTGTCCACTCACTCTGACTGGTCAACCCACATATTTCCTGCGCTGTCATGCTTTCTTTGCCTGATCTAAAGTTGCCCGAGCATTCTATAAAGGCAATACGGGAAACGGCCGGAAAACGCTTTAAATCGCGCAGGGTAAATATCATCGGGCGTTCCACCATACCATGAATGAGTAATTCATATTTATCCGGATGAATCAGTGGCACGCCGGCATGACTTCTTTCAAAATGGAGATCTGATGGCGTAATGATACCATACAAGTCCTGCAACGGTGTCCGGGATGAAATATCAGATGGCTTTTTTACGGGTTGCTCAAAAGGAGAACGGGTACCAAGTTTTCCGGGTAATGTGCCGGTAATTTTAGTAGGATCCACATAAGCACTATCCGCAGGATCTGGAATTTCTGTCTTGCTGGTAGTTGCTTGCGGGCCTGGTGCACGCTGTATGCCGGAGGCACCCATTAAAGCCGCAGCAGCGGAAACTGCGGCGGCTCTCAAGATCGTTCGTCTGGGTATCTTGTTGCCGTTGTTGTCTTCTTCCAATGTCATAGCTATTCATTTTACTTCATTACCTCCGCGGCGGTCATCATCCACGTAATATTTTTTCGCGGGCATCACTATTTGCGGCAGATTCCGGGCATTTAACTGCAGCGTGCTATCGATGACCTCATTGCGGTATAAGAGGAACGCCGTGAGGCTGTATACCTCTTCACTGGCGAGAGAGCCGGGCGCATTGAAAGGCATGGCACGGCGGATATAATCGAATACCGTTGTGGCATAAGGCCAGTAATTACCAATGGTTTTCACGCGGGTGGTATCACCCATGGGCGCCACGAGGCGATTGGGCGTTGGTTCTGCACCGGTTTCCCCATGACAGGCTGCACATTTTGCGATATAAATACGTTGCCCCGTCACCGCATCACCGCTGCCCGCAGGCAATCCTTTGCCATCCGGTGCGATGGAAATATTCAGGGAGTCTATCTGCGCGGCAGTGGCAGTATGACCAAATCCGAAATGCGATGGCCAGCCGGTATCCGGTGGCCGGGTGTTGGTATGGCAAGCGAGCATACCCAACACCACTACGGCTGCCACCCGGTAACAACAGGAGCGTTTAATGATCATATYTCTCCCTAATATTTTCCTGCATTCAATGTGCTGGGTGTTAACGCATATTTTTTATCTACGCGATCCAGCACTACATAAATATTGTTTTTGTTTTCATCTACACCCGTCAGTACCACATGCGCCCCGTTATCTGTTGCATACTTTACAATGAAACGTTTACGGTTTTCAGTGGCAGGAGCAGTTGCATAATCTTTTGCCCTCCGGGCAGATAATGCCAGCGGATCTATTTTCAACGCTTCATCACCAATATTTTTCAAGGCCTCTGCGGGTATCCAGCTATCTTTTACTTTAGCGCCCTGTTTACGGGCGGCCTTTTCTGCGGCTTCATCTACAGGTGCCCCACCATCTCCGCCAACACCGGCCGTGCGGTTACGCCTGTCGGGAATGGGTTTGTATTTGTCTTCCAGGTAAAGTACTTTATTGACTTCATCTGCATAATAGTGGAAAGCACGCTGCCCTCCTGCCAATCCGGTTATTTCAAAAGTCCGGTTCACATCCCGTTGCGGATCGCCCCCACCATTGGAAAGATCCAGTGGATGTGGTGTATTTACCCGGTACGTAAACGTGGACCAGTTCTCAAAAGTAGCTTCCTGCCAGCGGGTAGAATCCAGTGGTGAATAAGGAATCACCTGGTCATTTAACCGAAACTCCGTTACCTGGTAGCTGCCCCGCAATTGTTGTACACCCGCTACTGCCGGCTGTTTATAAGGATCATACAGGAAGTTGATAAGCTGCAGGTAAAACAATACGCCCAGGAAAAGGAAGATGGTAGCAGACTTCAGACTAACACGCGTATAGCGTAGCCACCTCTGTGAAAAGGAAGGGTAATAATTTACGGGTACAGTAAAACGTTCCTGTACCAGCAAACGATAAATTTTAGGTACATCATTAACCAGCAACAAAGCGGCCAGCAGTACAAAGTAACTGCTGTATACATGTACCCCGCCATCATAGGCAAAGTTGACATATACAATATCTCCCAAAGCGCCTAACAACAAAACAGCACCCAGCGTAGTTGTTTTCCGGAAGAATAATAAAGTACCTGCCGTTATTTCCACTACGCCGGCAAACACCTGGTACCAGGGGACTATTCCTACCGATAACCAGTATATTTTTTGTGCGGTAAGGTCACCGAAGTTGGTATTTAAAATACCGAGAGAAGGATAAGGCATCTGTACTGGTAATAGCTTGGTAAATCCAAAACCAATGATACCGATACCGGCTCTATACCTAACGACTACACGCAGCCAGTACCAGGCAGTGTAATATTCTTTCCGGGGCAACTTACGTGCCTTTACAATGCCGGTCCATATCAGCCCGCCGGCGGTGGCTATCAGTGCAGTGGTAATCCAGTTGGCATATCCTAACAACTGACTACCGAAAATAGTGCTGCCCAAAAAGTTAATACCAGAGCCAAACCGCGCAATATCATACAGATCGCGGTAATTCAGGTGAAGCCAATCAAGCTGCACCAGTTGTTTGTACCACTCTATGCTGTTCGGAATAGAGATAGCAATAAAAAATATAAATGCGATACGGAATAAAACCAATTGATATTCCTTCCAGGCCGGTAGTTGCGCCAAAGGCGCTTCAATGGCAGGCGGCACCTGGGAATCGCTTTCCCTGATCACGGTTTCATCTGCTAATGTTGGAGTGATATGAGACATGATCATCAGTTTAAAGTTTTAATTTTCTGTTTCTTCCACTTCCTTTCGCGGCTTCTTCCAGCAGGTAAGTCTTCTTCACTTTTTCCAGTACCACATAGATGGAATCCCTGCTGTAGGTGATTCCGCTGAGTATCACCCGGTCTTTATCCGGACGGCTGTAATGCAGCGACCATGTTTCCGCCGATAATTGTGGATGCCTGTTTTGTAACGTAAGCAGCTGCTGTACCGTATCTGCAATATAGCTGTAGTAATGCCGGCCACTGGTGCCTTCAATTTCGTATAACCGTTCCGCGTTATTACGTAATACCAGGTGCTGATTATTGGAATCTATTGGCGCCGGCTTGTTGGAGCGGATGCTGATGGTATTCCATTTTTCAAACACTACATTATTCCAGCGCAGGGAATCCGTTAAAGAGTAAGCCAGTGTATCACCATTCACTACAAAAGTAGCTACATTGTATAGACCACTGATAGCCGGTAACCCTTTACTGCCGGGATATTGATAAGGATCATTTTTGGCACCGGCGCCGGTTTTGATACCATATACCACAATGAAATACAAGAGGAATACGGTTTTCAACACCAGCCTGCCATATCTTTTTGCGCCATCAAATACCGGCCTGAAAGTAGCTGCGGCAGTAGGCTGTTGTAAAATAAGCAGCTTTATAATTCTTTGCAGATCGAAGCTCAGGATCGCCAGCGCATAGGTGATGAGCAACAGGCTGTATACCTGCTCCCCGCCATCATAGGCCAGGTTGGATACGAAAATGTTGCCGCAGAAAATGAGGAAAATGAAAGCACCGATAGATGCTGTCTTCCTGGAAAGTAATAACACGCCAATAATAACTTCTACCAGTCCGAGAAATAACTCATACGAAGGAACAATGCCCAGACTAAGCGAAAATAATTTCCAGCGGGTAAACGCTCCGTAAGGTGTATTCAGACTGCTGATAGACGGATAAGGTGCTTGCAGCGTAAAGATTTTAAGAAAGCCATACGCGATTACCGCCAATGCCAGCCGGTAACGCAATACTACCCGCAACCAATAAAAGGCCGCATCGTATGCGCGGGTGCGGTTACGATCTATATAGGTCCAGATACCTGCACCCACAATAGCAATGGCCAGTAAAACTATCCAGTCCTTATAGCTCGCAGGAGCCGCGCTAAACCGTGTTGTATAATTGGCCAGGTTAAAAATATCTTCATAATGAAGATGAAAAAGACGGGTAGAAAAAAGGTAGCTGTAAAATTTCCAGTCGAGCGGCAATGCCTGCAGCAGGAAATAAATAAAAAATATCCTGAACCCAATCTTCTCGTAGTCTTTCCAGGCGGGTGTTTCGCCAATAGTGACATTACTCATTTGTTGATTGTTATAAGGTGATAAGATCAGTAACCATCATTTTGTTTCAGATTGCCTTTCGATAATGCGATTTCATTAGCCGGTATCGGGAACAGATACAATTGTGTATTGGTAATATTCAACACGGTAGCAGCGCGACCGGTACGAGCCAGGTCGAACCAGCGGTGCGGTTCGAGGGCAAATTCTACTCTCCTTTCATTTTCAATGGCCAGCAGCAATCCTTCTTTACCTGCTGCGGTAGTGGGCAACAACCCCGCCCTGTCACGGATCAGATCCAGATCTGTTTTGGCAAGTGGTAGTTTTTCCTGCTGTGCCGCTGCTTCTGCGCGGATCAGGTATAACTCTGCAATCCGGATAATATAGGCCGGATCGGTAGCCGGGCTCCGGTAGTAAAGATTTCCATACCATAACCCGGCAGAAGTTTTTGCGATCAGTGCATTGCGGTTGCCACCAATAGCAGGATCATTCAACAGTGTCACCAAAGCATCTGATGGCGCCCACTGCCGGGTACCGCCGTTTGCCGGTGGCTGCCAGTTGGCGCGATGCCCGCTCAGATAAGTAGCGCTGTACGATAATTCAAATACAGACTCCCGTGTAGCAATAGCGCTGGCAGGGAAAAAGAAGGCGCTGTAAGGTTTTTGCAACGCGTAATTTTTTGTATTGCTGATTACTTTTGAAGCGTAAAATTCTGCCTGCGCCCAATTAGATTGGTACAGGTAATAACGTGCCTTCAACGCCCATACCGTTTCGCGGTTAGCGCGTACGGGATTGGGTTGTGCATTGTCCGGCGGCGGCAGCAACAGCGAGTCTGCCGCATTCAGATCACTCAGCACCTGCTGATATACCTGGGCAGTGGTGCTGCCTTTAAGACCAGCTTTATCGTCAGCACCCAGTGTAGGCGTTAACGTTATCTGCACATTTCCCCAGGTACGGGCCAGATCAAAATAATTCAGTGCACGGATAAAATATGCTTCGCCGATCACCTGGTTCCTGTCCGCTGTAGTAAAGGCGGCATCAGCCACCACCGGCACTTTCGCGATTACATTATTAGCACCGTTGATCGTGGCATAAATAGCAGACCATACACTTTGCAGGTTGCCGTTATCTGCGGATATTTTATGGGTAATGAATTGCTGAATAACAGACTGGGAGCCGGTCCACTGCACATTATCACCGGGCAGGTATCCAAAAGTCTGGAACAGTGAACCATAATAATTATCGGCGGCCAGCTTGCGGTATACACCACGCAATGCTGTACTGGCCGATGTTTTATCAATGATGGTCTGTTCATCAGACACGGAATCTCTTGGTTGTACGTCCAGGAATTTTTTGCAGGACATCGTCGCCAGCGAGAAAAAGAATACCGATATATAGTTCCGATATGTTTTCATAAAGGATGATTAAGAAAATTAAAGAGTTACGTTTAAGCCAAACTGTACGCTACGTGGTTGCGGTGGAGTGCCAAGATCCAGTCCCTGCACGGTTTGTATACCGGTTACATTCGATTCGGGATCCAGTCCGGTATATTTGGTAAGCAACCAGAGGTTACTACCGATGAAGTATACACGTAGTTGCTGAATACGCAATCTTTCGCTGATAGACTTTGGTACAGTGTAACCAAATGTGAGTGATTTAAGACGGAGGAAAGATCCATCTTCCAGGAAGCGGCTGTTCTGATCCACGGTGTAGTTCAAACCGTAAGCGGTGAGGCGGGGTACATCTGTTTTGTCACCCGGCTTTTGCCAGCGGTTCAGTTGATCTGCAAACAATACGCGGTTTGCATCTCTCGTACCACCACCCTCTCCGAAAAAGCGGTTCAGGTTATATACATCGTTGCCATATTGAAATGATAGCAGGATGCTCAGGTCAAAACCTTTATAGGTGAAGGTATTGCTGAAGCCACCGTAAAACTTAGGCATGGCGTTACCCATTACCTGCCGGGCAGATACTGGGAGTTTACCGTCTTTGGCACCTTCGAAAATAACGTTACCGGTTTGCGGATCTACGCCCAGCTGTTTATATAACCAGAAAGAATACATCGGTGATCCTTCTTTCATGATAATCCAGTCGCGGTTATACTGGTATACCGGTGTAGGCAGCTTTTCGATACGGTTGGTATTACCGGCAATATTAAAACTGCTGCTCCAGGTAAAGGAACGGGTGGTAATGTTGGTGGTATTCAATCCAATTTCATAGCCTTTATTACTGATTTCTCCTGCGTTACTATACACAGAGGAGAAGCCCGTTGCACCGGCTGATGGCAGCAACAGCAATACATCGCTGGTGTACTTGGAATACACATCTGCGGTCAGGTTAATGCGGCCGTTGAATAGTCCCAGGTCCACGCCAATGTTGGCCTGACTGGTTTTTTCCCAGCGCAGATCTTTGTTGGGCAACTGCAATGGCGCCGTGCCCGGCTGATCACCGCTGCTGTTATCCGGATATCCTGCACCACCGGACCATAGGCCTTTGGCAGCGAAATCGCTGATGCCGGATTGATTACCCGTAATACCGTAGCTGGCCCGAAGTTTCAGATCGCTGATGCTATTGACTGTTTTCAGGAAATTTTCTTCTTTCAACCGCCAGGAGGCGCTCACAGAAGGGAAATAGCCCCATTTATAGTTATCACCAAATTTAGAAGAACCATCAGCGCGGATGCTGGCTTCTACGTAATATTTGCCGGCATAGTTATAATCTATCCTGGAAAAGAAAGAGGTCAGGGTACTCCTGGTCCATGTTTGCGCGGCCGTGCGGGTAGCAGCAGCAGAAATATATTTATAGGAATTGTTCGGGAAACCGGAGCCCTGCGCAGAGGTCAGCGTTTCCGTATTGCTTTGCAGCGTGTTTCCTACGAGTACACCGAAGAAATGTTTTTCACCGGCATGCTTACGCCACGACAATGTTTGTTCATTGATCCAGGAAGTATTCTGCGTGATGGCGGAAGTAGCCAGGCCGTTAGTGGGGCTGGCGCCGAGTTGTGTGAGGTTGTTCCAGTATTCGGATTCGTTATAGTTGTTATAATCGATACTGAAATTACTGTGAAACTTCAGATCCGGCAGTAAAGTCGCATCCAGGTACAGGTTACCGATGTAGCGCAAACTTGTCGTATGTACGTCATAGTTATTAATCAGTACCTGTACGTTGTCGAAGCCGGCCCAGCGGGCGGGTGAACCATCGGGATTTGTTTCCGGAAGATAGGTAGGCGTATGTAATGCTGCCTGTAACAATCCTCCCTGCGGGCCATCACCTGCGCGGCCCTGGCTGCGGAAGCTACGGGAGAAGCTGTTGCTGGACCCGATGGTTACATGATCATTAATACGCTGATCTATGTTCAGTTTAAAACTGGCGCGTTCAAATGAAATAGGCTTCAGGATCGCTTCCTGTTTCGTATAGCCGCCACCGAAGTAATACTTCGTTTCCCGGTTGCCACCTGAAAGGGACAGGTTATAGTTCTGCAGCGGCGCTGTCTGAAAAATTTCGTCCAGGCGGTCGTATGTATGCTGATCCTGCGGCAAGCCTCTCGGAGCAGGTGTTTGAGTGGGATTGTCTGTTAATGCGCGGAAAGGCAGATAGCTGTACTTTTTGATGCCCGCCTGATCATTGGCGGCGGTGGCATCTGCCAGTGAATTTTTATAGAATTCGTTCACCAGTTCTGCATGTTGCGGGCCGGTGGTGAGGTCCCATAGTTTAGGGGCCCAGGCCGCACCGGTAGAAACGTCTGCTATTACTTTCGCCTTGCTATTATAGTTACCGCGGCGGGTGGTAACAATTACCACGCCGTTGGCGCCCCTGGAGCCATAAATGGCCGTGGCGCTGGCGTCTTTCAACACTTCTATATTTTCAATATCAGCAGGATTAATATCTGCCAGCGGAGAAGAAAGGCGGCCACCGGAATTCACCGTTTGCAGACTGGAGTTATTCATAAATACGCCGTCTATGATATAGAGCGGGTTATTATCTGCATTGATGGAAGTGGTACCGCGTACCCGGATAAATATCCCATCGCCGGGCACGCCGGTATTGGAATTGATTTGTACGCCGGATGCCCTGCCCTGCAACTGTGCATCAAAGCTTGCTACCGGCACCGTTACCACATCGCTGCCTTTTACGGAGGAAATGGCGCTGGTCAGATCCCTCCTTTTCTGGGTACCATAACCTACTATAACCACGTCATTCAGCTGGGTGCTGAGCTCTTCCAGCAGGATATTGCCGGCATTGGATTTCTCTGCGTATACCTCCTTTAGTTTATAGCCCAGGGAAGAAATCTGGTAGATGACCGGCACTTTCTGGCCGGTTAAAAACGAGAACTCTCCATTGGCGCTGCTCTGCACTTCGTGCGTGGTGCCTTTAATGTGCACCAGTGCCCCTCCTATGGGCAATTGCGATTTGGCATCAATAATTCTTCCGGAAAGAGAAATGTTGTTCTGAACAACGGCTTTGTGCACAGATTTTGTAGTGTCGGCACTATGAGAAGTCCGCTCCTGTGACCATGCGGTAGCCGCCAGCAGCAGCCCGCAGCTGCATGCAATAGCAATTTTCATTATCTTTACTTTGGTATGAAAAAATGAGGCCGGTGATAGTATGTAAATACAATCACTGAAAAATGTCTCCAACAGCCTTGATTACCAGCCGGAACTGCGCCAACAGTTCCGGCCTTTTTATTTTTATTGGTTGCACCCTAACATCGGGTGTCGATAAATTCCACGCAGCAAAATTTCCTCATTAAGTGTAATGATGTGTCCATGGTGAATATATTTTGAAAGATATACAGGGTATGTCAACAGGTGGATGAATGTCCCCTAAAGCGGACCCGGAAAGCCGTCAGAGTACAATAATACAATATTTTTCCAAAAGTCTATAATTTCAGTAGACTAATTAAAAAATATTATGGCAACCTTATGAGCATGATGTTTGTTGACCTATGTGTGATCTTTTTCACACCTAAAAAGGAGTCTCCATGAGTACCAACACTTCTCTCGTTCCAAATCCTGCCACACTGGATGAATTATGTATCAATACTATTCGTTTTCTTTCTGTGGATGCCGTACAGAAAGCAGATAGTGGTCACCCCGGGCTGCCCTTAGGAGCTGCGGCCATGGCTTATGTGCTGTGGACAAGATTTCTGCGTCACAATCCATCCGACCCCGAGTGGTTTAACCGGGATAGATTTGTATTATCTGCCGGTCATGGTTCCATGTTGTTGTACAGTTTGCTGCATCTGACCGGTTACGACTTATCCATGGAAGAGATTAAACAGTTTCGTCAGTGGGGAAGTAAAACACCAGGGCATCCGGAACGCGGCGTAGTACCGGGTGTAGAAGTAACCACTGGTCCACTGGGCCAGGGATTTGCCAACGGCGTTGGGATCGCCATGGCCGAAGCCTATCTTGCTGCGCGGTATAACCGTCCCGGCGATGCCGTGATAGATCATTATACCTATGCCCTTGTCAGTGATGGTGACCTGATGGAAGGTGTAGCTTCAGAAGCCGCTTCGCTGGCAGGACACCTCCGGTTAGGTAAACTGATTTATTTATACGATGACAACCGTATCACGCTAGCCTCAGCCACGCCCGTCACCTTCACAGAGGATCATGCGATGCGGTTCCAGTCGTACGGCTGGCATACCCAAAAAGTAGCTGACGGCAACGACCTCGAAGCCATAGATCAGGCCATACGGGCGGCGCAGGAAGTAACTGACCGTCCTTCTATCATACTCGTACGCACGCATATTGGTTATGGTTCTCCTAAACAGGACAGCACATCAGCACATGGTTCTCCGCTGGGCCCTGAGGATGTAAAGCTGACCAAAGAAAAGCTCGGCTGGCCGTTAACACCGGATTTTCTGGTGCCTTCAGAAGCCAGTGATCATTTCCGTAGAGCCGTTGACGTGGGCAAACAAGAGGCTGCCAAATGGGAAGAGCAAATGGTCATCTATGCACAAAAATATCCCGATCTGGCAAAGGAACTACGGTCATTGATACACGATATTTTGCCGGCAGACTGGGATAAAGATATCAAGCCGTTTCCTGCCGATGCCAAAGGGCTGGCTACCCGGGCAGCTTCCGGCAAAATCATACAGGCGTTCTTTCCGCACCTGCCAGGATTTATCGGCGGATCCGCCGATCTGAATACCTCTACCAACACCGAATTAAAAGATGCCGGGAACTTTGAAAGTCCGCTGATGAAAGAAGGAGATCTACAGGGCGCTGCCGGCGGTGTATGGGGATATGAAGGCAGGAATATACAATACGGCGTCCGCGAACATGCTATGGGCGCTATTTGCAACGGCATGGCGGCACACGGAGGCATCATCCCCTACTGTGCTACTTTCCTCACCTTTTCAGATTACATGCGTCCATCAATACGACTGGCAGCATTGTCTGAGCTGAAAGTGATTTATGTGTTTACGCACGACAGCATTGCCATGGGAGAAGATGGTCCTACGCATCAACCGGTAGAATTGCTGGCCGCCTTACGGGCCATCCCGGAACTGGTGGTGATCCGTCCGGGTGATGCCAACGAAACCATTACTGCATGGCAAATGGCGATACTGTTACCAGATAAACCCATAGCGCTGATTCTCTCCAGGCAAAACATGCCTACGCTGGATCGCAGTAAATACGCGTCAGCAGACGGCTTACGTTTTGGTGGGTACATTCTATCAGATGCTGCAAATGCAGCGCCGGAGCTGATCCTCATCGCTACCGGATCAGAAGTAGATCTCGCAATAGCGGCACAGGAAAAACTGAAATCCCGTATAGCCGTTCGCGTTGTATCCATGCCCAGCTGGGAATTATTCGAAGCGCAAACACCGGAGTACCGCGAACAGGTATTGCCTCCTGCCGTAAGCGCCAGAATATCTGTTGAAGCAGGAATTTCGCAGGGATGGCATCGTTATACCGGTGATAAAGGCATCAACATTGCGATAGACCGTTTCGGCGCATCTGCACCTGGTCCGGTGATGCTGCGTGAATTTGGTTTCACCGTTGACAACATCTGTGAGCAGGCATTGACATTGCTGAAAAAATAATTCCGCTTCATGAAAAAACTCGTGGTCTTTGACCTGGATGGTACCCTGGCCGAAAGTAAATCTGCCATAGATGATGAAATGAGTGCCTTACTTTCTGCGCTCCTGCAGGTGGCCAGGGTCGCCATTATTTCCGGCGGCGCCTGGCCCCAGTTTGAGAAACAGGTACTGGCCCATCTGCCCGCAGATGAACGCCTGCAACACTTATCTATTCTACCTACCTGCGGCACACAATTCTACAAATACACCAGTGAATGGAAGCAGTTGTATGCAGAGAATTTCACACCCGAAGAGAAAAAGAAAATTATTGACGCATTGAGTAGTGTAGTAGATAAACTAGGCTATACGCCACCGCAGGTTTGGGGTTCACAGATAGAAGACCGTGGCAGCCAGATTACTTTTTCCGCTTTGGGACAGGAAGCTCCTTTGGAAGAAAAGAAAAAGTGGGATCCTGATTTTGCCAAAAGACAACAGATGAAAGCCTTACTGGTTAACATCATTCCGGAGTTTGCAATCAACCTGGGCGGCACCACTTCTGTGGATATTACCAAACCCGGCATAGACAAGGCTTACGGCATCCATAAGCTGAGAGACATTTTGCATATTTCTATTGCAGAAATGCTTTTTGCCGGAGATGCTATTTTTCCCGGTGGCAACGACTATCCTGCTAAAACCGCCGGGGTAGATTGTATCAAGGTACGCGACCCGGATGAAACCAAGCGGGTAATAGAAACCATTGTTGCCTGTTATGCTGTTTTATGAGCCAGTAATTCGTTGAGTAACTCGGTTAAACTAACGCTGCCAGCCGCGATCACCTCGTCGCCGGCGCCATAGTAAATATACAGGGTATCGTCAAATACGGCGGTGCCTGTAGGAAAACAAACATTATCTACATCTCCCCTGATTTCCCATGCCCGCTCAGGTACCAGTATCGGATGCGGTAATCTGGCAATTTCTTTCATGGGATTATCCAGGTCCAGCAAAGCCGCACAACCTACGTACACATAACCATGCTTTGTTTCGTGCACACCATGATAGATCAGTAACCAACCATGCTCCGTTTCTATCGGCGGAGCCCCCGCTCCTACATAACTCACTTCATGTTCATACTTTGATGTGAGCAGGATATGATCTTTAAAATGCAGAAAATAATCTTCCCAGAAAGCAGGCGTTAGTTCCGACAGTTCATTGATCGCCACCAGCTGTACATCGGGTTTTATACGATGCAGGAAATACAGTTTGCCGTTAATTCTCCTGGGAAAGAAAAGCACATCCTTATCCCATAGTTTGGGATTGAAGTCGTTATAGAGCGTGTATTTATCACTGAGTGTGGTATTGGTAGACGCCAGTTTCTTAAACTCGGGGAAATCCATTTGGGCCACAATCAGTCCTTCTTTTTTAAAGTTGATACCGTCTGTAGAGGTGGCCAGTGCGCCACAGGCATTTGCCCCGTCAAAGGCGGTATAGGTAAGATAATACAGATCGTCTATTTTCACTACCCGTGGATCTTCCAGTCCTTTGGCCTCATAGTCATGTTCCGGAAAGAGAATAGGTTTATCCATGCGTTCTGACACGGTTAACGGGTCGCTGAGTTTACAAAAACCAATGCTGGAATGATTCCCCTGCTGGACTGCCCGGTAGTAGAAAAGCACCTGATCTCCGTCTCTGATGGTAGCTGGGTTTAACACACCTTCGTTTTCAAATTCCAGCGCTGTTTGTTTTAACAACACGCCGTCTTTTTTGATCCGTATCATAATTCCTGGTTTCCGGTTGGGTAAAATAATTATCGCCGGCTGAGTATGGATACTTTGCTCTGAGGATAATCTACTAACAACTTGTAAAAGATAGTATTTTTTGCTGAACCGGAAACCAATACGTGATAAACGCCTTTTTTGCGGGTGGCGGACCAGGTATAGTGGAGACTGTCGCCGGATGCCCTTAAATTCCGCTCCTCCTGCCGGATATAATCCTGGGAGGTGACCAAATCTGCGGCTCTTTCCGGTGTAGCAAATAAGGCATCTATCTCCCGGTTAAATTTTTCACGCCAGTCCTTCCCGTACTTCCCGATTATTTTCTTTTCGGCTACCTCATTTACCCGTTTGGCACTATCCATAAGCTGTTGTTCGATAACACAACCGCCTATATCATACAATTCAATGCCCCATTTAGCAGCCACCTGCTCCTCAAAGGGTATTCTCTCAAAATAAGGTAGCCCATAGGTTAGCAGACGGATCTTTTCTTTTTGTTTAGACTGCGCCAAAGCATTACTTGAAACCGCGCTCAACAGAATAATGACTAACAGTGTTTTCATATAAGAAATTCAATTTTGTTCATACTAGCCAGTAATTCAATATCTCTTTCCGCAGCTACAGCCTGGTACTGAAGCAGCATTGCTATGGCCAATTCTGACCTCCATCCTACTTCTTATTCGGTTGTACATCCGGAGGTCCCCCCGCATCAAGTCCACATCAAGTCCACCTCTGCTGCGGTGCTTCTATAGGTACATTGCCTGTCTCAAGCATAGGATCGACAAAGTCACCATAGTGAAGAGGTAATGTTGACTATAATGATGGGGGTTCTTAATGCAATAAAAAATTCCTTCTAAAATATCCGTGGTACCCGCTTTCGGGCAGCTGCCAGGCTTAGATCTGTAGGGTTCTTCCTTTATAGATTGACTACATTTTATGCTTAAAATTTACACTGTCCCCCAGGTTTTCAACCTGATCCTTAATTTCCATCTGCAAAGTATATTATAACTATAACACATACAAATTAATCAACCTGCTAGAAAAGGCCAGGAAGAGAGGAAACATGCGGGCATAAAAAAAGGACGAACCGATGTAACTCGCGTTCGTCCTTTAGTTGGTGACCTCATCTGGATTCAAACCAGAAACCTTTTGATTCGTAGTCAAATGCTCTATTCAGTTGAGCTATGAAGCCGTATTTCCCTTTCGGGATTGCAAATGTAGAACATTTTTTTATTCTAACAAATTATTTTTCAACTTTTTATACCTGATAGCTTTTCTTCAGATTTTTTATTTTTACAGAAAATGCTGCAAGTGTTGCAGCATTTTCTGTTTTTTTGTGACCTCATCTGGATTCAAACCAGAAACCTTTTGATTCGTAGTCAAATGCTCTATTCAGTTGAGCTATGAAGCCATTTCCCCGTTTGGGATTGCAAATGTAGGAATTGTTTTAAATTAAACAAAAAAAACTTAAAATATTTTTTGAAAGACTACCGTCAATGGATATACGCAACAGGCTAATGGGGCGTTGGTTGGGGAAAAGCGGGATATTTCGTGCAGCCGCTTCCGTTAGTACACCCCTATCGGATTAATGATAACAGGTACCCACGTCGCTTAAATTTTGATGATGATATTTCTCCGGTACATAATAGCCACCGGCACCAGGATTACCAGTACCAGCAGTATGGCAGCGCCTAAGGAAGCATGGTAAGGCGACAACCAGCTAACGAAAACGGTCTGATAGAACCATTCATGCAGATTGGTATCCTTTACGGGGATATAACCCAGGAGCTTGGGAACAAGGCCCGATAATACAAAAGCCGTGATCGCGTTACGGCCAAAAGCCACAAACGGTGTCAGATAGCGCTGATGTCCCTGTACATCAATCAGCCAATAACTCGCCGCCAGCGCCATGGTAGCCAATCCGCCGGTATACAGCACAAAAGAACCCGTCCACAGCGATTTATTAATAGGAAAAAAYGGATCCCATATCAGCGCCAGCACTACACTTCCAAAACCGTACACAAACATCCAGGACACCTTCACTGCATCGTCTTTGTCTTTCCTCCGCAACCAGGCCCCCACGAGCATACCGAATATACCGGTACCAATGGCAGGAATGGTACTTAAAATACCTTCCGGATCCCAGGTTTTAGAGCCTGACCACAGATGCGCCGGTGTAAAGACTAACCTGTCCAGCCAGGCGCCCAGATTGGTTTCCGGCTCCAGGTTCGGCGCTCCTATTCCCGGTACGGGGATACCCGTCATCATCACCCAATAGGCCAGCAATAATATGGCTGCGGTCCAGATCTGCGTACGCCGGCTTGTTTTAATAAACAAGATAGCGCAGATACTAAACACAACCCCTATACGTGGCAATACCCCCGGAAATCGCAGGTGTGCAAAGTTGAATTTGGGGAAGAGGTTCAGAAACCAGCCCAATGCAATGATGGTGGCCCCCCGTCGCAAGGCCTGCCATATGAGTGCCCGGTGTTGCCCGGGGTCCTCTTTGCGGCTCCCCAAAGCATAGGGAATGGCCACCCCTGCAATAAACAGGAAAAAAGGAAAAATCAGATCTGTAGGCGTACAGCCGTTCCATTTAGAATGTTCTAAAGGAGCATATACATAACTCCAGTTACCAGGATTATTCACCAGTATCATGGCGGCTACCGTGAGACCACGAAAAAAATCAAGTGATAATAATCTTTGTTTTACGGCTATCGTCTGCATCATTTATTTTTTACTTGCTGATTATTCAGCACAGCATATCTGCTCCTATAAATATAAAAAAAACGGGGGGCTTACAAAAGGAACTTATTCAGCACCGATACAACATGGAAAATATCTTCTTCCGTATGAATAAAAGAACAGGGAAGGCTTAAAGTATCCTGATGAATTTTTGCAGAAATGGGATAATCATATCCGGTTAAATGGCCTTTTAATGCCAGTTGATCTTGTGGGGCTACCGGGTAATGGATTTCTGTGATAATATCATTGTCTGATAAATACTGTTTTAATTTATCTCTTTCCGGATGCAGGATATTGTAAATATGATACACGTTGTAAAAAGCCGCATCCTCCCTGGGCTTTATGAAGGCATTATTTAAATGAGCTGTATAAATAGCGGCCAGCTTTCTTTTATGCTCATTAATTTCGTTAAGATGGGGAAGTTTCACTCTTAAAAAAGCTGCCTGCAGTTCATCCATTCTCGAATTATATCCGATCAGACTATTATAATATTTTTTTCCTGAACCGTAATTTCTCAATTGCCGGAGCCTCAGATAATCATTTTCTGATTTACAGAGGATGGCGCCCGCATCACCGAGCGCACCCAGATTTTTTGTGGGATAGAAGCTAAATGCGGCGAAGTCACCGAATGTTCCTGCCAGCTTATTCTTATATCTTGCACCGTGCGCCTGGGCACAATCTTCTATTACTTTAAGCTGATGATCACGGGCAATTGCCATGACAGGGCCCATTTCACAACATTGCCCGTATAGATGGACCACCATGATGGCCACCGTTTTTCTGGTAAGCGAATGCAGGATAGCCTGAGGATCTATATTATAGGTGCTGCTATCTGGTTCCACCAAAACCGGTACTAAACCACAATGTATGATCGAAAGAATTGTTGCGATATAGGTATTAGAAGGCACGATCACTTCGTCCCCGCTTTTAAAACCACAGCACTTCAGTGAAAGAATAAGTGCATCAAGGCCGTTAGCTACCCCTACTGCATATTTCTCCTGATGATAGTCTGCAAACTCCTGTTCAAATAAAGCCACCTCTTCTCCCAGAATATACCAGCCTTTATCGAGAAAAAGCGCAAATTTCTTTTTCAATTCTTCTTCAAAAGGTTGATTGAGTTTTTTCAGATTTTCATAAAGTATCATACGGCTCATATATATAATCGGTAGGATCAAATACGGTAGATGCAAGTACTAACAGAATCGCATCGGATGAGAAATTATGTATGACATGCCAATCCTCAGGCATTAACAATAAACATTTTTCAGGGCTGTCCAGATCAAACAGCTCTGTTATTTTATTGTTGTTGGTAGTTATTTTGCAGGAGCCTTTGATGCAGATGGCTGCCTGGTAGGTTTTATGGTGCCGGTGTCCTCCCCGATCTGAATTATCCACCGAATAGATATAAAACAATCTTTTGATTTCAAATGGGATGACATTATCCAACACAGTTAGAATACCTCTACTGTCTTTAAACGTTTTTATCTTAATCAGATTAGCCATTCGTTAACTGTTCGTCAATCATATCAAGAACCTTAGGACTATTCACCATGTCGAATTTTCTCGCAAAAAGCATATCGGATTTCATCATATTCCCGGCATCGCTTTCGTCTAATATTTTGGGTCGTGCCCCGCCAGCCGACCAATCTATATAGCGGTAATTATTATTAACGACTTTATCTTTATACGCTGAATTCAGTAGAATCGTCTGAAAAACAAACTCGTCACTTCCCCAGCAAAAAGAAAAAAACTGCAGTAGTGTAGGGTCATTACTGACTTTATTAACTACATATAAGGCAGCTTCCGGACTTAACATCCAATACATTGATTTACCATATGGATGCAGTCCGTAAGGCAACCGTCTTTTCGGGAGTATTTTATTGATCAGATATTCCAGTCTGTGTTTTCCGATGAAGTTGTATTCGCTGAGATAGTATTTCTCCATTCTGATAAGCCCCTCTTTCCAGTCTTTTTCTATATCACGATAGCTCAAAAATTCTTTCCCGATATTGTGAGTAAAGAAATCATTGATAAAGGTAGTTGATTTGATCGGATAATCTTGCCCACTTAAAAAGTTGATAAAATCATATTGAACTCCGCTGGCGACAATTTCTTTAATGCACTCAAAAGTTGCCAGTACAGTGCTGAATCCAGCCCATTGAACCTTCCTCCTGTTTTCGATGAAATAAACATTGGATAATGTTTTCAGGAATAAATACGGCTTGATGTCAAATTTCTTATCCACGCAAATATAAAAGTCGAAATTTTCGTGGGACAATCTTTTGATCATCCTTTCTGTTTGTCCGGGATCAGTGTATGTTAAGATGAGATGGGCAGTACGCATTTTTCTTACAGGGTTAAATAGTAAACTGATTACTTCGATTAACTAACATCTGTAAAATCCAACATACGATTGAATGGATGCTGAAAGGTAATGGGTAGCAGCTAATCTTAAACGAAAAGGAAAGAAATTAAAACTAGCATTTTCAACTGCTATTTAATTGCAACACGCCAGATCGTATTTGATGCATCATCTGCGACCAGCAGTGCCCCATCTTTAGCAACAGCCACACCAACCGGGCGACCATGTACCTTACTTTTGGGTTCATCGGCAATGAAACCTGTCAGAAAATCCTCCGCCTTCCCTGCGGGACGACCATCACGGAAAGGCACAAAGATCACCTTATAACCTGATAGATAAGTACGGTTCCAGGAGCCATGCTGACCTATAAACGCCCCATTTCTGTACTTTTCAGGAAATACGCTGCTCCTGTAAAAAACCAGGCCAAGAGAAGCTGTATGGGCCATTAACGCGAAATCAGGAACCACCGCCGTTTTCACCAGTTCTTTTGCCTGCCCCCTGAAGCCTGGATCTTCATGCTGACCAAAATAAGCGTACGGCCAACCATAAAAAGCGCCTTCTTTTACACTGGTAAAATAGTCCGGCACCAGGTCATCACCCAGCTGATCACGTTCATTTACTACCGTCCAGAGTGTATGCGTACCCGGAGCCCAGTCCATCCCCACCGGATTGCGTAATCCACTGGCATACACCTTTACATTTGTACCATCCGGATTTACCTCCAGAATATTGGCCCGGCCTTTCTCATTAGCCATACCGTGTTCAGCAGCATTAGTCCCGGAACCAACGGAAACATACAGCTTAGTCCCTTCTTCATTCCTGATCACATTCCTGGTCCAATGATTATTATAACCACCTGCAGGCAAAGGCAGGATTTTCTTTCCTTCAGATGTACAGCTTGTCATTCCTGCCTTATAAGGGTATAGCATCAGTCCATCTGTGTTGGCTACATAAAAGGCATCATTCAACACCAGCATGCCTAACGGCTGATTAAGTCTTTTCAGGAAGGTGTATCGTTCATCAGGATGTCCATCGTTGTTGGTATCGCGGAACATCGTAATCCGGTTAGCAGTGATGTTGTTATTTTCTGATTTAGCTTTACCGCTCACCGCATTGATCACTTCCTGCGTAAATCTTTTGATAGCATGCGCCTCGGCAACAAAAACATCGCCATTGGGCGCCACATAAATCCACCTGGGGTTCTCCAGGCCGTCTGCAAACTTGGTCACCTCAAAACCCTCCGGTGCAATAGGTTTGCTATCGTTTGGCCAGCCGATTACATTACTGAAATTAGTTACCGATTTGGTGGCACCTGGTGCAGGAAGCGTACCCGGAGGAGTATTGTTTTCCATGGCCACAGAATCCTCCGCCGGATGAGAAGATGTTGTTTGGGCGCCATGACACCCACCCGAAATAACCGTTACCAAGGCAAGTCTTGCGAACAGAAAGGACCTTTCCATAAATTATCAATTATACAGGGCAAATAATTACCATAGCACTAATGCTACTCAGTCATAAGAACAATTCCTACATTAAATAATTCCCCTCTGAATTTAAACCAATTATCCATCAATACCAAGTATCATCCGCTATTTCAACAAAGCCCGGGATCAATTTCCCCCACGCCATGACCAATTAAAATAACCTTTCTCCGATTTGGCGTTTGCCTTCATTTAAGTGCATAAAAAAAGGTCTCAGCAAATGCTGAAACCCTGGTGTGGTGACTCCGTCTGGATTCAAACCAGAAACCTTTTGATTCGTAGTCAAATGCTCTATTCAGTTGAGCTACGGAGCCATTTCCCTGTTTGGGAGTGCAAATATGAAGTAACTTTTTATTTAAACCAAAAAAAATTTACGCCCTACCATCCCCTACGTATATACGCAACATCAATTTTACTGTGGCATCGGGGTTGCGGCGTAAACCCGTCAAGCATCATTTGGATCCCACGGAGGTGAGTTTAATGGTATTATTAACAAGACGCTCCAATAAACTGGTATTCCTGGTAATCACAATCGCCTGTGCCCTTAGTCCCGTCTTGTAAATTACAGGCTTGTTGTTGTTAGTTACAAGTCCCCTGTCTAATCTCAGCGTAGCCGTAAAACCGCTATCAGATACTACTTTTGAGACATAATTGATGGTTCCCTGTACAAAGCCCATTTCCTGGTATGGATAAGCTTCGAACCTCAGCTGCACCTGCAGCCCTGTATCTACTTTTCCCAGATTAGCCTGAGGCAGGTTCAACTCTGCAAAGTAGTGGCTGTCGCCCGGATCAATATATCCTATTGCTTTCCCTTGCAGGAAATACTGATTTTCCTGCAAAGGAACGTTCAATACAACTTCTCCTTCAACAGGTGCTATGATGACATATTTTCTTTTCCACTCGTCCACAGCAAACTTCAAAGCATGCAGCGATTGCTGGAACAAGGTTTCCTGTTGTGCAAGATCATGCTCCAACTGAGATATATCATTTAATCTGTCTCTTTTTTGAGTGGTGTTGGCAAGCAATGAAGCTTCCAGTTGTGGGATTGTCATTTTCTTACTGAAAAACTTGCTTTTCTCATTCCTGAACTCTTCTTTAGCGATCACTTTTCCTTCAAGCAATTCCCGGCTCATGTTATAACTTTCCTCAGCAAGTTTCAAATCCTGTTCTGTCAGTTGCAATTGCTGTTGAATTGTTCCCCTGGTCATATCCAGCGTGACAAGATCTTCTTTTAACCTTCCGGCTTTTCTGGTATAAAAGCCATTCACTATATAATCATCGAACTGCTGCATAGCAATGATGAACTCCTTGTAAGAAGGCTGAAGTTCTCCCAGGTTATCATAGTGCCCCGAAAAACAGCGAACTACCTTTTTATATTGCCCCTTATTGAGCAACGCAATACTACTATCCACCTGCGATGACAACAACAAAATATCCTTAGGATTAGCATTGCTTTCGATGAATCCAAGCACCTCATTTTGGGCTACCTTTTTCCAGTTACTGGTCGTCAGCTTTATCAACCGTCCTTCCTGTTTAACAATTATTTCCTTAGGCGTGTTTGTAGCAGTTAATATCGCATGGGCTTCAATAATATCCGGATATTTTATAAACCAGGCAAGAGAGAATAAAATAACCAGGATGATCAAAAATACATATAAGGCGCCCCTTTCCAGGAACCCCTGTTTCTGGCTGATAACCTCCTGCGCCATTTCAGAACGCTGGTATACCATTTCAGTTTCGGGGAGAAATGATACTTCCTGATGGTTGTTCACGATTTCGTTTGCCATAGTTAATCTTTTAATTACATCCCAAATTCCAATTGATTCTTGACCAGTTCATAATATTTACCTTTCTTTTCGCTTAAAGAAGCATGGGTCCCCTCTTCTACTATCCTGCCATTATCCAGCACTACAATTTTATGCGCATTTTTAACAGTGCTCAGGCGATGCGCTACTACAATCACTGTCCTTTTGTAGAAAAAATGCTGTAAATTTTCGACGATACACTTTTCATTGCTGGCATCCAGCGCGTTGGTAGCTTCGTCAAAGAAGAGGTATTGAGGGTTTTTATATACTGCGCGTGCAATCTGCAAACGCTGGCGCTGCCCCTGGCTGATACCGATTCCCTCTGCCCCCAGAATTGTATTGAACCCATTGGGAAGTGTTTCTATAAACGAAAGGATATTTGCAGTCTTACAACTGGTTATTAATTTTTGGTGATCAACATACTCATCGCCCACAGCGATATTACCTGCAATGGTGTCATTAAAAATATAGCCATCCTGTAAAACTGCACCACATTGCTTCCGCCAGAAGGAAGGACTGATATATTTGAAATTATTTTCCCCAACCTTTATTTCTCCCTGATATTGCTCATATATCTTCAACAGCAACTTGATCAGTGTTGTTTTGCCACTACCGCTGGCACCCACAACTGCGGTCACTTTGCCTTCCGGAATTGTCAGATTTATTTCCTTCAGCACCGGGTCGCTTCCAGCAGAGGGATAGGTAAAAGATAAATTACTGATGGTTATATCATGATTTTCCGGCAGGCCCGAGATAAACGTTTTAGTAACCGGTTCTTCATCTTCCATGTTATGTACTTCATTAAGTCTTTCCATACTTATTTTGGYATCCTGAATGCTCTGAGATAGTCCGATAAATTGCAGCACGGGCCCACTTAACTGGCCTATGATATACTGAATAGCGATCATGGCACCGAAGGTCAGCTGCCCCTGTACCACCAACTGGGCCACCATAAAGCTTATTATTATATCCTTCCCCTGATTGATAAATAGTGCACCGGTAGATTGCCATTGTCCGTAGTTAAGATTTCTGAAATTAAGCTTAAAAATTCTCGCCTGTATATCTTCCCATTCCCATCTTTTACGTTGTTCCGCATTATTCAATCTTATTTCCTGCATTCCCTGAACGAGCTGCAGCGTAGCATTATTCTCTTTGGCAGAAATATGAAAAGACTCATAGTTTATTTTTCTGCGAATTCTCATAAACAAACGGATCCAAAAAAAATACAAGATGTTACCTACAGAAAAAATCAGGAAAAGAGGTAGGCTGTAAAGCATGAGGATAACTGCGTAGATAAAAAAATTAACAATGGAAAAAATGGTTCCCAGGGCCTGTCCTGTTAAAAAAGACTGAATTTGCTTATTGTCGCCGATACGCTGAATTGTATCACCGGTGTGGTGAGCATCAAAATAAGCTAATGGTAGCCGGGTTAACTTTATCCAGAAATCGGAGAGAATAGAAATATTAACGGTATTGGAGATTCTTAACTGTAACCTGCTTCTGATAAATTCCACTACCGTACTGCTGAAAGTCAGCGTAAGTTGCGCGATAAGCACTATAGTGATATACTGCATATTACGGGCGCTTATCCCCGTATCTACCATGCTTTGCGTGAGGAAAGGAAGGATTAATTGCAATAATGACCCAACAAGCAGAGATATAAATACCTGTACAATTGACCCCTTACTATGCCGCAGGTAACGGGTTATCATACTCCAGTCCAGCTTACTTTCCTTTTCACCGGATTCTTCATAAAATGAAGCAGATGGCTCCAATAACAAAACGGTACCGGCATTTTCTGTCGCATTCTTTTTATTAGACACCCAATGGGATATAAATTCTTTAGATGAATAAATAATAATGCCCTTTGCCGGATCTGCAATTTTCACTCTTTTTTTATTCATCGACACCAACACTACGAAATGGTTCTGGTCCCAATGCAGTATAGAAGGCTGTGCAGTGGTAAGCAGTTTGTCGTGAGTAATTTGAACCCCTCTTGTTCTAAATCCCATTTTCTCTGCTGTTTCACTAATTCCCAACAAAGAAACACCCTGCCTGCTAAAGCCTGTCTTTTGGCGAATCGTGTCGACATTGTAATGCCGGCCATAATGTCTCGCTACCATTCTCAAACACGTAGGCCCACAGTCCATCGCATTTAGCTGTTTATAAAAGAGGAAACTCATTCTTCTGTTGAATTATAGATAAAAAATTACAGCAAACACGCTTTTAGCACATCTTTGTCATTAACGGCCATCCAGATCATGTTTAAGGGGTTTAGATCGGTCAGCAACCTTTTCTTTTGTTGTCGTATAAACCTGATCCTTCTAGCATATTCGTTATTCTGGATCATTTCTATGAGTAAACTGGCCGCCTCCATAGGCTCTTTCACATTCACCCTCACAAATGCCCTTTCATCTATGAATCGCTCCAGATCTTTACATCCATCATAGAAGCACAACGTCTCGGCCACTAAAGGGTCCACAATTTTCTCGGTGAAATATCCATTTTCAAAAGAGTTTTCGCTAATGAAATGATACTTATAATCCAAAAGTCCATCATACTTCTGTACTATCTCCCCTCTGTATTTTGCCAGTCTATCAAAGAAATGACTGCCATATCGCCTTCCCCATATATCCAGGCCGTCATCAATGAGTTGGTCAAGGATATCTACCATCCTGAGTCTGTAAAAATGGCCTTCCATAAAATTCAGATCGCTGGTTATACATGAAAGCAGTTTTGTTTTCCTGACAGGAGTTCCATCTCCCCCATTCTTAACAGCACCCGGTATCTTCGCAGGCCAGAAAGGCAGCGGAAGATACATGGCTTCTGTTCGTACATATGGGTTATCCTGCCTGTTTGATGAAGCCGGTGGCTCCGTCAGGAATATGATTGCTTTGCTATTTTCATATGCTGGATGGTCCTTATAAGGCCTGGTCAGAATAATCAGTTTGTCATAGCTTTCGTCCGCAACAAATTCTATATTCTTCCACTGTAGCCTTCCCCTTCCATACAATTTTATGGTATCCAGGTACTTTTCATCGCTCTCCCAAAAGCAGGTAACCCGAACTTTTATTTTCATATATCGAATTCAGTTTTGTGCCTATGAATTACATCGGGACGTCATGCTGATCAAATACCTTTCCTACAAATTCGTCACGCAGGCGCGAACCAGGAAAATCAATCCCATCTCCAAAAAGATTATAGCTGTCATGTATCATTGCAAACTTGCTGACCTGAGGGTAAATCACCCTGGCCAAAAAAAGCTGATCAGTACCCTTCGTGTTTTTATGAGGAAACAGGTCTATCAACGCTCTCATGCCAGCCATATTTCTGCATCCCCACATTCCCCCCATAATTAGCGCATGGTGTTGGGGATGATCCCTCATGATGTGAAAATTATGATCAGTATCCAACCAGCGGTTAACCGCTTCTACTTCCCGTTCAGACAGTCTTGAATCGGTATCGCGGCAAATCATCACATCCGCATCGTCTGCTGCATAAAACCGCCAGAACAAACCGGCAAAGGTTTCAACAGGATCCACCAGGATCATTTCACAATCAGCATCGCTGATAGTCCTGATCAACTCAGGTGGAGAAGAACGATCAACATAAAAACGGCAGGTCCATCCGGGGTAAAGCACTTTTGCCAGATCAATATTTCTTATTGCACCCACCCAATACATGGGTTTGTTGCCCCATAAAGAGAATGAAATAATCTTTTTCATACCAGTTTCTTTAACTAAAAGAAAATACTTATTTGCCCAGATAACGATGATATATCTCTTTATACTTTCCCAATCGCTCAGATGTATCCCTGAAATATTCATTAATCAACCCTCTTTCATTATTATTTCTTATGGTGACATCTGAGTATCCAAAATCTATCTGAACGGAAACAAACGGATACATTACCATCTTATGACTTGTTATCTCAGAAAGCATACTGTCTGCGGTATCAGTACTTTGAAATACCGTCCCCAGTATTTTTGAGAATATTGGCTTATAGAGAACCAGAAATTGATTGCACCAATAGGAGTCCACCCAATACCTGTTCTCACTAAGAGGTACTGCATGATTAAATCCCCCGATTCCGCCACTCAGCAATTCCGCTCCCTGCAGGCTGGCCTCCAGTATATTCCTGAATAAGAAATCCCAGTTGTAAAAGGATGTGAAAGTATGATCATCCTCACATAAGAGAACCACGTCATCTTCCTCCTGTACGGCCCGTTCGATCACACCGCGTATACTATTCCAAAGGCCCACATTGCCGCATTCCCCCTTACAGGCTTCGATAATACGTAGGTCAAACTCGTTTCTTCCCGAAAACTGTTCCTGAATATGCCGATACCTTTCTGTCCTTTCCTTCAGATTGATAACATAAGCCGGCAGTACAACATCGTTAAACTCCATACTTTACAGGATCTTTTCGCGATGAATAATAAGTTTTTACACGCCGCAGCAATTCAAGCTGATCAGCGGGATCTGCGTAGAAAATATTTTCTTCCGACAAGGCACATGGTCTGGCTACTTTTGCTGTTACCCCCGAAATAAAAGGATACATCAGGAATTTATTGGCTGTGGCTGAAGACAACAAGTACTCAGGCTCTAACCCTATTCCTTCATTATCTATCCCCACCAGCGTATCGTAAAATTTCCTGAATAAAATTATAAACTGAATACCGCTGAATTTATCCAACCAAAAAATATGATGATCTATTTGTATAGCTGACTCAAACCAGTTAACGGCGCCCAATAGCACATCTGCTCCTTTCTTTTCTGCCTCAGCAATACACATCCTTAGATAATCTGCTGTATAGTTATTGGAAAAACGGTGATCAGTACTACATAAAATCATCAGGTCATTATTTTCCTTCTTTGCCTTTAAGGTCAGCATGCGCAATACCGGCCAGCTAAGATGGCATACGTCCGGGTAGCTATTATTTAATAGAAACTCGTTCTTTCTATCAAATTGCGTATTCACCTCAATTTCATCTCCGCTCAAAAGAGTGGAAGAAGAAATCAATGTTACACGCCACCTTTTATCCATTAAATGTTTATCAGGGTATTTAGCTGCTGACTCCATAGCGTTTCAATTTTTATTTTTCGTGTCACATTATGTCTGCGCATCTTATCTGAAATACCTTTCAGGTCTGCCGACCGGATCTGCTCTTCCAGTTCGGAAAATGATTTGAAATAAGTTATATGTGGCATCCATTCACTGTCGTACCAGTCACTATAGTTTATCCACTGCTCCATAACGCTCATATTCCCATAATCATTGGGATCGTTTTGACCTGCATACAATACTGACCCTCCGTTGACACCATGCACCTGTAGCCAGGAAAGTTCTGAAAGCACCCCCTCACCGGAAAAGTTGCTATACAGCTCCATACAGAATTCTTTCGATGGAAAAAACAAGGGTATAGCCGCCTGGTAATACTCAAATACCGACATCACCGAAACATTATAAGGGATCACGATAATCCCCGCATATTTAATCAGATCAGACCAGCTAAAGCGGCCTAGGGATTTTTTAAAAACGAGATTAACACTCTTCAAGCGTGCAGGGAAAACTTTACTGTCAACCAAAAAACGATCAGTGACCGGATTCCATTTCTCGCCAAAGTAGTAACAGAGGCTGGGTATATGCCCCCAGGAGAGTCCTGTAAACAACTCACAATATTGTTGATCATATTTATTATTGGCAACCCTGCAAATAAGCTTACGCTCACTTAACTCCCGCAGACTGCTGTTCAGCCACTCCCAATTCCGCTTACTCAAAGAAAACGGAGCTTCATATCTCGTGGAAGCCACCACTATCACAGGCTTGTTAAACCTTAGATACAGCAATGCAAAGGCAGGTGTATGTGTTACAATAAATCCGTCATATTCGGAGAGCAGCTCCCTGTAACGCTGATAAAATCGCTCGCACATATGCTCATTCAGATGCCTCCATGTATATTGATTTACAACTTCCACGTCCCTGGTCTTTTCACCATGCACCCATGCATGAGAAGATATAGACCAATGACTAACGTTATGACCAATTCTTTCAAAGATATCCGTCAGGTCTTTTATTACCGATGCATGTAAATCCAGGTTAAAAAATCTCATATAAAATCTTATCCTCCATTATATGTTTAAAACAAGGACACGTAATTCCCACAGGGACCTGACAAACGCGGCACAGTCTTCCGGATCATATTCTTCACCTATATTGATGGCTATTTCCCGCACACAGCTACAGCCATTGCATTGAAAAATTATTTTCATCTCATCATCACCAACTACGGCCAATACTTTATTGGTGTTGACATTTCGTAGCCAATAAAACAGACCAGAAGATTCCTCTCTTTTATCAACGTAAATTGACCGGGATACTACTGGTTTAAGTTGCAGGAATAACACTTCATCATCTATATATCCCCCCAACAAATCCTTTTCAGCAAGCAGTTGCCGAATTAAAGTAAAAACAGTATCCCTGCAATAATTTTCCAGTCTTCTTCTGTTATCTGCAGAAATGTTCAGGAGATATTTCATTTCAGCGGTATCCATTATTTCAAGTGCATAAATGATTTCCTGGACAAGGCAAGCCGTCGAAATTCTGTCACCTGGATTTCCTCCCGGTCTACCAAGAAAATGAGACGAAATAAATGAAGGCAGATTATCTTCTGTAATCAACCCGCCAAAGCCATAGTTACCAGCTGCAATCACAGGTATACCAGATAACAATGCCTTTACAGCAGTTCTTCCGGAAGCAATCCATAACCGGCATTCGGATAAATGCGGCAAATAGTTGTCGGTATGCCTGACGAAAGCAATATGCTCATTCGCAACAGATTTAAGTTTAGCTATTGCAGCCTCCGGAACAACAAAACAAAATCTGAGATGCAACAGGCAATTAAATGCCTTTAGCACCGATAAAGTAATTTTGAGATGAGGATCATCCGTAACATTCTCCAGGACATAAAATATCTTTTGGGCCTGCTGCGTCTCCGGTTTAATATTCATCCCATCACATTCTTCTGAAAAAGGATAGCCTGTGATCATTTCCGTAGGAACTCCCCAATCAGTTAATCTAATGTTATTGCCCAAAACAATGAAATGCATTGGATAATTAAGATCAATATTACATGTCAGTAAATCCACATCATAAATCAAACAAACACATGTACCACGGCGACTGCTGTCCCGATAAACCAATAAATATCCATCCTGACAAACGACGTTGCAACTAAGTTGCTGGATGTCGGCAGTCAGCCGGAGGATCCCGGTATTCGTTACTCCGCTGTTCATAACGTTAGTTAATTATCTGTTGCTGCTCATACCGGTCTCTGATAACCGACAATCTCTGCTCAGCCTCCTGGTTACCTCTCGAAACAAAGGGGTAGAGTATCATTTTACTACTGCACATCGACAATATGTTATCTCCGGCATCAATAATAATATCATCTTCAACTTCTAAGATTTTCAAACAAGCCGATCTGAACATAATCATAAAATGAGGCGTTTTAACGGTGCCCACCCAGCACCTGTTTTGGGAAACCGGTACTACCAGTCCAACATCCTGTGCGCCACCGAAAAGTATCTCAGCACGTTGCTCAAATGCCTCCATGATATTCCGGATCAGGTAATGAGTGGAAAAAGAAGGAGCAAACTGATGAAATTCATTGCAAACAATTACTACGTCTTCATCATTTGCGATTGCCTTTGCCGCTACTTCCTTTAACAGCGTGACAGATAGCAGATCGTTCCCCTGTTGTCTGTTATCAGTATACAGCATAACGGGAATTAGTTCCGGCTTGTTAGCAAAATTTGTTTTGATATATTCTTCCATACTGCTGCTATCTGTTCCAATAATGTAGGTGCTGATGCAGACCGTGGCTATAACATCCTCCGATACCGGTTGCTTTTCTATCCTTGAGTAGAATGCAGCAACAGCGCTTAGATTGGAGATATTTGCCTCGCTTTTCTTAAACAATTCGTCTACCTTTCCCCAGCCATTATTTTTAAAAGTAACATCCGAATAGCCAAACTCTTTTTGATTAGAAATAAATGGGTAGATAAAATATTTATTCGTGGTCACAGCGCATATTCTGAAATCGGCTACATCTGTTTCTGAAAAGTGGGCATTTAGTATTTTGGAATAAGCCTTTTTAAAGATAACGGTAAACTGCAGGCCGGAAAATTTGTCTGTCCAGTAAATATTTGGACTTACCCGTACTGCGCTGTTAAGCCAGCTAACTCCGCCACTTAGCACATCTGCGCCATTCTGTATTGCCTCCGCGATAATTTCGGGAAACAACTCCCCATCATAGTGACTTGTGAACCGGTGGTCATCTTCGCAAACGATAATATACTCCTCCTCTGCAGTATATTCTTTGATGATATATTGTAAAGTTTGCCAAAGTCCCTTTGCCCCGCGGGTATCAGTAATAGCATTTACTATTATCGTTTCAAATTCTGTACGTCCTTCAAATTCTTTGATAATATRCTCCCTGCGGTCTGTCCGGTGTTTTAAATTGACGATGATGGTTTTAACAGGTTTAAAGTTGGTCATAAAACAGGGATATATTATTAATGGGACTGTACCTTGCTATTTCGTAAGATGTTCTCTATTTCTGTTATAGAAATGTCTTTCGCGACAATATTCCTGGTACTATCCAGTAAGATATTACTCGGGATTGCCGTAATCAGGTAGTTTTTCTCCGCCCAATCTTCATGGGGTGTTACCAGGTTTGTCCACTGCATTTGTTCCTGTTGCAATGCTGATTTCCAGTCGCTGATATTCCTGTCGATCGAAATACTGACAACCGTTAATCCATCCGTTTTGCGATTTGTGTATAGCTGTTTCAATGCGGGGATTTGTTTTCTGCAAGGGCCACACCAACTTGCCCAGAAATCTATCAGCAACCATTTACCTGGAAAGGAAGACAGCGAATAAGCGCGACCCAGAGAGTCCGATAGGGTAAAATCCCGGAAAGCATGACCAATAGACACATCAGGTTTCAGATCAATAATTGCTATCAGCTTTTTATAAGAAGGACCCGACTTTAGGTTACTAAACAAAGGACTGAGCGTTTTCAGTTCATCTGTTGCAAATATGGAAACATTTTGCAGGATAGTATGCAGCGCGGCATAGCTGCCGGCATTCTCCTTTACAGCTCTCCGAATGTTTTCGTTGTGTGCATTTTCCAGCATTTTTAATGTAAGCTGCCAGCTATCTACTGAATCCATGGGTATCGGTTGATTGTGTACCTCTGCCCTGTAAAACAGGTTCCTGAGTTCAATATAGCGTGCCGGATAGCCTGTTGCGGCATCTATTTTTTTCCGTATTTCGTTTTCCAAAGCTCCGGTAAGCCGGATATTTGCACGTTGCCTGATATCTCCGCTGAGTGTAATTCTCCTGTTTTCCAAATAGAAAGAATTGCATAAGGGCTCATTCTTCCCCGCAAGATTCGTGAAAAACAGGTTGATACTGCAGGGTTCGTCAATACTGCCGGTTAGTTCAAAGCTTTCGTTTTCTATTAACGAAGAGTCTATCCAGCTCATACCACTGTCTGTGCGTGTCTGAATATAAATTTTCGAGCCTTTCAATCCGGTAATCCGGCCTGACACATTGTACTGATTTACATGCGCCCCGGGGCCACAGGACGAACAGATAAACAAGTACAGGAAGCATAGCAATTGCGGGTATCTCATTTCGAAGCTTGTATATTTACAATTCATATTTTAAGGGGGAAGGACCTTGAAATATCAAGGCCCCTCCCATAAATTGATGTGAAGGACTAGAGATTACAAACGCTCCAACTGCTTGGATTAGTCTGATACTGTCCGTTAACACAGGAGCAACGTATTGTACCACCTTCGTGGAAATCCTTGCAGGATCCGTCAACTTCTATTCCCAAATCCGGCACATAAAGTCTGCAGGTTCCTGTTTTACAATGTCCATCGTTGAAAGTACTTCCATCTCCACCCAGGACATTCTTTAACTGATCTCTGGTAAGCACTTCAGTGGCACCCAGTTCCAATACTTTTAATTTTAATTTTTTCATTTAATACCTTTTTTGTTTGAAAAATGGATACGCTTTGCTTTTCAAATGATAGCCTGAAAAGCCGGGCTTTCCCCAGGCGGTTGCATTGTACACTGTAACCGGCATGAGCAATAACAGGGTCTGTAACCGCTTTATCGCAGCAACAGCAGGCGTCCCTGGATCTTCCCACAGTTGCCTACACTGCAAGAAAATATCTTAAATCAGCTACCGTATAGATATCCGGCATCTGATAGCCATTGATAAAAAAGGTGGGCGTAAAACCAATACCTGCTCCTTCGCACCATTGTGACATGGCATCAATCTTCCCGTCCTGATATTTAAGTGCTCCATTCATTGGATACTTTGCCGCAAACCGCCCGTAATCCTTCTCCTTTGCGAGGTACCAATCATCCAATGCCTGCTTTATAATAAGGTCGTTATCCTTATGCTGATCTGCTATGGCCAGCAGATGCTTTGCAGGAGCAGCAGCCCTATCTTCTTCGCTATTGCTGGCAGTAAAAATTATTTGTACCTGGATATCTGGATTATTTTCAAGCAGCGCTTCCATTGGTGCATGTGCCTTAGCACAGGGCCCACAGTACGGGCTGCACACCTTAATAATTTTATGAATTGCAGCAGGATTACCAAGCGTGATACCCATGCCTGGTTCGGGAACGGAAACTCTTTTTTGTTTGGCAAGCAATGCCTCAAATATTTGAGGAYTATGCTTTATCTGCTGCAGGCGAATCATATTTTCACGGCCTTCCTTAGCCTTTTTAAAGACAGGCAACAGCACTGCCGACAGCGTAATTGGCAGCAGATAGGCTGTTATGATTGACGGCAGCCACGCTGCATCAACAGCAGCAGAAGCCAGCAGGTTTATTCGCCCTGTGATCAAAAGCGTTGCAAACTGCAACACCAGTATTGCCTGCACAAAAAGACAAAGAACACACCACTGACGGGCTACACGCATTTGGTAATAGATGGAGAAAATAGTGTATGGAAGCGCCAGCAAACTAAGTAAGCTCAGCGTAAATAATACCAGCGGACTGTTAAACCCGGCAAACTGCATCAGCAACAGGCTCCCCGTAAAATAGGTAAAGCCGATAGCGCTCCAACTGACGCCAACTACCTTTGCTGCACCGGATTGAAGAATAGCACCACAGTTCGTTTTTTCACCGGCACTACATATTTGCTGCAACGCAGGATTGTGTTGGTCAATTTCGTACCAAAGCAATAGCAAACCAACCACAGCGCCGGAAAGACATAATAAGGCATACAACAGCGAAGGAAGTATAGCAGTTCCATATTGTTTCCAACCTGTAATAGCGGTCAACAATAATAGCATGGGAAAAATCATTATCCCCAACAGTGTCAGCGTTCTTTTCTTTTTTTCTTTTCCTGATTTTATATTGAAGTCCTTCTCCCCTGCATGATCTCCGACTTCTGCCAAAAGGGCTACTCCTTTATGCCGCTTCAAAAAATCATCTTTACTGCTGTATGTCCATTTAAGGCTTATCGGATCATAATAATGTATCCGCTCTTCTTCAATTCCCTTCACGATTGAAAAATAGTCGAATGGCTTGTTCAGCCCTCTCAGTTGAGTGATAAACGGTGTAGGTAAAGCAAACAACTTATCACCTTCAAACCGGGCGGTCAGATTATCAACACCGAACTGGTTCAGCACATCACTGATGCTTAACAAACTGTTATAATTCGGATGTGTTTCAAGCTCCCGGGTAAGCGTTCCAAGGGTTACCGGGACTTCTAATTCATCGAGCAATAGCTTTGTGATCTGCGGACCATTACTTTTAGATTCAAACAGTTCCCTGAAAAATGAGGTCATCTTAAATGCATTTTTTTCCTTAAAAAGTGACTATATAACAATAGGCAGGGGCGCCACTACAAAACATGCTGTTCCCATCTTCCGCTGGAAAAATACAACCATGAAAATACCGTTGTCAGTAACAGAAATGATTGTTATCTGAATTAAATATTTTTCTCATCAACTTACATGTGCTAATCAGTCAGTACCCAGCTCAATGCAATGAACTGTTATCCTGTACAACATCAATAGTGGTATTCATAACGCTAAGAAAAAAGGGTTGTTACCTGGGTTTATTAATAGTATTTTGATAAAAGCTGCATCAATACTAATTCACGGGGTGTCTGGGTGACAATATTGTCTTAAACAAGTTGTGCTAACAATATATTGGTGCAGCTCTTGTGTAAAAATAGATCATGGATTGGCAGAATGCTACCAATAAGTTTGCACATTTCGATGTTTTCTTGCTTCTCACGGGCATACGTGCGAAGCCAACAGGATACAAGAAAAGAATAACGGCATGGTCTATACGAATACATACCGGAAAGTCAGTTTTAAGCGGGAATCGGGAGCTTCTTCACACAAACCTGGCGGCTTGCTTTATTTCACTTCGGGATGGACAAAAAAAGGACAAGGAGAAAAAATCTGCCTTGTCCTTTTGTGACCCCGTCAGGATTCAAACCTGAAACCTTCTGATCCGTAGTCAGATGCTCTATTCAATTGAGCTACGGAGCCAATAAAATATCATTGTATTCCAAAGTTATACGTTTTTTCGAAAATGCCAAATACTTACTAAAAAAAACGCTGCAATCTTCTGATTTACACTTACTTTTACAACAATTGATTAATTATTACAAGAAGTGAAAATTCAACTCTGGAGCATAGGAAAGGAACATGATCCCTACATCAGGGATGGCATTGCGGTTTTTCAAAAAAGACTGCAGCATTACGTGGATTTTGAGGTAAAACTGATTCCTACTGTGAAACAGGCCGCCAGTTTATCTGTACCTGAACTGAAAAAGCAGGAGGCCAAAATCATCATGGATATGTTGCAGCCCACCGACTTTTTGCTGGCGCTGGATGAAAAAGGAAAGATGATGACCACGGTGCAATTCGCCGATTTTTTACAGCAGCGCAACAATGCGGGCACGAGGCAGCTGATTATATTGATAGGTGGTGCTTTTGGCATTGATGCCACCTTGCTGCAAAGGGCGCAGTTACAAATG
Source organism: Chitinophaga sp. 01L420 (assembly GCF_056399985.1). Lineage (NCBI taxonomy): Bacteria > Pseudomonadati > Bacteroidota > Chitinophagia > Chitinophagales > Chitinophagaceae > Chitinophaga > Chitinophaga sp. 01L420. The sequence continues at coordinate 114,397 of NZ_JBFTSK010000023.1, forward strand.
TCTTTGTCTCCCCTTACCTTTCCCCATCAGCTGGTACGGCTTATTTTCACGGAACAATTGTATCGTGCCTATACCGTTTTAAACAGGGAGAAATATCACCATCAATAACTACATTTATTATTCAAATAACAACCCGCTTATATGACATTCTCTATTAGCCTAGTTATCATCATTATTACCTGCCTTATTTCCTACACGGCCCTACAGAACTACGATCAGTTGAATAAACTAAGTCTGCAACCATATATGGTAAAGCGGTACAAACAGTATTACCGCTTTGTCACTTCTGGCTTCGTGCATGCCGATTTTCAGCACCTGCTGTTCAACATGCTGACCCTATGGTTTTTTGGCAGATTTATAGAAGATGTTTTTACGAGTTTATTTCATAACAAACTCGTGTATGTATTGTATTATATCCTGGGAATTGTAGTCGCCAATATACCTTCTTATATCAAGAATCGCAACAATTCGGATTACTCTTCGCTGGGGGCTTCCGGGGCTATTTCTGCGATCGTATTTACTGCGATTATTGTTAATCCGTGGGCTTCTATTTATTTATTCTTCGCGCTTAAAATGCCTGCAGTTGTTTATGGTATTTTATTTCTGGGTATATCCGCTTATATGTCCCGGAAAGGAGGAGGAAATATCAACCACGATGCGCATCTGTGGGGCGCCTTGTTCGGTGTTGTATTCCCACTGTTGTTTCATCCTGAATTAGGTACTGATTTTATTTATATGCTGATGCATCGTTCCCAGTTTGTAAGATAATATGTTGATGGATTTAGTTACGGAAGAAGTAACTAAATCCATCTTCCTTATTTAACAAATTCTACGCTCAATACTTCTTTTGTTTTAGGGGTTATTTTCACCCGGTCGTCTACCCTCATTCCTACTACCCACACAATACGTTTGTTAGATTCCAGCACCCATACATTTTCTTTCTGTGGCAATGATAGTTTCTGATCTATCAGGAACCTGCTTACCTTTTTCTTCTTGGGCATGCCCAGCGGATAAAAATAATCGCCCTGTTTCCATTTTCTCAGGATCAGCGGATAGCTTACCTGGGCGGCATCCAGCCAGGCTGTTTCTGCAGCGGTAGGAATAGCATTCGTGCCTCTCTCCTGCTTGCGCAGATGTAATTGTCCTCCGCTGAAATGGATATGTGCCTGTTCCGGTTCAATCACTACCAATGGCGCATCAACGGTGGCCAGCGGCGTAATGAGTAGCCATTGGCGATTGCGGATAATGCGATGGGTAGCGGTTTCTACGTATCTGCCGGATTCGCTGTCCAACAAAGACAGCACCTGTTCTGTTTGCGCAGAAGAACAGCCAAATACACGAAAAAGTTCCCAGGCAATGGTTTGTAATGGTATACTTTTCTGCAGCTTCAATACCGGCACCTTCCAGGTATTATCTTCCTGGAAAAGCAGCCGTTTACGATGCTTATCCAATGCTTCCTGGTAAAGGATTTCGGCTTCTTTCATCCGCTCAATGGTGGCGGCCATATTTTTCACCGCACCAGGAAAAGCTTCCTGCAACCGTGGGATGACCTGATGACGGTAATAGTTACGTGTATACTTATCCGTTATATTGGAACTGTCTTCCACGTAGGCGATATTATGCATGGCCGCATAAGCTATCAGGGTATCTTTCTCTGTAAATAACAAAGGTCGGATCAGATGTTCCTGCCTGGGAAGGATCCCGTGCAAACCGGCGATACCTGTACCTTTCGTAAAGTTCATCAGGGCAGTTTCGACGCTGTCCTGCATATGATGTGCGGTGGCGATAAAAGCATAACCTTCTGCCGTACGCACCTGTTCCAGCCAGGCATAGCGCAGTTCCCTTGCGGCCACCTGAATGGCTACACGATTTTCGGCCACGTATGCGTTGGTATCAAACCGTATAGTGTGCAGTGGCAATTCCAGGCTGGCTGCCATCTGTTTTACAAATGCTTCGTCCCGCTCAGACTCTGCTCCACGGAGCTGAAAATTACAATGAGCAATCCCTGCCTGGTAGCCGGCTTGCTTAAACAACCAGGCCATCACAATGGAATCTACTCCTCCACTAACGGCAAGGAGTACCTTCTGCGCAGGATCGAATAATTGCTGCCGGGAAATGTATGCGGAAAAATTAGTTACTAAATGTTGAGGCATCCGTTGTTTGTTGGATTTAAAATATCAATAGGCCAGTTCTTCGTAGGCGGACTGTAATTCGTTATAAGCATGCCTTTCGTTGCCGGCTTTGGCCATGGCCATTCCTGTTTCGTACACCTTCATGGCAGCGGTATTGTCGCCTGCACGTTCCAGCAACTTACCCAGATGATAATAGGAGCCTACGTAGCCAGGCTCATATGCCAGCAGTTCTTCAAACTGCTGCCGCGCCGCCGCGTCGTCGTTGATCTTAATATATTCCAGTCCCAGTGCGTGTTTCAGAAAGCTGTCGTTGGGTGTTGCCAACAGTAACTGCTTTATTTGTGCGATTCTGTCCATGCCGTTTGTTATTATTTAATTATACAATATGTCAATTGTTATGCTGATTAAAATCATCTTCTCTCCCTGCGGTTGGCGTACATTATTTAGATATATTTGCTATTACCGCATTTTTAAATAAAACAGTTTAAGGCCATGAAGATTTTAGTATGTATCAGCAAAACTCCGGACACGACTGCAAAAATAGCTTTCACGGACAATAACACGAAATTCAATGAGGCTGGTGTACAGTTTATTATTAATCCGTACGACGAATGGTATGCATTAGTGAGGGCGCTGGAGCTGAAAGAAACCATAGGGGCAGATGTGCATCTTATTACGGTAGGAGCTGCAGATTGTGATCCTGTTATCCGCAAAGCCCTGGCACTGGG
>NZ_JBFTSK010000024.1:0-107364 GCF_056399985.1 Chitinophaga sp. 01L420
ACATTCGATGATCAAACCAGCATCCGTTTATACCGTACCGGTGATATGGGCAGATGGTTGCCGGATGGCAATATCGCTTACATGGGTCGTACGGATGACCAGGTGAAAATACGTGGGCACCGGATAGAGTTGGGCGAAATAGAGAGTATACTACAATCATGCGAAGAGGTACAGCAAAACGTGGTGATTGCCGGTAAAGATGAACGCGGCAGTTACAGCAGACTGATTGCTTACGTGGTGCCTGCCGGTTCATTCGACCGGGAGGGGATCATCCAATATCTGAATACCCGGTTGCCGGAGTACATGGTACCATCGCTGCTGATAGCGTTGGAGCAGTTACCGCTTACGGCAAACGGAAAAGTGGATAAACGCGCTTTGCCTGCACCGGATACTACATTATTACAGGTGGAAGCCTATGTTGCGCCGCGTAATAACACAGAGCAGCAACTGGCCGGCATCTGGCAGCAGTTACTGGGAGTAGCACGGGTAGGCATATACGATAATTTCTTTGAGCTTGGCGGACATTCTTTGTTGGTAGTGCGCGTAGTTTGGACGATCAGGGAAATGTTGCAGGCAGAAGTCTCCAACCGGGAAATATTTGAGTTCCCTACGGTAGCTTCACTGGCTGCTGTACTGGATGAGCGCAGAAAATGGGAGCGGAGCAATGGGCATGCCCTGGTGATAGATCCATCGACCAGTCGACATATTGTATTGCTGAATAAGGGACCGAAAACACTCCCCGTATTCTTGTTGCCTGGCGCCATCGGACTTTGCGATGCTTACGAGCAGTTGTCGGCAGCGTTGAATGACACCTGTGCGGTATATGGACTATACATGCAGGGAATATTTGAAGGGGAGCAACCGTTCGATAATTTTGCGAGCATCGCTGCACAGAATATTGCCTGGATTAAACAAGTGCAGCCAGTTGGACCTTATCGTTTTATGGGACACTCTTTTGGAGGATATATCGTACATGAAATGGCGAAGCAGTTGGAGAACAGTGGGGATAAAGTAGCATTTGCAGCTATACTTGATTCCACTGTAATACTAAAACGCAAAGTGCAACAACAGGAACTGATAGGAGGAGAGGTATTTGAATCGCTGGTATGGATATTTGAACAATACAATATTATTTCCGCACCTCATCCTGCATGGGTGGCTGCGCTTGGCAAAGCGTTGGAAACCGTACCGGCAAAAGAGGTGATTCCTTTTGTACTGGATTTCATAAAAGACAAAATGAGTAATGACTATATAGAATTTGTATTGCGGTTAACAGAGGTACACAGGAATAACTTGTCGATGGATTATACGATAACAGGAAAAGTAAGTACGCCACTGATCGTAGTTAAAGCGGAGGCTAACCAATGGGATGGAGAAGACGAATACCTTGGATGGTCAGGATATGCAGAAACAGTAACAGGAACCATTGTACCAGGACATCACGGTTCCATGCTTGAGCAGGAAAATGTAGTGGTGCTGGCGGCATATCTGAAAGAACAATTGGATCAACTTCAGGTTTAGCAGGAATAGTAGTAATAGCAAAAAAAAACAGCATCATTTTTTATACGGTGCTGTTTTTTTTATGGGATGATATTGTTAATATTGAATAATTACCAACAGAAACCAATCATCATCTCTATAACCTCTGCCTATACACCTACTAACATTGGTATTCAAAAATTCAGCAACTGATTGGTAGAATGGAACTATGTCATGCCCATAAATGGGTCTTTCCGTCATTGGCGAGGATGATTTTTTACTTCCATGCTTAGAAAATCTTAAAAATGAGCGCTCACATCACTGGATGGTACGTGATATACACGAGACCACGACATGAAAAAAAAGTTGCAGCCCGGATATCTGATTCCAACATTGCATATGTTTTACCCACCACCAGAATTTTACGTATATGGAAAGGCAAAAAGAAATATGTTGATACACCACTTTTCCCCTCTTATGTATTTGTCTACCTGAAGGATTTGGAAACCTATTACAGAATATTGACACTTAAAGGTGTATTGTCTTATGTGAAGGCAGGGAAAGATGTTGCGAAAGTAAATGAGAATGTTATCCACAATATTCGTCTCATCACCAGAGAGATGAATGATACAGATATTGAAATCTCAGACGACTATTTCCTTCCCGGTAAGCGGGTGATGATCAACGATGGTGTACTCTGTGGGCTTGCAGGTGAAATAGTGGAAGTGGGGGGAGAGCAAAAAATGCTGGTGAGAATGAGCATGCTCCGGAAGAATATCCTTGTCACAATACCCCTGCAATACCTGACCGGCATCTCGAGCTGACAGATTAAAGTAAGAGAGCTGGTTCGCATTTGAGCGTTCCAGCTCTCTAATAAAGCAAGCTGTTCTACTGCGCTTGTACTATTTATCAGCCCTTTTAGAGTAGCCAATTTCAGTTATGAAATTCAAATACTCTTCGACTGGTTTTTCAAGCGTAGCTTTGAACATTTCAAATAATTCCTTAGTGTAAGGCTGTGCAAAATGGAAATCAAGTGCGGCTTGGCTTCTCCATCTTTCATACAACACAAACTTTGTGTTATCGCCGGGTACGGTGTGAAAGAAAAATTCAACGTTCCCTGATTCGGGCCTACTGTTTACAATTGACTTTTCGAATTGCTTGATAAAAGTGTTCTGCATCCCATCTTTTACCTTGAAAATAACAACGAGGTCAACTGGTGCATCTGTTGAAAGAGGATTCTTTATTTCGTTTTTTGGCAATGGCGAAATATCATTGAGATAAAGTATTTCCATTGGTGTTGTTAAGGCTGTCTTGTTCAATTCCAACACATCTTTAGTATACTTCTTTGTAAAATGCTCATCCAAAGATTTTTTGTTAACCCATCTTTCAAATAAATAAAAGGTGTTTGGTTTATCCTTGTGCTCATATAGCTCCATTGATATATTTCCTTTTTCATTTGAAGCACCTTTTCTATCAGCAATAAGCGCATTTTTAAAAGCTTCCCTCTGGTCAGCGTTAACATTAAAAGTAACAAGCATTGTTACCCTTTCTTCGCTCTTATTTTGAGCTGAGGCGACACTAACAATTGACATGAACGCAAATACAATGCGTGTGATCTTACTTAGATAATTAATCCGTTTCATTTTCTTATATTTTGTGAATTATTGTAATAATGATGACGCTCTTAAAGAGTGGACATATCTATCACAAACCGATAGCGTACATCGCCTTTTACCATACGGTCGTATGCTTTGTGTATATCTTGTATATTGATCAGCTCAATATCGGAAACAACTATTAAAGACAATTTCTGCGGAAATGCTTTTATTGAGCGACAACATCATCATGGTCTGTTCCTGTGATGACTTCGTGCCAAGCGTCGATATCAGCATTAAACCTGTCCATCTTTTCCTTAAAGAGTTGGAGCGTATCTTTTCCTAATGGAAGGTGTACAGGTGGCTTTTCTGCGTCGGCGATTTTAAGGATTGCCTGAGCAAGCTTTGCAGCACTACCTGGCTGCTTTTGGTTGACCTGTGTAGCATAACTACGCATATCGCCAACAGTTACACCATAGTCTTCAATAACATTGTTTGCTCTTGTAAGCGAAGATTGATCAAGAAAATCCGTGCGGAAAAAGCCTGGTTCTACTGCCGTTACGTAGATATTAAGCGGAGCAAGTTCAGCAGCCATCGCTTCGGTGATACCTTCCACTGCAAACTTAGTAGAGCCATATAGCCCCCATCCGATAATCCCGGTCAATCCCCCTACAGAAGAAATATTAATAACATGAYCACTCCGCTCTTTGCGCATATAAGGCAATACGGCACGGGTAACATTCAGCAATCCGAAAACATTGGCCTCATAATTGGCCTTCACCTCGGCATCGCTTGCTTCTTCTACCGCACTTAATAAACCAAATCCGGCATTATTGACCAAGACATCTATATGCCCAAATTTTTCAATAGCCTGGGCAGCAATGTCCTTTCCTTGTTGTTCATTTGTAACATCCAGAATAGCAACAAAGAGATTTTCATTGTTGAATTGAGCCTGTAAGTTCTCCGGATTGCTACGTACTGTTGCTACTACTTTGTCACCTGCTATGAGAGCGGCTTTAACAATTTCCAACCCGAACCCACGGGATGCGCCGGTAATTAACCATACTTTTTGCTTGTTCATTTTATAAAAGCTTTAAATTAAACGATGATACAAAGGTTATACTATTCTTGCTTTTACACCTTTCTATACAGCTCAACTATTTTGACTATATAGCTCATTATAAAATGAACGAAAACTTGTTGTTAGATTGGCAGGTTGCTATCCATATTATGACAGCTAAATATTGAGGCTTGTGAATCCTTAATGGGCTTTTAATAAATTTTCTATACACTGAAGTTGCTACATTTGAGTGGACAGGAAGTTAAGATAAAAACAATACCTTAACATCATGTCAAGAGGAAGAAAAGCATACGACAAGCAGTTCAAGCTGATGAGCGTTGAACTAAGCAACAAGCGTAGCGATTGGGGAGTTCTGGCAAAAGAATTGGACATACGTTCAGCTTTATTATACCGCTGGCGAAGAGAGTATCTAACCAATCCAGATCACTAACCATACATTTTGCTTGCTCATTTTATAATGTTATTTAAATAAAAAAGATAGCACAAAGATTGTACTATCATCTTATTTAAGAGTTTCCATACAGCTCATACATTTTAACTGTATAGCTCATTGTGTAGAGGAAATATTTTATACTGGTTGCCTCAAATTAGAGGGTGAATAACCAAAATGTTCTTTGAATATTCTTGAAAAATGGGCTGGATTTTCAAAGCCAAGTGTATAGCAAACATCACTAACAGCCATTGAAGTATTTTCCAACATTTCTTTCGCCTTAGCTAATCGCTTATTACGAATCCATTCAGAAGGAGCAACATTATAGATTGACTGAAAATCACGTTTGAAACTTGCTAAACTTCTTCCTGACAAATATGCAAGTTCGGCTAAAGATACTGGGTTGGTATAGTTGTTTTCCATAATCACAGGAATTTCTGTACGCACTGGTTGCTTACAACAAATTCAGTCCTTCCATCTTTAAGAACATTGATTCCTTGCTTAACAAACAAAAGCATATGCTCTTCAAGGTACATGGAACCTCTATTGTTAACCGTGTGTGTACACGATTCTACTACTGAAAAACCATTCAGCTTGAGGTCTCTTTGATTATAAGGAGCCTTAGTCAGTTCTGTAGGCACTTTAATATGTTTCATACTATAAAGATATTATTTTTACACGGAGTTACATTTACTTTCTGTGTCAAAATTATGTTCTAATTAGCTCAGTTTTTAGTTGCAATCATCAAAATTGACCGGTTCCAAAAGGATAGTCATTTGAGCTTTTTTATTCATTCTGTATTGAGTATGCTCTTTTCTTTGATAATCATGGCAATCCGTGCGGTGATATCCCGATTATTCGTTGGGCCGGGCATACTTATGCGCGCAAAAACCTTTGTGCAAATGCATAAGGAGGAGGAAAGCATATGCCATCCCGCTTAGTTAATCTATTTAACCTTTTTTTGTCCAGCTATACTGGTACTAATGGTTAGGTATTAATAGCCATGTGCAGATACCACCGTATCCTTTTCAGATAAACTGTTAAGAAGTCGATTCCGCTGAAGTGGTAACAACCTCTTATTAATGTAAGAAGCGGATGTTCTAACCGCCAACTTTAGATGTTCCTATGCCTATTTAAATAAGCCCCCGGCATTTTTGCCAGGGGCTATTCTTTTTGCCAGGAAGGCATTAAAAAAGGGAAAGTATTAATAAAAAAGGTTAGCTCATTTTCCGTAGAGATGACTGGCGAATAGTCAGCTCACAATTGATCATTTCTTTAGCGGCAGGTGTTGTGGCATTTGCCTCCAGCTGTTCAAAATAATAGTTGGCGGCCTGTTTCCCCATCGTGTGGGTAAATTGTTCAACAGAGGAAAGGCCGGGGGAAACCATTTCAGCAAACATTTCATTGGCAAAACCAAATACACCGAGTGCCTCGGGTACTTTTATATGAAGAACGGCAGCAGCCTGCAGTACACCTAAAGCCACATAGTCCGTTGCGGTAAAAATGGCATCCGGTGGGTCCTTCAGCCGCAATAGTTCATTAGCTATAGCTATTCCATTTTCTTTTGACAGCGCATTATCTGTTACAAAGTGGTAGGGAATGGAAATGCCTGCTTTCTTTAATGCTTTCAGGTAGCCTGATTTTCTTTCCCTGTAAATGCTCAGATGTTCGGGGCCACCGATATAGGCTATCCTGGAATACCCCTGGTCCAGCAGGTGACTTACCACTTTGAAGGCAGTTTCCTCATTATTGTTGATAATCTGGTGGCTTGCTATTTTATCTGTTGTTCTATCAAATTGTATCAGTTCAATATTATTGTCCCTGATTTCTTCCAGATGATTAAAAGTCAGGGTTTGTGAAGACAGGGAGATAATAATACAGTCTACGTTCAGCTGTATCAGTTTTTCAACCGCCAGCACCTCTTTTTCAAATAGCTCTTCTGACTGACAGATAATAAGATGGTGTTTGTGCTCGAAACAACTCTCTTCTATACCTGCAATAGCATTTGAAAAGAAGTTTTCATTTATTTTGGGAACCACCACACCAATTGTACGTGAAGATCCTTTTCTTAAATTGGCTGCATTCGAATTATGACGGTAGTTCAATTCCTGTGCTTTCATCTTCACCATCATTTTTATTTTATCGCTGATAGTTGGATGATCATTGAGTGCCCTGGAAACGTAAGAAGCAGAAATACCGAGTGCATTTGCCAGGTCGTAAATCGTGAGCCTTTTATTCTTCGTCATTATCTGGATGGAATTTTAACCGGAATTACTTTTCGCCTGGATTTCAATTTAAGATAATTATGAAAACGATTTCAAATTAACGATCAAATTGTGTTTTGTCCATATTTACAGGCAAAATATGAATTATTTGCACTTATTTATCTCCTTTTAAAATTAAATTTTGAAATCGATTTCAAGTTTTTATATTTGTTAAACTTCAGGGGAGGTAATAGAAGATTAGCCAATTAATTTTTTGCCACGTTATTGTAGGTCGGCCTGCTGATCATTATTTTCTGATGCTATTTTATATAAGTGTCTATTTGACAGTAATAAAAATTATTCATCGTCCTGATAAATTTCATACTTATGGAACGCAGAACCATCATAAAAGGATTAGCAGGAGTATTGCCCGCGCTCTGGATATCCAAGGCTATGGGCAATAGTTTGGCTGGAATAGCGGCATCTGGAGAGCCAGTTGCCAAAGGCCCGTTTAAAGCATCGTGGGAATCGCTCAAACAGTATACGGTGCCGGATTGGTACCGTAATGCCAAGTTTGGCATATGGGCACACTGGGGCCCGCAGTGCCAGCCTGAGCATGGCGACTGGTACGCACGGGGGATGTATGAAGAAGGTGGCTGGCAGTACAACTCGCATGTGAAAGAATACGGTCATCCTTCTAAGGCGGGGTTCAAAGACGTGATCCGGGAATGGAAAGCGGAGAACTGGAACCCGGACGAGCTAATGGAATTATATAAAAATGCCGGCGCACAATATTTCGTGGCGCTGGCTAATCACCATGATAATTTTGATAATTACAACAGTAAATACCAGCCCTGGAACTCCACAAAGTTGGGGCCGCAGAAAGATATCATCGGCGGATGGGAGAAAGCGGCACGTAAACAGGGGCTTCACTTTGGGGTAAGCGTTCACGCGGCCCATGCCTGGACTTTTTATGAAACAGCCCAGCGCTCAGATAAGAACGGCCCGCTGGCCGGCGTGCCTTATGATGGCAAGCTAACAAAGGCTGATGGCAAAGGTACCTGGTGGGAAGGGCTCGACCCACAGGGACTGTATGCGCAAAACCATGCGCTCAGCAAAAATGCTGAAAATAGCGGTATGATTCACAAAATATGGAACTGGGATGCTGCCCAGGGATGCACCATCCCGGATAAAGCCTACTTTGAACAGTTCTATAACCGCACGATTGACCTGATTAATAAGTATTCACCTGATCTTATTTATTTCGACGATACTGCACTTCCTTTGTGGCCTGTAAGTGATGCCGGTCTGAGGATAGCTGCGCATTTGTACAACAGCAGCATCCAAAAACACGGGAAATTACAGGCAGTACTGAATGGAAAGATCCTGGATGRAGAACAGCGTAAATGTATGGTGTGGGATATAGAACGGGGACAGAGCAACCAGATAGAACCTTTTGTATGGCAAACCGATACCTGTATCGGCAGCTGGCATTACGACCGTTCCATTTACGATAACCGCCGCTATAAAACGGCTAAAACAGTGATTCACACACTGGCAGATGTGGTCAGTAAAAATGGGAACTTCCTCCTGAGTATTCCGGTAAGAGGAGATGGCACGATTGATAGTGAGGAAAGAAAAGTAATAGCCGGCATTACTGCGTGGATGGGCATCAATAGTGAAGCGATCTATGATACGCGCCCCTGGAAAATATTTGGCGAGGGCCCTGCCATTGAATCTGCGGCACCACTGAGTGCACAGGGATTCAACGAAGGCAAAGGCAAACCAATGGGAGCAGCCGATATACGTTTTACGATGAAAGGAGATGCGTTGTACTGTATCGTGATGGGCTGGCCTGTTAATGGAGCCGTCAACATAAAATCATTGTCGGGTAACAGTCAACACTATCCTGGGAAAATAAGGCAGGTGGAATTACTCGGGGGAAGCAAATCGCTGCATGTTGAACGTGGTGATAACGGGTTGGTGGTGAAGCTGCCGGAAAACAAACCTCATGAAGATGCCTTTGTATTAAAAGTGCTGCCTGCATAAATATTAAAGTTAAAAGGTCAAAGAAAAGAGAGATGACTTTTCCAAAGATTGTATTTGGTACCAGCGGACTGGGAAACTTTTTTACGGTGTTGGACACCGGGCTAACCTGGAACAGGTAAAAGGCGTCTTCGATGGATTTGTCTGAATAACGCTGACTTTTACCTGTTAAACTTGATGCAATGCGTTACCTTTTTTGTTTTTTGGGGCTTTTACAATCTTTCTATGTTTTAGCACAAAGCGAGCATTATAATTTTTCCAAGATCAATACGTATACCGGTCTGTCACATAACCAGGTAAATGCCGTGATAAAAGACCGGGATGGCTTTTTATGGTTTGGTACTACATATGGACTTAATCGCTATGACGGATATTCCTGTAGAATATTTCGTAAAGATCATAATGACAGCTCGTCGCTGAAAGACAATAATATCTTGTCACTTTATGAGCTACCGGATAAAAAAATATGGGTATCAACAGTGGGTGGCCCCTGTATTTATAATCCGGATACGGAGAAATTTAATGCCAACAGTGATAGCTATTTGCATTCCATCGGTTTGCCGTCTGGTGCTGTTTCCAATATTGTAAAGGGCAGCAGTAACAGATACTGGTTCCTGTATGATGATAAGGGCTTATTTTTGTATTCAACTGATGATAAAATTGTAAAACCATTTAAACAGAAAGCAGGCCAGCCTTCTGAAAAGATTACTTCCATAAATGAAACCGCGGATGGAAAGTTGTGGCTGGTATACCAATCCGGTATTTTGCAGGAGTATGACGTCACGCTGGACAAAATTATTTTTTCCACTACTGCTTTACAGAAACAGAATAAAGGTAATAACCCCTACCATCTTTTTATAGACAGCGATAGTGATATCTGGCTCTGGAGTTACAACTTCGGCATTTTTCTTTTTCACCCGAAGGATAATACCATCAAACAGTTTGATAAGAATTCTTTTCCAACGAGATTGAGTTCAGTACTGGTAAGCCAGGTGGTTCAGGATAGTAATGGCTTGATATGGATAGGAACCGATCATGGAGGAGTAACGCTGATCGATAAAAAGAACAGGCTCAGCACCAGCTATCTGCTGAACAATCCCAATGATCCCAAGAGCATCAGCCAGAATAGCATCACCACGATCTATAGAGATGACCAGGGAATTATATGGCTGGGAACTTACAAGCAGGGCGTGAATTATTATAACAGTAACATCGTTCAATTCTCCTATTACCATCACCAGGAATTAAATGGGAAAAGCCTGCAGTTCGATGATGTAAACCGTTTTATTGAAGACAAAGCCGGTAATATCTGGATTGGCACCAATGGTGGAGGATTAATCTATTTTGATAGAAAGAATAATACTTTCAAACAATACCTGTATGATCCAAAAAATGAAAACAGCCTAAGCAACAATGTGATTGTGAGCTTGTGGCTGGATCAGGAGGATGTTCTTTGGATTGGAACATACCTGGGTGGCCTCAATCGTTTCGATGGCAGAAAGTTCACCCGATACCGGCATAACGATCGTGATTCCGGTAGTTTAACAGATGATAAGGTATGGGAAATATTTGAAGACGGGGATCGTAATTTATGGGTCGGCACTTTGGGGGGCGGCCTGGATCGATTGGACAGAAAGACAAACCAGTTTAATCATTATAAAAGTGGACAGGGAGTTATACCATCTGACTATATTTCTGCGATCATGCAGGACAGGAAAGGAAATTTATGGATTGGCACAGCCTTCGGTATTGCGGTTATTGGAAAGAATAGCACTGATGCTGTTGTTTATCAGGATACAAATAAAAAGAACAGTTTAAGCGATAATGCTGTTATCAGTCTTTTGGAAGACAGTAAGGGACGGATTTGGGTAGGCACCAGAGAGGGTTTGAATTTGTTTGATGAACAAAAAAAGGAGTTTCAGGCATTTACCATATCCAACGGTCTTCCCGATAATATGATCCTGAATATTCTTGAGGATAATCACCATACGCTCTGGATCTCTACGCCCAATGGGTTATGTAACGTCATTCCCCGCCAGGAGAATAAACAGATGGCTTTTTCTGTTATCAGTTATGATGCAGCAAACAACCTGCAAAACCGTGAATTCAACGATAATGCGGCATTAAAGACGAAGACCGGGGAATTGATCTTTGGCGGGCCTTCTGGTTTTAACATTATTAATCCTGCGGCTATCGGTAAATCTGTTTATCATCCTAAGATTGTTTTTACCGGTTTTCAGATATTAAATAAGCATGTAGAACCCGGCGAACTGGTTAATAGCAGGGTGCTCCTCAAGCGCTCTTTATCTCAGCTTCAAAGTATTGACCTGAAATATAAAGAAAACTTTTTTTCTATAGACTTTGCTGCACTTGATTTTTCTCATAATGCATATGACAGATATGCATATATGCTGGAAGGATTTAATGAAGACTGGTTGTACGCCGATGGTAATCAGCGGAGAGCCACCTATACAAATCTTAATCCTGGTCATTATGTTTTTAAAGTGAGGATTTTGAACAGGACTGGCCTGTGGAGTGACGTAAAAACACTGCAAATCCATATTGAACCCCCATTTTGGAGAACGCCTTTTGCATATATTATATACCTATTGGTCGCTGCAGGATTGTTTTTGCTTATCCGACGTATTACATTAGAGAGGATACATATGCGCTTTGAAGTCCGGCAACAGCGCAGGGAAGCTGAAAGGGCACATGCGCTGGAACAGTTAAAGACAAAATTCTTTACCAACGTAAGTCACGAATTCCGCACACCGTTAAGTCTTATTATTGCGCCACTGGATAAAATCATTAAGGATACTTCAGATGAAGAACAGTTAAAGCAATTAAGCGTTGTACAGCGTAATRCAAAACGCTTATTAAATCTTGTAAACCAGCTGCTCGATTTCAGGAAGATGGAAGTGCAGGAAGTAAAATTGCATCCTGCTATAGGCGATATTGTTAGATTTTGTAAGGAAACCAGTTACTCTTTTACCGATATAGCAGAAAAAAAGAAGATCCGGTTTTCATTCGCGTCCAGCGTAGATAGCCTCGAAATTTATTTTGATAAGGATAAAATCGAGAAGATTTTATTTAACCTGTTGTCCAATGCTTTTAAGTATACTCATGATAATGGGATGGTGAGCGTTACCTTAACGTATAAGCAGCCGGCAAATGATGAAGCGGATGGAACATTGGCTATTGAGGTGAAAGATGCAGGTATTGGCATTCCGGCCCATCAGCATGAAAAGATATTTGAACGATTTTTTCAGACAGATGTTCCGGAGAGTATGGTAAACCAGGGAACTGGTTTAGGTTTGGCCATCGCGAAAGAGTTTGTAAGATTGCACAACGGGATCATTACTGTGAAAAGCGAGCCGGACAAGGGTACGTGTTTTACCGTGCTGCTTCCAGCAAAAAAAATATATGTTTCTTCTGGCCGGACTATAGCCAGTCCTGTATTCTCAGAGGAAGGGGAGCAAATAATGATTGAAGAAAGGAAAAAAGGAGATAAGAAGAAGACAATAGTCATAGTAGAAGACAATGAAGACCTGCGCTTTTATTTAAAAGACAACCTGAAGGGGCAATATCATATTGAAGAAGCCACAAACGGAAAGGAAGGCTGGGAGAAAATAAGACTATTAAATCCTGACCTTGTGGTAAGCGATATCATGATGCCCTTAATGGACGGGGTTGAACTTGCCCGGAAAATTAAAACCGAAACACTTACTGCTCATATTCCTGTTATCCTGCTTACAGCCATGGGAAGTGAAGAAAAACAGCTGGAGGGTTTGAAAGCAGGCGTGAACGATTACATCACCAAACCTTTCACCTTTGAAATCCTGGCTTCGCGCATCAGTAATTTGCTGGCCCAACAGCGATTATTACAGAAGCGGTTCCAAAAGCAGATTGAAGTCAATCCCGGAGAGGTGACCATAACGCCGGTAGACGAAAAATTCCTTCAACAGGCATTGGAAATTATTGAAAAACAAATAGATAACCCGGAATTTTCAGTAGATGAGTTCAGCAAAGAGATGTACATGAGCAGGGTTACCCTGTACAGAAAGATACAATCGCTGACCGGCAAGTCACCGTTGGATTTTATTCGGTCGATCCGTTTGAAAAGAGCTGTTCAGTTGTTAGACAAAAGCGGGATGTCTGTTTCTGAAGTTGCATACCAGGTGGGATTTAATGATCCCAAGATATTCCGCAGGATTTTCAAGGAAGAATTCAAAATTACGCCTTCCGAATATTTGGCTAATCTTAAGAATAAAAGCCTTTAATGAAATACTATTGGTGATATCCAGTTGTTTGTAACATTTGTGCCCCCTGGTTGAATCATTTGACTCCCAGGTTTCTGCTGGCATAGCCATAGTTTTACAGCATCTAATCCACGTGTATGAAATTGCGATTGCTGTTGTTTAGCCTGCTGGGCCTGAATGTTGCCGCATCCACTATAGCAGCGTCGGTGACACTTCAAAATGGTGGTGTGAATACTACCAAAACCATTTTAGCATCTAAGGTAATAGAAACAAAGGGGCTGGTGCAGATACCTTACACCCAAATCACATTATCAGATAATGTATTAAAACAAAATACGGRGTGGTAGGAGGCCAGTCATGCTATATTATTATCAGGACAGCCGGGTAGGGAGAAAAGAGGATGTTGGATGAATGCAACATGGAGGCCCGGTTTCCCTGGTTTTTGAAAGTCAGTCTTATAATCAGGGGTATGGTGATCATGAATCTTTAGGTAGAATAAATTAGATGATACAGGAAGTTTCTTAAAAAAGATAGAGTGAAAACTAACACCCTGTCAAGTCTTTGACGGGGAAATTTACTGAATTGTAACATTTGGGCCTCATGGTTGAATCAATTGGCCCCCCTGATTCAGATAACATAACAATAGCTTTACAATATTCAATCCACGTATATGAAACTACAATTGCTGCTACTTTGCTTGCCGGCTTATGTCTCGTTTGGTGACTTACTGGCAAGTCCATCTGCTCATATGACAGATCCTGACCACCTGTTTACTTTTACTGTCCCTCTGCTTAGTCGTTTACCTCAAACAGTTAAACTTGAAGTCGTCACAGATCACATTGAAAAAGTGATGTATGAGAAGGAATTCTATTGAAAAAGAATTAGCACTTATCGATTGCCTGGTTCCTGTCACAAATGTTCCAGCGTTATGAAATGTCATCCTCGCTGAAAAATGCCTGTTGAGGATAATCATCTGCACAAGTTAAAATTAAAAAAATGAAGTCAACCAAAATGATTCGCTCGCGAATACTACCGCTATTGGGTATTCTTTTGGGATTCCTTCCCAGCATAAACCTCTCTGCACAAACATTAAAAATAAGTGGTAGCATCATCAGTAAAAGTAAATCCCCGATTCCTGGTGCCACCGTTACCTTAAAAAACACCAGCCGCTTTACTATTACTAATGGAGAGGGGCGGTTTACGATCGATGCTGCCAGTGGAAGTGTATTGGTAATTACGATGATAGGTTACCAGAAAAAAGAAGTGGTGGCTAAAACTGCTTCCCTGGAAATAGAAATGACAGAGAATATTTCACAACTGGAGGATGTGGTGGTAATTGGTTACGGCAAAGTAAAGCGGCCGGACGTTACTGGTGCGATATCTTCTGTTTCCGGTGATGAGATCCGTAAAACACAGCCAGTCACCCTGGACCAGGCTTTACAKGGAAAGGTTCCCGGGTTAGTGGTTCAACAGATATCAGGTCAACCAGGTGGAGCGGTGTCTGTACAGATCCGTGGTTTGTCTTCTTTTGGCGGAGGTTCTCCGATGTATGTAATAGATGGAATTATCATTGGCGGTACAGCTACATTGGGCGCAGGCGTCAATCCGTTGGCAGGGCTCAATCCTTCCGAAGTGGAGTCCATTGATGTGTTGAAAGATGCATCCGCTACAGCAATTTACGGTTCACAGGCAACAAATGGTGTAATCGTAATCACCACCAAGAGGGGACAGGTTGCTCCACCGAGTATTTCCTACGACATGTATACCGGCTACCAGCAGATACCTGCAAAGTTGCCGGTGATGAATTTAAGGGAGTATGCAACATTTATAAATGAAAGAAATACAGGTTTAGGGTGGGGGTTTGATACCCGGCCGGAATTTGTAAATCCAAAGTATCTGGGCGAAGGCACTAACTGGCAGAAAGAGCTTTTCAGAAATGCGCCGATGTCCAACCATACGTTAACTATTAATGGGGGGGATGTACGAACACAGTATCTGCTGTCAGGGTCTTATTTCAACCAGGAAGGTATTGCGCTTGGCTCCAACTTCCGCAGGATGTCATTAAGACTGAATCTTGACAATAAAACGACCAATTGGTTAAAGATCGGTACCAGTCTTCAATTGGTTAATATCAAGGAAAGTGTGAATTCGACCAGCTCGAATGTCATTAATACCGCATTAAGTCAGACACCAGATATCGCCGTAAAAAATGAGGATGGTAGCTGGGGAGGGGCCTATAACCCGAACGGATGGGTGAACAGCACGGTGAACCCATATGCGATCGCCCTTATTAATAAAGATCAGGTAAAGAGAAACCAGCTTTATGGTAATTTATATGCAGAAATTGCTTTTACGAAAGATCTGACCCTGCGAAATGAAGGAACAGCAAGTTTTTCAATGGCAACGGAGGACAGGTTTAATCCTTCCTATACATTTGGTCTTGTAAAAAACAATACTAATAGCGCGTCCTATGATTATTCGCAAAGTTTATTTACAACGTTAAGAAACTTCCTTACCTATTCACATCTGTTTAAAAATAGGTACAATGTAAATGTGTTACTGGGGCATGAAGCGCAGCTAAGCACCAGTGAAGGTTCCGGCGCCTCCAGGTCAAATTTTCCTTCTAATAATGTGCAGGTAATCAGTAGTGGTGATCCTACCACCGCCGCTAACAGCGGCAGTAAAGGACAAAGTGCCCAGGAATCATATTTTGGCCGTATTAATTTTGGCCTCAATGACAAGTACCTGTTTACTGTTAATCTCCGTGCAGACGGCTCTTCAAAGTTTGCCCCTGAAAACCGCTGGGTGAATACCTATTCAGGCGCATTTGCCTGGAAATTAAATAATGAAGAATTTCTGAAGACTGCAAAGGATATTAATGAGTTAAAGCTGCGCCTGGGTTATGGGTTAACGAATAATCAGAATATCCGGGACTATGCCTATACCTCTACACTGGCTACGGTGGCTACCGGGCTGACGGGCATCGCACAGCTTACCCAGAATGTAGGAAACCCATATGTACAATGGGAGAAAACAAAATATGCAAACATCGGACTGGAGGGAACGCTTTTTAACTGGAGAATAAACTTCTCCGTAGATTTTTATAATCGTAAAACCGATGGTCTTGTTCTGCAGATCCCTTTACCTATGTATTCCGGAACGGCGATTGGTTATTCGCCAGGCTCGATGGAAGCTCCGTATGTCAATGTAGGTACGGTTAATAACAAAGGCTTTGATTTTAGAATCAGTTCCACCAGTATTAAGACCAAAAATTTTAGCTGGAAAACTGATTTAACCGTTTCCCGTAATATTAATGAAGTACTTAAGCTCAATACAGATGGTGCTTCCCTGGACAGGCAGTACAGCAAAACGGTGGTAGGCAGATCTATCGGTGAGTTTTACGGATATGTGATTGACGGAGGCGTGTATGCAACAAAAAAAGAATTGGAGACCCATGCACGACCCACTAAAAATGGTGTGCCACTGCCAGTAGGGGCTGCCGGCGGAAGCATCTGGTATGGTGATCTGAAGTTCAAAGATTTTAATGGTGACGGCGTTATCGATGAACATGATCAAACGTTTCTCGGTTCCCCCATACCCAAATACCAGATTGGTTTCAACAATACCTTCTCCTATAAAAATATTGATTTGAATATATTTTTCGCAGCAAATATTGGCAATAAAGTATTTAATCAGCTTCGGGTAAATGGAGAATACCCGGGCACCAGTTTTGGTTATTTCAAGTCATTAACGGACTATGCGAAACTAACCCTGATTGACCCGAAAGGGGTTGCTACTGATATTGATAATATAAAGGTGACTAACCCGGAAACAAGGATACCCGGGCTTAGAAATGATAATACCAATGATAATAACAGGAATTCTGACAAGTTCGTGGAGAATGGCTCCTTTCTGAGATGTAAAAATATTTCTCTGGGATACACTTTCTCTGAAAAGCTACTTTCCAAAGCGAGCATTAAATATCTGAGGGTTTATTTCAATGTCTCCAACGCATTCATCATTACAAATTATAAAGGAATGGACCCTGAGATCGGATCATGGGACCCGCTGAGTGCTGGTGTTGACGGCGGTTTTTATCCGCAGCCCCGTGTGTTTACCGTCGGTGCCAATATTAAATTGACCAAATAAAATATTCATCTGTTAATATAAATAGTTATGAGATCAATATTGGATAAAATAATTGTCTTCCTGCTAATTACGATAGTTATAACAGGATGTTCCAAAAGCTTTCTGGATCGTCCGCCCCTGTCGCAGATAAGTGCTGATAATTTTTATCAAACTCCCAATGATCTCAGGTTGGCAACAGCTGCATTGTATGCTGGTACACCCTGGGGTAGCTGGAACTACAATTGTTATTTACCTGTTGGTGATGTGCTGAGTGGAAATATGGGGGTTAATTTCTGGGGAGATGCTGTACAACTTAATACTTTTACAGTTACCGGCTTAAACGGCATTATGATTTCCAACTGGAAAGGGTTGTATAATGTGATTGCACATTGTAATGTTACTATTAATGCCATTACAGAAAAGGCGCCGGCTTCCATCCCTGATAAAGACAAATTTGCTGCTATTGCTGAAGCCCGCTTTATACGTGGATTTGCCTATTATAATCTGGCTGTGTTATGGGGTGCAGTACCCGTTATTGAAGATAACAGTAAACTGATTGTATCTCCATTGATTAACCGTATAAAAACGGAGGACGTATATAAATTCGCCATTAATGACCTGAGGTTTGCAGCTGGAAATCTTCCACCGGCTGATGCTGCCGGAAGAGTAACTACCTGGTCGGCACAAGGCATGTTAAGTAAGGTTTATCTGACAGCAGCCGGATTAAATCAGCAGGGAGGGGCCAGGAACCAGGCTTACCTGGATAGCGCAAAAAAATACGCCGGAAATGTGTGTAAGAACAGTGGTCTGGCGCTGGTAGCTAATTATGCGGATCTCTTTAAAACCCAGTTTAACGACAATCCGGAGTCATTGTTTGCATTGCAGTGGGCCCCGGGTGGAGGTTGGTTAGAAGGAAATATGCTGCAGATCTATTCTCCGGGAGGTACAGAAATATCTGCCAACGGATCGGCGGGCTGGTTTGCTATTAGCCCAACCATAGATATGTACCAGCTTTACTCCACAAGGGATTCTCTAAGGCGTAAGGCAACTTTTATGATTAAAGGGGATCATTACGCGGAGTTGAACGCTGCAGGTGGAGGATACACATTTACAGGTGATGCCGGATTGAAGAAACATATTATCGGTACCAATAAGGATAACAGTGCGCCAACAATGAACCTGACTTCCTCTACAGAACATAATGCTTTATTAAGACTGGCGGATGTTTACCTCATTTACGCTGAATCAATACTTGGTAACAATGGTTCAAGTGCTGACGGCGAGGCGCTTCTTTACTTTAACAAAGTTCGTGCAAGAGCCGGGATGGCTCCAACCACTAAAATAGATATTGATACCCTGATTAATGAGCGAAGAATTGAACTGGCGGGAGAGGGACAATATTGGACAGATCTGGTAAGATTATCTTATTACAATCCTTCCAAGGCAATCAGCAAATTAAATGGGGAAAAGCGGGTAACATTTACCATTACGGATGGTGTGGTAACAGCCAAAGATCCATTTGGTACTATTACGCCAGCCACCATTCAAAGTTTCACTTTTCCCATACCTTCTTCTGAGGTGACGGCGAATCCTAAACTGCTGGAAGCTCCGGTATCTTATTATTAAAAAATACTAAAACTATTACCGTGAATAAAGTAATATTCAACCAGATTTACAGGAACGTACTTTTTTTGGTGCTTACTGCTGTCTTTGCCCTATCGCAATCAGCTTGTAAGAAAGACACCACTGAAGGAGCTCCTGTTATAACGAGTGTTAGAAATTATGCTGCTTCTCCTGATGATACACTTGTTAATTCCATCACTACCGGTCAACGGGTGGTGTTAGTCGGACGTAACTTAAGGGAAGCGGTACAGATCTCTTTCAACGGCGTACCTGCTACTATCAACAGTATCTTGTTTTCGGATACCAGTGCTACCGTATTGGTGCCTGCCGTAATACCATTTCCATCGGTGCCTGCAGAAAGCCTGAATACCATCCAGTATATTACCAAGCATGGGACTACCACTTTTACATTCGGCATTGTGGCCCCACCGCCTACGATTACCAGCATTTCCAACGAAAATGCCAGGGCGGGTGATTCCGTTTATATCTCCGGGTTAAATTTATTTTTTATAAGCGAAATGACTTTTGCCGGTACGCCGATAACAGCCTATACTGTAGCCGGCGATGGTACGTTCATCGGATTTGTACTGCCTGCGCTTTCGCAAAGCGGACCCGTAGTGATCCGCACAAAATCCGGTACTGTTTCCACCCCTTTTAATGTAAACGATTCCACGACCGGCGTACTCTGTGATTTCGATAAGATAAATACTTTCAGCTGGGGTACCGGTACAGACAACAGCAGTGTCAATTTCCCCGGCAACAAGGGCTACTACGCCGTGTTAAATAATGATATTCTACCTGCAGGTGATGGTAACTGGTGGAATTGGCAACGGAGTATAAATACCAACGACGTACAGTGGGTTCCTGTTGACAGTTTAAGTGTTCCTATTGATCAATATGCCATTAAGTTTGAGATCAGTGTTCCTGCTGCATGGACCGGCACCTCTATTTATGTAGTAAAAGGCAACTCATTTGATTATATGGCCCGCTATGAGCCGTGGCAACGCGCCGATGGCACTATTTCTCCTTTTATCACAAAAGGATGGCGTACAGTCACCCTTCCGTTATCAACGTTCAGAGCCAGCGACGGCAAAGGTACGGCAGCTGCAAGCCTGACCAGTTTGCTGGGCAGCACGGCCAAGGGATCTGTAAATATCCATACCAAAAACTTTGCTGCGTCCCCTTCGGCTTCCGGTTTAAAAGCTGCTGTCGATAATATCCGGGTGGTGAAGATTAAATAGCTGCAAAATTTTTTAACCAAATATCATAAATATGAAAACCAAAAATTGGTGTGGACTTATCGGACTTATGCTGTCTGTTGTAATGTTTGCATACTGTAGTAAAAAGAGCGTGGTTACGCCCGAATTGTCGGTTTCATTATCTGACGTTGCTTTTCAGCCGGAAGGCGGCGCTTCCGATGTAACGATTGCCAGTAACGTAGACTGGAATATTGAAAATCCGGCTACTTCCTGGTTGCAGCTAAGTCAGTCAACGGGTGGTAGCAGCAAGGCTGCTATCCGGTTGACGACTGTGCCCAATACCACTGGTGCCTCCCGTTCCGTTGTGCTGGTAGTGAATGCAGGTAATAGCCAGATGCGCAGGGTTAATGTAACACAGGCCAGCGGTATATATCCGGGCTATAATACATCACCGGTTCCTGCCAATTCAACCGGCATGGGAAGTAATGCAGTACAACTGGCCGCTAAATTTAAACTGGGCTGGAACATCGGCAATACCCTGGAGGCTATTGGTGGCGAAACCGCATGGGGAAATCCTTTGATTAACGAAAGTTATATACAGGCTGTAAAACAACAGGGTTTTAATGCTATCCGCCTGCCTTGTTCATGGAACCAGTATTCCGACAAAGCTACTGCCAAGATCCAGGATGCATGGCTCAACCGGGTAAAACAGGTAGTTCAATATTGTGTCAATAACGATATGTATGTTTTACTCAATATCCACTGGGATGGTGGCTGGCTGGATGCCAATATCAACAAGGCAAAAAAGGATTCTGTCAATGCGAAACAAAAAGCATTCTGGGAACAAATTGCTACCACCATGCGTGATTTTGATGAGCACCTGATGTTTGCAAGTGCCAATGAACCTCCGGTAGAAAATGCAGAGCAGATGGACATACTCAACAGCTATCATCAAACCTTCATCAATGCAGTCAGATCCACCGGTGGACGTAACAGCTACAGGGTACTGGTGGTGCAGGGACCTTCAACGGATATTGATAAAACCAATAACCTGATGAATACGCTCCCCACAGATGCGGTAAAAGACCGCATGATGGTGGAAGTACATTATTACACGCCATACCAGTTCTGTTTAATGGAGGACGATGCTTCCTGGGGCAAAATATTTTATTACTGGGGTGCAGGACATCATTCTACCATTGAACCTGATAGAAACGCCACCTGGGGAGAAGAAACTGATGTCAACAACGCCTTTGGCAAGATGAAAACCAAATTCCCAGATAAGCAAATCCCTCTCATCATGGGCGAATACGGCGCTTACAGACGGGGTGGCAGCAGGCATGTTCCCAAAGATCTGAACACTCACAACGATGCCGTGGATTATTGGTTGACTTATGTAACCAAACAGGCAATCGCCAGCGGTATGAAACCCTTTTTCTGGGATACAGGTGGTGCTTTGGACAGGCGGAATAATACGGTGCTTGATAAACGCACTATTGATGCCCTTGTTGCCGGGGGTAGATGAATAAACAATAAATCTTCAGATGAATAGATATTCAATACTTGCTTTAATTACAATTTTGATTTCGGGATTTAAAGCGACATCGCAGGCTGTCCATCCTTTTTTTCCTGAGAAAAATCTCACTACGACCGGTATTTATTATTATCCCGAGCATTGGAACGAAAACCAGTGGGAACGGGATATAAAGAAAATTGCAGAGATGGGCTATGAGTTTGTGCACCTGGCGGAATTTGCGTGGTTTAAAATGGAACCGGAAGAAGGGAAATTTGAGTTTGCATGGCTCGATAAGGTGGTAAACCTCTGTACAAAATATCACCTGAAAGTGCTGATGTGCACGCCCTCTGCAACCACTCCAACCTGGATGAGAACGAATTATCCGGAAACATTTGTAATGGATGGTCATTATATCCGTGGTGAGCAAGGCACGCGCGGATTGGGATCAATCGTGAACCCCGCATACCGGAAGTTTGTGGCCGCCATTGTAACGGAAATGGCTAAACGTTACGGGCAACATAAAGATGTGATTGGCTGGCAACTTGACAATGAGCCTGATGCCAAACCTGATTATAATCCGTCTTCACAGGAGGCATTCCGGCAGTGGCTAAAGAACAAATACAAAACAATTGAGGCTTTGAATACCGCCTGGGGAACTGCCTTCTGGAGTCAGTGGTATAACAATTTTGACCAGGTTATTATCCCTAACACGAATCTGGTAGGGTGGTGGGGTAATAATCCCCATGCCCTGCTGGATTTTAAACGGTACAGTGCAGATGCACAGGGGGCATTCCTCGATTTTCAGGCTGAGATACTGCGAAATTACATCTCGAAAGACCAGTATATCACCACTAATTATACCGCAGTATCTACTGGAGCAGATCCCAGGAGGACGAATAAACTCGATTTTGCTACCTATACTGCCTACCCAAATGGAGGTACTAATAATATCGGGGAGCAGGGCTTTCGTTTAGGAAATAGTAAAGTGATTCTCTTTGCTGCTGAATATTATAAATCTGTCGGCGGTGTATCCGGTGTAATGGAAATTCAGCCGGGCCCGGTAAACTGGGGGAGCTACAATCCGCTTCTTTTACCGGGAACGGTACGAATGTGGTTGTACCACACGTTCGCGGCGGGTGGAAAGCTGGCCTGTTCCTACCGGTTCCGTCAGATCAATTATAGTGCGGAACAATACCATGCAGGCGTAATACAAACAGATGGTGTAACCCCTTCGCAGGGCGGGGAGGAATATATCCAATACATGAAAGAAATAAAGGAACTGCGGAAACGATACAAACCCGGTGCTTCCATGCCTGAAAAACTGACTGCGCGGTCAACAGCCATTCTTTGGAACCTGGAAAATTACTGGACTATTGACCGGCAAAAACAGACCTGGCAATGGGATACCTGGAATTACCCGATTAAATTTCTGGAAATAGCAAAGTCATTTGGCGCGCCTGTGGACCTGATCGCGGAAACAACTGATTTGTCGAAGTACAAATTTGTGATTATTCCGGCATACGAAATGGTGGATAGTGCCCTGGTGAAAAAATGGCATGCATATGCTGCTAACGGGGGACACTTAATTATTACCTGCCGCACTGCCACCAAAGATCGCATGGGACACTTCTGGGAGGGGGAATGCGCCGCTCCTGTATCCGGGCTGATAGGTGCACAGGTGAAAGCAACCGATATGCTTGCCGGTAACGCCAAAGGAGATCTCCTGATGGGCTCCACCCATTACAGCTGGAACAACTGGGCTGATTTACTGGCGCCTGATAAAAATACGGAAACACTTGCTGTATATGACAACCAGTTTTATAAAGGGAAAGCAGCTGTAGTGAAACATAAAGTAGGTAAAGGCACTGTTACCTATATCGGTGTGGATACAGACGATGCTAAACTGGAAGCGGACATACTGAAACAAATTTACACCGGAGCAGGTGCTACCACTGAAAATTATCCTCCTGGCGTATTTGTTTACTGGAGAGATGGTTTTTATATAGCGGTGAATTATTCCTCTGATAATTATGAAATGAAAATACCCGACCCGGCCAAAATATTGATCGGAGGAAAAGTGCTGGAACCAGCAGGGGTATTGGTTTGGAACGAATGAAAAAGCGTGATAAAAAAAATAAAATGAGTAAAAGATATTTATTTATTTCGATTGTATTTACTGTAGCCAGTCACATTTGTTTGGCGCAAACAGCTAAGGTTTCGCTTCCAGCGGACACTGTTCCCACGTTTCCTGATCCACCTACCGGATTTAATGTGCAGCGTAATAATGTACCTCACGGAAAACTAACAGTTGTTCAGTACAACTCGAAAACACTTGGGAAACTTCGGGAAATGAGTGTATATACCCCTCCGGGATATTCGGCAGACAAGAAATATCGGGTGCTGTATCTGTTACATGGTTTGGGAGCAGACTATCGTCAATGGATTGAATGGTGCCAGGCAGATAATATTGCAGATAACCTGATGGCAGATGGTAAAATTCAGCCTGTAATTATGGTTTTCCCCAACTGCGATACTAAGCTGACAGTAACGGATACATCAACAGCCAGCCGTTCCGGGAGAGCGGATAATTTTGAAGGTTATAGAAAATCATTTGAAGAGGATTTATTGAAAGATATCATCCCTTACATCGATTCACATTATTCGACCATTAGCGACGGTGAACATCGTGCTATAGCAGGTTTGTCAATGGGCGGAGGACAGTCGTTAAATATAGGTTTGCATCATCTGGAAATCTTTAGCTATGTAGGTGGATTTTCTTCGGCACCTAATACGAATATGTTCGGCGGTATGTATGCGGATGTCAAATTTATTCCGGATATCAAAGCTGCTCAGGAAAAGTTGAAACTGCTATGGCTGGGATGTGGAAATAAAGATGGGCTTTTTGAGATTAGTGAAAAGGCCCATCGGTATTTGAACGAAATAGGTGTCACCCATATTTGGAATGTAGATACTAACGGGCATGACAACATTGAGTGGGATCGTAACCTGTATCTATTTTCCCAGCATATTTTTAAACGGTAATAAGCGCATTAAATAGATTGAAAGATGGAAAGAAAAGTCATTCTTTTGATGCTGCTGCTTTCTGCCGTTGCAGAAACATTGGTCGCTCAAAGAATAAAAGAGAAGCAACCTAAGAAGCAAAACGATGGTTCGCCTGTTGCCAGGGAAATTGTTACTGTAAAAGCCGGAATCCCTTTTTCAAAAGAGTTGGATTCGTGAGAACGATGTTTTCTTTTTGAATATTATCAAACGCTAATGATAGCGATTATTAAACAATGCTGTTCCAGGTTGAAGGTGCGGCAGCACTTTTGGGTAAAAATTCAATTGCAAACAATTAGTAAAAAACAAAACAATGCGTAAGAAAACCATTTTGCTTTTGTTGTGCCACGTTTTACTTTATACCGCCGTTGCACAAAATGTTACTATTTCAATTAATTCGACTCAAAACAAACGGTTGATTTCCCCATACATATATGGCCGGAACGAAGGCTTTGATAAGCCTGTACAATTTTATAAAGACGCAGGTTTACGTTTCGCCCGTATGAACGGAGGTAATAACGCAACAGGTTATAACTGGCGTAAAAAAATTACGGTCCATCCGGACTGGTATAATAATGTGTATGGTACTAACTGGGATGTATATGCCCAAAATATTGCTGCCAATTATCCTGATATGCAAGGTATGTTTGCTTTTCAGTTAATGGGGAGAGTTGCCTCCAACACCAATAATAACTTCGATGACTGGGCTTTCAACCAGGCCCAGTATTGGGCAGGAGTTGGTCAGAATTTAGCCGGTGGTGGCACACCTAATACGCAAAACCCTTCCGGTAAGGCGCTGGTGGAAGGGAATATTAATTTGTTTACGCAGTTATGGCCTGCCGACTCTTCTGTTGGAATTCTAAATTATTGGTTTGGCGCCAATGGCATAGGGCTCAACAAAAACCAGTTCTTATACTGGAATATGGATAATGAAGTAGATATATGGAGCGGTACACATGACTATGCGATGCCAACACAAATATCGGCTGCTGCCTTTATGGATAACTACATAGCATTAGCAAAGAAAGCGAAAGCTTTATATCCTGGCATCAAGCTCTGCGGACCTGTCACCACCTCGGAATGGCAATGGTACAAGTGGTCGAATGAAAGCATTTACGTAAATGGCAGGTATTATTGCTGGCTCGAATATTTTATTAAACGCCTTGGAGATGAGTATAAGGCAACCGGTATTAAGCTGGTAGATGTAGTGGATATTCACAACTATCCCTCGTATAATAACGATGACGCTGCGGCACTGCAGGGGCACCGGATTTATTATGATACCACATATGACTATCCGGGTTCAAATGGTATCAGAACGCTCACCGGCGGATGGGATGCCTCATTGACAAAACAATATATTTTCAAGCGTATCGATGGCTGGCTGACGGAACATTTTGGCACCAACCATGGCATAACCTGTGGTATAAGCGAATGGGGCACCATGTCAAGCAGCAACCCAAGCCTTGAATCTGTTATATATGCTTCACACCTTGGTACCTTTGCAAACAATGGCGTTGAATTCTTTTCGCCATGGAACTGGTCTGTTGGCATGTGGGAAACATTGCACCTCTTTAGCAGGAATGCAAAGAAATATAGTGTTTCAAGTATTTCTTCACTGGAAAACACGGTATCTGCCTACTCCTCTGTAAATGAAAATGCCGACTCTTTAACGGTGATGCTGGTAAACCGCGACAGGACTACTTCCCGTACTGTTACTATTAATCTGAGCAATTTCACTGTTGCCAATGGAAATTATCAAACCTTGCAGTTGTCATCTTTACCGGCACAGGAAACTTTTGTATCGCACACGCAAAATGCGGTTCAACAAAATACAGTGGCGGTAAGCTCAAATTCACTTACCATCACGGTGCCGGCTCTTTCTACAACGGCGATTTTGCTGGTGAAAGCTGCCGCTTCTGTGACTTACGTTACGCTGGCCAACCGTGCCACCGGATTGTTGATAGACGGCATGTACAGGTACACCGATGGAGCTAATGCAGGGCAATGGAGTAGCAGTGGCAGCGATGCGCAGCAATGGTTGCTGGAAACAACCGGGAGTTATGTGAAGTTGAAAAACCGCGCTTCCGGTCTATATCTTGATGGTATGGGGAGAACAACCAACGGTGCAGTGGCGGGTCAGTGGAGCAATGGTAGCAGCTATAATCAGCAATGGCAACAGACTGCTTCCGGGAGTTATGTTAAGCTAAAGAACCGCGCTACCGGATTATACCTCGACGGTTTAGGCCAAACGACCAATGGTGCAGATGCAGGTCAATGGTCAGAAAGCAGTAGTTATAACCAGCAATGGACAATGGGAACTGTTGCACTGGCAAGAACATCAATGGAAACAGATACTTCTTCTTCGCTGAAAACACAAGAGGCAACCAATAATCGGGCGTCAGTATATCCAAATCCCTTTTCCTCAACATTCAATATAACAATTGATAAACCTGATGAGGTAGAACGTATTATTATATTCGACCTCACAGGTAAGCAGGTGGAAACGGCTAAACGTACCTCCGTTGCGGGCTTAATGTCAATGGGAGCGGCCCTGAAAGCTGGTACGTATATAGTTCGGGTAGAAGCAGGGAAATGGTTGAAGACGTTTAAGGTTGTAAAAATAAATTAGGTCAAAATAATATTAACAACATGATCATTAGTTCAATGAGATATTTGCTGTGTGGAATTGCTTTTTTCCTATGTTCATTTAGTAGTAGCTATGCTCAGACAAAGGCTCCCGACCCATTTGGTCCGGTACCAACGGAAAATCAGATGAGATGGCAGGAGATGAAATACTATGCTTTTATCCATTTCTCCTTAAATACGTATACAGATCAATCGTGGGGGTTTGGCAATGAAGAGGTGAGATTATTTAATCCGGCAAAATTGGATTGTCGTCAGTGGGCCCGCATCTGCAAAGAAGCAGGTATGAAGGGAATAATACTTACTGTAAAGCATCACTGTGGTTTTTGCCTCTGGCCTTCCAAATACACGGAATACTCGGTGAAAAATGCTCCATGGAAAAATGGTAAAGGAGATGTGGTTCGGGAATTGGCGGATGCCTGTAAAGAGTACGGCTTGAAACTAGGTATCTATTTATCGCCCTGGGATAGGAATAGCCCTGATTATGGAAAGCCTGCCTATATCACCTACTTCAGGAATCAGCTGACTGAACTACTTACCAACTACGGACCGATTTTCGAAGTATGGTTTGACGGTGCTAATGGTGGTTCAGGATATTATGGCGGCGCTAATGAAACCCGCACCATTGACCGTACTACTTATTATGACTGGCAGCATACTTATCAGCTGATCCGCAAACTACAACCTGAGTGTGTAATATGGAACGATGGTGGCGACAGGGGAGACCTGCGTTGGGTAGGCACCGAAGGTGGTGTAGTAGGTGAAACTAACTGGAGCTTACTAAATGCCAAAGGTGAGGTAGAATGGAACATGTTGCATTACGGCCTGGAAAGCGGTGATTCCTGGGTGCCAGCCGAAGTAAATACTTCCATCAGACCAGAATGGTTTTATCATCCACATGAAGATGGCCAGGTAAAAACAGTACCGCAATTAATGGAAACATACTATAATTCTATAGGACGCAATGGCACATTGCTACTTAATTTCCCCATTATGCCAAATGGGCTGATTCATCCGAATGATGAAAAAGCCGCGCTTGGATTGGCCAGGGCTGTAAAGGAAGCATTTGCTGTAAATCTGGCTGCAAATAAGCAGGTGAAAGCCTCCAATGTTCGTGGGAATGCCAAAGCGTTTGAAGCAGGTATGGCCATTGATAATAATAAGGATACTTATTGGACAACTGATGATGAGGTGACTAACGCATCGTTAACCATAGATTTTGGTAAACCAACCACGATTAACCGATTCCTGGTGCAGGAATATATCCGGTTAGGGCAACGCGTGAAATCCTTCACGGTAGAGGGGCTTGTTGATGGGAACTGGAAACAGCTGGCAAAAGCAACAACTATCGGATATAAGCGAATACTTCGTTTTCCGGTTGTAACAGCTACGCAGGTTCGTTTTAATATTACCGGTTCAAAAAGCTGCCCTGTAATTTCCAATATTGGCATTTATAATGCACCGCAGATCCTGGCTGCTCCTTCCATTAGTAGGAATCAGTCTGGTGAAATAACCATCACGCCGGCGGATATGGAGTCGGTTGTTTACTATATGCCCGGCAGCGGACAACCATCTTCCAGATCAAAAAAATACACCGGTCCCTTTCCATCAGATGGGAAATTGGAGATCAGTGCTATTGCCTATGAACCAGCTACCGGTAAAAGCAGTCCTGTATCCCGGGAAAAATTTGATATTTCCCGAAAGAACTGGAGGATTACCGGACCAAACGATGAAAAGGCAAACCTAATCCTGGATGGAAACCCATCTACTGCATGGCATCAAAGTAACGATATAAAAATGCCCATTGATCTGGTGCTCGATTTGGGAAGTGAGCAAAACCTATCTGGTTTCAAATATCTGCCGGACCAGGGCACTACCACTGGCGCCATTGCAAAATATCAATTTTTTGTTTCGCAGAACAATACGGATTGGAAGCTGGCAGATGAAGGAGAATTCCCAAACATAAAAAATAATCCATTATGGCAAACGAGGCGCTTTACACCGGTAAAGGCCCGTTATGTAAGACTTCGTGCCGTGCGTGAGGCGAATGGTAACGATAATGCCGGATATGCCGAAGTAGATGTGATCACCCAATAATTAATCATAGCCCGAGAGCCTGTCCATATACCTGGCATCCCGGTTAAATAAAATTTGTAAGGATTGTAACGCATGAAAAAGATAGTTAGGATAGTAGTTGCATTGACTGTAATATTTTTTTACGAGTCAGTATGTTATGCCCATATTTTTTTACCAAAAGCACTTAGTGATAATATAGCCCTGCAAAGGCATATCGTTGCTCCGGGACCGGGAAATGGCTCTCCCGGCAGTATTGAGCGGAAACAATTATTTGATGATAGCTGGAAGTTTTTTCCAGGCGATATGCCTGACGCTAAAAAGAAAGACTTCGATGATAAAAATTGGCGAAGCCTTGACTTACCACATGATTGGAGCATTGAAGGGAAGATAAATCCCAAAAACCCGACCGGAGGTGCTGGTGGATACTTCC
The DNA here is from genome assembly GCF_056399985.1 of Chitinophaga sp. 01L420. NCBI lineage: Bacteria > Pseudomonadati > Bacteroidota > Chitinophagia > Chitinophagales > Chitinophagaceae > Chitinophaga > Chitinophaga sp. 01L420. The sequence goes on from NZ_JBFTSK010000024.1 coordinate 29,773, forward strand.
CTGCCGGTATAGGATGGTACCGGAAAACCTTCCCCGTTCCAGGGGAGTGGAAAGGCGAACAGGTTTCTATTTATTTTGAAGGGGTGTATATGAACTCCGAAGTTTTTATTAATGGGAAATCGCTGGGCATTTATCCGTATGGCTATACTTCGTTTGGTTATGACCTTTCACCTTACCTGGTGTTTGGTGAAGAAAATGTCATATCAGTCAGGGTAGACAATTCTCAACAGGTAAACAGCCGGTGGTATAGTGGTTCTGGTATCTATCGCCATGTTTGGATGATGGTTACAGATCCCGTGCATGTGGCACAATGGGGTGTTGCCATTTCAACTACGGAGGTTACTTCAAAAAAAGCCACGGTCCAGGTAAAAACGCTGGTGAAAAATGAAACATCTATCCATCAAAGTATTGTGATTAGAACGCTTCTTTGGAATAAAAAAGCCAAAAATGCAGGTAATGATCAGGTAAAGGTTGAACTACCAGCGAATGGTGAAAAGGAGATTACCCAAACTATACAGGTGTCCAGTCCTTTATTGTGGTCACCTGAAATACCCTGTTTATACCAGGCGGAAGTACAGGTAGTAAAGGATAAAAAAGTAGTGGACGACATCCAATCAGATTTTGGTATCCGCTCGATAAAATTTAGTCCTGAAAACGGTTTTCAGCTGAATGGTAAAACAGTAAAAATGAATGGTGGCTGCGTGCATCACGATAATGGATGCTTAGGCGCTGCTGCTTTTGACCGTGCCGAAGAACGCAAGGTGGAGTTGCTGAAGGTTGCCGGATTCAACGCTGTAAGAACGTCTCATAATCCTCCCTCTGAAGCTTTTTTAAACGCCTGCGATAAATTAGKGTTGCTGGTAATGGACGAAGCATTTGATTGTTGGAGAATAGGGAAAAATAAGAATGACTATGCCTTGTATTTTGATAAGTGGTGGAAGCGCGATTTGGAATCAATGGTTGCGCGTGATCGTAATCATCCGTCGGTTGTTATGTGGAGCATAGGAAATGAGATACCAGAGAGGGGAGAGCCGGAAGCAATAAAAACGGCAAAAATGCTGGCCGATGCCATCCGGAAAATAGATGTTTCCCGTCCCATCACATCCGCCATTGTAGAAAATAATAAAAACTGGACGGCTTTTGATTCACTCATGGATATACATGATGTAGCTGGTTATAATTATCACTTGTATAGTGCCCCCGCTGACCATCAAAGAGTTCCTTCACGTATGATTGTTCAAACGGAATCCTATCCGAGAGATGCTTTTACCAATTGGAAGCTGGTGCAGGATAACCATTATGTTGTCGGTGATTTTGTTTGGACGGCAATGGATTATTTAGGAGAATCGTCGATAGGTCGCTGGTATTATTCAGGGGATGTCCCGGGTCAACATTGGGAGCATGATTTCTTTCCCTGGCATGGTGCTTATTGTGGTGATATAGATCTGATTGGATGGAGAAAACCTATTTCACATTATAGAGGTATGCTGTATAATAATGGAGAAAAGCTCTATATGGCYGTTCGTGAACCKGCTCCGGAACCWWTWGAAATCAAAGAAACCTGGTGGTCKGTATGGCCAACCTGGGAAAGCTGGACATGGCCTGGATTTGAAGGGAAGAATGTTTCTGTGGAGGTTTATTCAAAATATCCGAAAGTCCGGCTTTACCTCAACAACAAACTTATTGACGAGCAGGCAACTACCGGTGATCAACAGTTTAAAGCAACCTTTTCTGTTCCTTATTCGCCAGGCTTACTTAAAGCTGTAGGGGTGGAACATGGTAAGGAAATTGAATCGGCTATGCTGCAAACTGCCGGTAGTGCAGCAAAAATAAAACTAACTGCTGATCGAAAGGAAATATTGGCAAATGGACAAGCCCTTATTTTCGTTACCGTCGAAATCACAGATCAGGAGGGCATATTTCAACCCAATTCCGCAACCCGTTTGCAGTTCAGGATAGATGGGCCTGGGGTTATAGCAGGAGTTGATAATGCTGATATTAAAGATACTGATCCATACACAGGTAATACACGTAAAGCATGGCACGGCCGCGCATTAGTCGTAATTAGAAGTACTCATCGTACCGGTGATATTAAGCTTACGGTAAGTTCACCTGGATTAACGGAGAATACTTTGAGTATAAAAACACTTTAAAGTTGCCAGTACTATTCGGATTAATATTTCTTATGCACACAGTAATCAGAAGTTAATCAAAAAAAATAGTCATTTTCCCAGATTTCAGGCAACCTGCGTTAGTGATTTACCGTATTTAATAATTTATTGTCTTTTTAACACTTATAAAGTTGAGGAACCTATGAAAGCCAGGAAGCTATGCATTATTTTGGGTGTATTTTTATTTTCTCTTGTAATGGCGTGCAGAAAAGAAATGGCTAATGCCGCAGAAAAGCTGCCATTGAATAATCACGACACCATTTTTGTGCATCCGGGGTTATTACATAAACAGTCGGATTTTGACCGCATGAAAAGTAAAGTTGACGCGGGGGCAGCGCCCTGGCTATCCGGCTGGAACAAACTGACCACCAACGCACATAGTGCGCTCAGCTGGCAACCCAACCCGGCGGATACAGTTTACCGGGGCAGTGACGGAATTCATCATGAAAACTATGGTCAGCTGTATAACGATATCGCCGCTGCTTATGCTACGGCATTAAGATGGAAGGTCTCCGGCGACGAAGCATATGCTAATAAGTCGATACAGATCATGAACGCATGGTCAGCCAGATTAAAGAGAATCGGTGGAAACAACGACGCCAACCTGGCAGCGGGATTGTATGGCTATCAGTTTGCCAATGCAGCAGAGATTATGAGAACTTACCGGGGCTGGGCTCCGGCAGACTTCTCCCGGTTCCAGCAGATGATGTTGCATGTTTTTTATCCGATGAATCATGCTTTTCTGACAAGAAAAGAGAAGTGTATGAGTCATTTCTATGCAAACTGGGATCTTTGTGTTATGAACTCTATCCTGGCTACGGGTGTGCTGTGCGACGATCGGGACATCTATAATGAAGCAATCAGCTATTTCAAATATGGGGCAGGTAACGGCGCGATTGCGAATGCCATTTATTTTGTTCATCCAGATGGCCTGGGGCAATGGCAGGAAAGTGGCCGCGATCAGGGACATGCGACACTGGGCATAGGATTAATGGGCGCATTTTGCGAAATGGCCTGGAGTCAGGGTGATGATATGTATGGTTATGACAACAACCGCTTCCTAAAGGGCGCAGAGTATGTAGCGGCCTATAACCTGGGCGATTCCGTTTATTTTAAGCCTTATACCAATTGTGTTGGCGTGGTGCAAAATATGATCAGCAGCTCCAGCCGGGGAAATACCCGCCCCATTTGGGAGCTGGTGTATAATCATTATGTAAATCGTAAAGGGCTGACTGCTCCAAATTGTGCACGGTTTGCCCAGAAAGTGCGACCGGAGGGCGGTGGCGGAAATTACGGGCCTAATAGCGGTGGTTATGACCAACTGGGTTATGGAACATTAACCTGTACATTGAAATAAGAATTTATCTGGTTAAAAGCAAAAAGCCTGGGGCGGATGCTCCAGGCTTTCTACTACTAAGTAATCTTTTTTATAACAGGAATCCGTATAATCAGTAAACTCGGTAAGAAACTGCCTGAGACGGCCATTACAAGAATAGGTCTCCCCCTGTATGGAAGAAGATGACTGATGTTTAACAAAAGCTGTAGTTCTCTTGAATTTGATGCAAGAGTAGCTTTAAATGAAATGAGGGATATTTTTAACTTATTCGATCACTATTTTTGATTGCTGAAAAATGGCTGTCCACTGTTTGATGACATCTGCAGGTAAGGCACCCTGGCGAACGCCCAAGTCGAGGAGATGCCATCTCGTAACACCCCGCACCAGGTAGCATAAATTAGATTCAGAGTCGTCCCCTGCGCATTCCGCTTTGAAAAGCGCCGATTTTTCAGTTTTGCTAATTAGCGTATACTTTGAGTCGTTGCAGATTTTCTTGAATTGTGTACTATATCTGGCAAGGACGCTTTCCAGACTTTCCTTACCGGTATTTTTTTCTGAAACAAATGATATGACCGTAGCCCAGTGCTCAGGGCTTTCACTAATAGGTATCACCTGTTTGAGATGCATAGTGGAATCGTCGTTATCGAGAATGATCTTCCATTTTGGGTCTGCTGGCAGTGCTATTTGTATTAACTCCTGTTTTGCAGGTAGGTCAGGTTTGAAGGTCTGGGCCACCCGATGAAATAGATCCCGCCGGCCTGGAAATCTTGTGGCGGTACTGGTGCAGGTGATGATATAAGCCCTGTTATTACTGCATACGACAAAGTCACTGGAGGACAGGGTATCTTTATTAGGGCCTCCTATGTGTACGTCATCGAACCACAGCATCTTTTTTCCATTTACCACGTAGCTGCCCGTATCTAGCATTTGAAGACGGGTTGGAGAGGTAGCCGTTGCCAGATAGATAAACGCGCTATCTGCACTTATTCCCGGATGATTAACAATGGTAATATTGATATTATCGGGAAATTGTTTACTGGAGTCTGTCACTGGGCTAGCGTCTTTTGCCATCATACTGACATTTGGATTGTCGGTAATTGTCCAATACCGCCACTTTTCCGGAATACCAATATAGTAGTGGTTGGTGGTATCCCTGTAGGGATAGAGCAGCTGTGCGTGGGTAACAATTTGTAAAAGCAGTAAACTGCAAAGGAGAAAATATTTCATAAGTACTAAATGCTACTGTCCAGGAAGGCACAAATATATGTAAATCGGTGTTACGTTTTCGGGTTGGCCATACGAGACCATTTAGCATGAAATATTAGGGGTAAATCGTGTCTATTGGAGTGTGTCCGGCTGCTGATGAAAAGCAACATCGCTGCTTTCTCTTCTTTTTAACAACAACAAAAAGACGGTCTCTGAAAAAATAAGTTTGTTCAAATGTTTGAACATATGAACAAATGTAGTAATTTCCCTGGGACTATAAGTACCGTTATGAAAGGAATTGAGCTTATTCCATTCCCTCCGTTATGTCCCTACTATTAGTTTGTGCCAGCGATTTGTATTGCTCAAAAAAATGAAGTACAGATAGCCGGGACCCGGTTAGTATTCTAATCAACATTGATGATATGACTGAACATATTCAACCAATCAACCTAACGTTGCAGTTTTTCTGCCCCAGATGGGGACAGGAGCATGAAACTTATGACACCTTTTGCCGAAAGGTAAAGGAAGCCGGATATGATGGTATTGAAGCGCCTGCTCCGTTCGATGCAGGTGAAAAGGACGCCCTTATGTCTGCTCTTGCGAAATTCGATCTGCTGCTGATAGGCCAGTACTATCAATCATTTGAAAGAGATTTTGACGTACATAAAACCAATTATGAAAAACACCTGCGCTGTCTCATGGAAGCCAGGCCGGTTAAGATAGATTCGCAAACAGGGAAAGACTATTATTCACTTGAACAGAATAAAGCGCTATTTGATCTGGCAAAAAAAATATCGGTTGAATATAATATTCCCGTTGCGCATGAAACACACCGGAATAAAGCGCTGTACGCCGCGCATACCACAAAGCATATATTAGAACAGATCCCTGATTTGCCCATCACCGCCGACTTCTCACACTGGTGCGTGGTCGCCGAAAGTTTGCTGGAAGATCAGGAAGCAGCTATTGCACTGGCCTGCCGTCATGCTATTCACATACATGCCCGGATAGGTTATGAAGAAGGTCCGCAGGTAAATGATCCCCGTTCGCCGGAATGGGAAAGGCAGTTGCAGGTGCATTTGCAGTGGTGGGATACCATCCTCAGGCACCGGGAAAAAAACGGGGACTTCACCATGACGATTTCTCCTGAATTCGGTCCCCTGCCTTATATGCCATCTGCACCATATACCCGGCAACCACTGGCCAACCAGTGGGAGATAAATGTGCATATGATGCAGTTATTAAGAAAACGCTACCCTAATTCAACAAATAACTTACATCATGGCAGCGACTAACCACCAAATAACTCCGGAAGGTTGAATAAATCTGAGATTCGGATAAGATGATAAAACAGTGAACATGAAAAATTTCTTTTGCGGAATGCTCGTACTATACAGCATCTCCACTTTTGCACAAAAAAAAGCAGCAGATAACAATAGTCCGCTTCATCATGAATACCATGTGTCGGTCAATGGCAATGATGTGAATGATGGTTCATCGTCCAGCCCTTTTAAAACCATTATGGCAGCCGCCAACAAAGCAATGCCTGGCGACGTGATTACTGTGCATGCCGGTATTTATCGCGAACAGATAACGCCTCCCCGGGGAGGAGTGTCCGATAAGGAGAGAATTGTATACCAGGCCGCCAAAGGAGAGAAGGTGATTATAAAAGGATCTGAAACAGTAAAAGGCTGGCAACACCAGGAGCATGATATATGGGTAGTGAAAATTCCCAACAGCTTTTTCAAAGAGTTTAATCCCTATAAAGAATATATTCACGGTGATTGGTTTTCGCCTAACCCCAAGGACAGAAAATACCTGAGAGGAGCCGTATATCTGAATGGTGACTGGCTGATGGRAGCTGCCAAAAAAGAAGAGGTGTTTAATACAACCGATCCCAAAAATCCGCTTTGGTGTGCCACTGCAGACGCTGACAGTACCACCATCTTTGCGCAGTTTAAAAATGTGGATCCAAACAGGGAACTGGTGGAAATAAATGTTCGCCCAACGGTTTTTTATCCTGATAAACCGTTCATGAATTTTATCACCGTCAGGGGATTTACGATGGAACAAGCTGCTACCAACTGGGCGCCGCCTACTGCTGAACAAATGGGATTGATTGGTACACATTGGAGCCGTGGATGGATCATTGAAAATAATATCATCCAGTATTCAAAATGTGTGGGCATTGCCCTGGGCAAATATGGAGATGACCACGATAATAATCAAACGGAATCGGCAGAAGGTTATGTTGGGACTATCAAAAGGGCACTGGCTTTCGGTTGGAACAGGGGAACTATTGGCGGGCACCTTGTTCGCAACAATACGATCGCTTATTGTGAGCAAACGGGTATTGTGGGTAGCATGGGATGTGCTTTCAGTGTGGTAGAAGGAAATACCATCCACGATATTCATATCCGCCGCTTATTTAATGGTGCTGAACAAGCTGCTATTAAATTTCATGGTGCTGTAGATGTACAAATCCGTAACAATCATATTTATCGCAGCAATTTTGGTATTTGGCTCGACTGGATGGCGCAGGGCGCCCAGATAAAGAATAACCTGATGCATGATAATGACGAGGATATTTTTCTGGAGGTGGATCATGGCCCTATGCTGGTGAGCAATAATATCCTCCTGTCTAAAACCAATCTGCTGATGAACTCAAGCGGAGCCGCTTTTGTTCATAATATTTTCGGCGGGAAAATGAATGTCATCAACTATGACAGCCGGTTAACGCCATATCTCCAACCTCACGCTACTGATGTTGCCGGTTTACACGATAATCCTGGCGGAGATATCCGGTTTGTCAATAATTTATTTGTAAATGAAGGCAATGCAAGTCAGTACGCTAAAGCGTTGTTGCCTGTAACATTTAACGGAAATGTATACACGAAGGGAACGGTAAGAGCCGTCAATAATGATATGCCCATGAAATTTGGAGAGATGGGTAAAGATGCCCGGGAGAAATTAAAAAACTATAAAGAACAGGACGCAACAGAACAGCAGGCATTGATTAAAAATGATTTTGATGCGGGCGCGCGTTTAATAACCCGGAAAGATGGTGTTTACCTGGAAATTAACCTGGATAAAAACTGGTTGTCAGAAAAAGCAAGAAAACTGGTAACCACCCAAACGCTGCACCCGGCCATGGTTCCTGACCTGCCTTTTGAAAACGTGGATGGCTCTCCACTCAAAATAGATCTGGATTATTCCGGTAGTCGGCGTAATGCGGCCAATCCTTCTCCAGGGGCTTTTGAAATTAAGCAAAGCGGGCAGCAACAAATTAAGGTATGGTAAGATGCTTAAAATAAGCAACCAATGGCGCTACACATTTTTGTTCATTTTTCCAATCATAAACATTCACTAAAATGATATTTATGTATACACCGAAAATCAGATCCGCCATTGGCTGGTTCATAACAAGGGTCGGGTATTTCCGGGCTTTATTCCTGCGCAAAGGTAGCGGGGCATTTGTGGTGGTTAGCTGCGTTTTTTCCATGGTGATGCTGATGGCCGCTTTTCCTGCGATGTCACAAAACGTTCCCCAATCGCCCATACCGGTGCCTGAGCCGCCTTCTAATTTGCTACCAGGAAAAAAGGCGCCTGTAGTAACAGATATCTGGGTAGTATTTAAAACGCATTGCGATTTGGGATACACGATGTCAGTGGATGCTGTGCTGAAAAAGTATCGTGAAGATATGATGGATAATGCCGTTCGTTTGATAGAGGCCGATAAAAAGAAGCCGGCTGATGATCGTTTTAAATGGACGATCGCCGGGTGGCCCATGAAAGCGGATATCCTGGGACCTTTACAAACACCGGAAAGAAAAGCGAAGGTAGAACAGGCGCTCAGAGATGGAGCCATCAGTGTTCACGCGTTGCCGGCAACGATGGAGTCGGATGTGATGGAGCCGGAGGACTATGTACGGGGACTGATTTTTTCGTCACAAATAGCCCGCGAATATGGGCATAAACTGCCTATTGCTGCGAAGATGACCGACGTGCCGGCTCACAGCTGGTTGCTGCCTACCCTGTTGCATCATGCCGGTGTAAAATTCCTTCAAATAGGCTGCAACTATACGGTGCAGCCTATGCGGCTGCCACAGCTCTTTTGGTGGGTAGGACCCGATGGCTCACAGGTACTTTGTAACTATACGCCACATTATGGCTCAGGTGTAAAACCTCCGGACAACTGGCCTTCAAAAAATTACCTGGCAGTAATTATGACACATGACAACGAAGGTCCGCCATCTCCAAAAGAAATTGAAGCCGTTAAAAAACAGGTAGCGGAAATGAAAGGGGTAAGACTTCATCTGGCTGATCTGGAGGAATACGCAAAGGCCGTATTGCAGGAAAATCCCGCTATTCCAACAGTAAATGGCGATATGGTTGATCCGTGGATACATGGGGTAATGGCGATGCCTGTGGAATCAAAAACAGCAAGAAATGTGCGGCCCCTTGCGCCGGCATTGGATATATTGAATACACAATTGAATGGGTGGGGAATTGCAACCGCTTCTTTAACGACGTCGTTGGCAAAGGCCTATGAGAACAGTATGCTTTTTAGCGAGCATACATTTGGTGCCTGGGCCCCGGGTACCGGATTTTTTTCAACAGATGGTGTGAGTAATGTTGAAGGCAGATATAAATACAACGAAGATTTTATCAACGCAAGAAAGGAAGGGTTTTATAAAAAATTTGAAGCCAGTTTCAGAGATAAAGCACGGTACATCAATATCACAGACAGTATCATCTCAACAGCATTGAACACAAGATTAAACCTGCTGGCGGCTAATGTTAAAGCAAAGCCCGGAGAAATACTGGTATACAACGCTTTGCCATGGGTCCGAAGCGGAATGGTAGCCATCGACGGAGAAATGATGGTAGCAGAAAATATTCCGGCTAATGGTTATAAGGTAATAACGAAAGCAGTAGCAACTGCTGATACGTCTGATGCAAATACACTTACCCTCAACACAAATTTTTATACGGTAAAGTTTGATAATAAAAAGGGAGGAATCGTTTCATTGATTGAAAAAGCGTCCGGGAAAGAACTGGTCGATCAAAAATCAAACTATGCACTGGGCCAGTTTTTACACGAGCGATTCAGCTATGACCAAACGGTGGATTATCACAACAGGAATTATACAATGAATAACCCGTTGGCAGGAACAAAGCCCGATATGCCCAAAGATATTTCCTATCAGAGCAGTACACCCGGTGATTGGAAAATTAAAATGGAGCATTCGTCTGTTGCGGACAAAGTTACACTGGTCGCTGTTAACGCGAGCCCGCTTGCCGGGGCCGTTTCCATAGCATATACGTTCCCATTGGATTTTCCATACATAGACATGGAGTGGAAAATAACTGATAAGGTGCCAAACACGGTTCCGGAGGGAGGCTGGCTTTGCCTTCCTTTTAATGTTAATCAGCCTGAGTTTTTGGTAGGACGATTAGGAGGAACCATTAACCTGGCAAAAGACCAGATTGTGGGCGGTAACCGGTATCTCTATGGCGTAAACACTGGCGTGTCTCTGGTAGGACCAGGCAATTCCGGGGTTGGCGTTTGTGCTATAGATGCGCCACTGCTAAGCTTTGGAGAGCCAGGTCTCTGGAAATACGATTATGATTATTTTCCGAAGAAAGCCACGGTGTTTGTGAATTTGTATAACAATATGTGGAATACTAATTTTCCTTATTGGACAGAGGGTTCATGGAGTGAGCGGGTACGCATATGGAGTATAAAACAGGGAGAGAAAACAGAAGAAAATCTTGCGGTGAAATCATGGGAAGCCAGGGTGCCCCTCCTGGCTGTCTCCACCAGCGGAACCGGGAAGATACTGCCTTCCAGCCAGTCCGGAGTGACTGTTTCCCGTAAAGGAGTGCTGGTTACAGCTTTTGGTACTGATCCGGATGGCAATAAAGGTACTTTGTTACGGATATGGGAGCAGGCAGGCAACACCGCAAAAGTGAATGTGACCTTACCTGAAAGCAGGCAGCTGAAATACGCCACCCCGGTTAATCTTCGTGGCGAACCGGTTGGTAAAAAGATACCGGTTAATAAAAATATACTAACTGTTTCTTTACACGCTTACGAGCCGCTGAGTTTTATTTTGCAGTAAACGCCTGCATTAATTCCCGGGTTGGCTGGCAAACTGAATTAATTCATTCTAATTTCTAAATCGGCAAACATGAACGAATTACCTTTAAAATTAAATCATGATCTGGCGGCCTATAGTAGCCCTCTTGCCAACATATTTGAGCAGCCAAAAACTGCAGCAGAATGGGAAAAATATATGCTGTCAGCGCAGCAGGTCGCCTTGTTTAAAGAGCAGGGTTTTATTAGTGGTATCAGGATATTGACGGATGAACAAGTGGACATCCTTAATGAAGAACTGGTAAAACTCCAGGCAGTAAATGAAGCAGATAAGAAATTGTTTTATCACTATGAGAGCAATGAAGCGGAGGACCCGGACAAGGTGCTTTTTCATGCTATCGGTGGTTGGAGGGTTACGCCAGGGTTTCATGACCTGATATGGTCGCCTGCCTATCGTATGGCTGCATACCAGTTATTGGGGCAATCATTCCGGTTGTTTCATGATCAACTGTTTTGTAAACCTCCTCACCACGGTGGAGTAGTAGCATGGCACCAGGATTTTTCATATTGGACATTCACCAAACCCATGCATCACCTTACCTGTTGGATAGGCCTGGACAACGCCACCAAAGAAAATGGTTGTCTTTACTATGTACCGGGTAGCCATAAATGGGGACTGCTCCCGATCACTGGTCTCACAGGAGACATGACTGCTATAAAAGAAGTGCTAAATGAGGAACAGTATGCGGTTTTTGAAACTAAAGTAGCCAATGAATTACCACGGGGCTATGCCAGTTTTCACCATCCGCTGATGATCCATGGATCTTACGCCAATTATTCGGAAAGGCCCAGAAGGGCAGTGGTGATTAATCTGATGGCCAGCAATACGCTTAGCAATGTTGATAATTATGAACGTAAGGAGGCATTGCATAACTTCCCTCGTATGGTGCAGGATGAGGCACTTGACAGCCAGTTTTTCCCACTGCTGTTTGATGGCGATAAGGAGTTGGGTACATTGGTAAATAGCATACCGATGGTAGATGCAGAAAGTTTGTATAAAGTATAGCAGCACTTCCCACATGTATTGCTGCGCGAAAACCAATTTATCTAAAAAGTTCCTGATCTGAATTGATTCAATGAAAACTTTCCCGGCCTGCCAGGCTCATTAAAATAACCTTCCCTGCAATGCAAAAAAAGAGAGGACCGTAGTCCTCTCTTTAAACTTTATAGTATTGCTCCCAGCCTTTCCTTGGTGGAGGACCTACCAGCAATTCGTTTGCATGCTTATTATTAGTAATGATCTTCTTTTCCCGATCAAACTGTAATTTCTCTCCTGTCCACTGTGCCAGTACACCAAGACAGAATACCTGGCTAAGTGGACCTGCAATGGCGAATGGAGATCGTGTTTGTTCCTCACCTTTACAAGCCATCAGGAAGTTCTTAAAGTGGTTAGACGGACTCTCCGGCACTACCGGCAGTTTATCCGCCATTTCTTTTGCCTTTTCGTTAGGAATGATAGAGAGGGTACTACCATGCGAGCCCCCTTTAAATGTAAGATCCTTACTGTAGATGATCTTACCGGGATTCAGTTTAGAAGGAGCGATAGCACCATTGCTTGGGGGTGGAATATTAGGATCGAGTCCCGATACACCGTATCCCGCAGGAATGGGTGGCAGGTTATCTACTCCATCGTACCAGGTGATATCCAGTGCGGGCATATTTCCTCTTTTAGGGAATTTGAATGCCAGCGTGGAAGACATTGGGTAGAAGAAGTTATTGTGACCTGTGAGTTTGATCGGATCAACTTCGTATGGTAAGCCAAGATCGAGGAACTGGTGGGCGGTATCGATGATATGTGCGCCCCAGTCGCCCAGTGCACCCATACCAAAGTCGAACCAGCAGCGCCACTGGCCGTTTACGAAATCTTTGTTATAGGAGTGCCCCTGCGTTGTCATCTGCCAGATATTCCAGTCGAGGGTAGCAGGCGCCTGTTCTGCAGCCGGGAACGAGGTTATATTTGGGTTCCAGCCATGCCAGCGCCGTGGAGAGTTCATATGAGCGGTAATGGCTGTTACATCTTTTATGATACCGGCTTCTGTCCAGGCTTTAAACTGGAAGTAATTAGCTTCAGAATGTCCCTGGTTGCCCATCTGGGTTACCACTTTCGGATGCTTCCGGGCAGCCTTCATCATCAGTTCCACTTCGTTGAATGTGCGTGCCATTGGCTTTTCTACATATACATGTTTGCCCAGGCCTATTGCCATCATCGTGATCGGGAAATGCGAGAAGTCAGGTACACCGATGGACACAGCGTCAATCTGGTTGCCCATTTTATCGAACATCTGGCGGAAATCCTGGAAACGAGGCACGTTAGGGAACATTTTCATTACCTCCAGGGTATGCGGTGCGCCCATGTCTACATCGCAGAGTGCCACAATGTTGGCCAATCCTGTTTTGTAGAGCGCCTGGGCGATCTCTCCGCCTCTGTTGCCTATACCAATGAAGGCGAGGTTTACTTTTTCGTTAGGCCCGATTTTGCGGGTATAGGGCTTCGCCGCGGCCATCAGCAGGCCCGGAGTAGCGGTGGCCAGGGTGGCCAGCGCCGCCTGCTTCAGAAAGCTCCGTCTTGAGTTATCGTAATTCATTGCGTGGTTTGTTGATTGCTCGTTTCAAAAGTATAAAAATGAAATTGCAATCGAAAGCATAAACATTAAAAAGATGAGATTTTTACATGAGTGGTAAAATAATACAAGTGTTGCCCCAAATAAAAAACCGGTACGAGGGCACTGGTTTTTTGGCCTGCACTCGCCATATAATTATGCGTTTGATAATCCGATAAGATTTATTGATCCGGACGGTATGTTCATTACATTGATACCGTCGATACTATGCTTAGCACCCGCTTAGCACCTATAGAAGCCCTGCAGGAGAGGTGGACTTGATGCGGGGATGACGTTCGGATGTATAACGCCGATGAAATTGCATCAGTAAATGGATAGAGGTCAGAATTGGTCATAGCAGGGCTACTTCAGTACGAGACTGTAGCTGTGGAAAGAAATAGACTATTGAAAGGAAGCAGGTATAAGGGACTATTCATCAAAATATCTCCGGAGGCAAGATGGCTTTATTCCAGTTGAATGATTGCTGGATATGTGTATGTATAGGTAAGTTTGGGAAGCAATATCTTCCGCTTTGGATACTTATGTTTATTAGCGTGTTTGGGTGCCTTTGGCGCTGCCACCGCAATAATATCAGCAGCCATGTATTGTCTGCTGTGCGATGGGCCATCTTTGTACATCGCTCTTACCTGGAAAACCACTACCAGTGAACCTTCTCCGGGTACCTCCAGCGAAACATTTGTTTCCTGGAAAGTGGTATCGGTGTCTATCATTAGCGTAACTGTTTCGCTACCCATCACCTGGCGTGATATAAAATCGATACGCGTAGCGATCACTTTTACTTCCAGCGCAGTAATACCTTTATACCCATCGATGGTTTGTGCGGGAATATTTAATATCCCGTTACTCAAGAGGCGGGGAGCCACCGGAAAGAAACGATCTACGCCGGTAGACTGATTGAAGCGGAAGCCTGTCAGCGCCTCGTGATGATCGCCGGCAGCAATGAGTAGCTTATTGAGCCGATTGATGTGGGCGCTGTCACAATGGATATCCAGGTGGCCGTAAAAAGCATGACGGATAAAAGCACCTTTCCTGCTGGCGATGCCAAAGCGCCGGGATGCACGCCGGGTAGCAGCCGTTTGCTGCACGCTTTCCGGCATGGAGCGCAGGAAGTAGTTGCCATTGCGCTTATACCCAATGAGAGGACCGAGTTTTCCCGTAAAAGGGATGATGGACATTTGTTTTGCCATGGAAGATAATTTTGATTACTATAAATATAAGATAATTCGGGGAACGTATTTCCGGGACAGATGGAAGATTAGCTAATGCTGGTGTATTGCGCATTGTATAATATTCAAAGATAGTGTAGTGGGGATTTGCCTGATAGCGGAGGTGGCCTCCGGGAAGTATACGGAATGTCAATCGAAATTAAAACGTCACACTATATCAGGCATTTGACAAGGCTTTTATTTCTCCTTGTGAATGTCTACTTTTATCCGGAACAATGAAAAATACCATGAAAAAATTAATAACACTTTTGGTGTTGCTGCTGGCCGGTCAACTTTTACACGCCCAGGAGAAGGCCCCCACACCTCCTATGGGTTATATGACCTGGAATTTTTACGCTGACAAAATTACGGAGGATGATATCAGGGCGATTGCAGATGCGATGTCGGCGAATGGTTTGTTGAAAGCCGGTTTCGATTATATTTTTATTGATGACGGATGGCAGGGAGGCCGGGATAACAAAAATAATATGGTGCCCGATCCTAAGAAATTTCCTTCAGGTATGAAAGCGCTTTGCGACTATGTACATAGTAAAGGGCTGAAACTCGGTATTTATTCCGACGCCGCGCAGCTTACCTGTGCAGGTTATACTGCCAGTTTTGGTTTTGAAGAGCAGGATGCCAAAACCTTTGCCGGCTGGGGCATTGACTACCTGAAATACGATTATTGCGATGCGCCTTCCGACTGGCAAACTGCTATACAGCGCTATTCTAAAATGGCCAATGCGCTTACTAACAGTGGTAGGGATATCGTATTTGGTATTTGTGAATGGGGAGATCGTAGTCCCTGGCTATGGTCAAAAAAGGCCGGTGGACAACTTTGGCGCATATCGGCTGATATCAGGGATAAGTGGCAAAGTAAAGTGGCTCCGAAGAAACCTACTGACCTGCATCACTCCGGCGCCGGTATTTTAGACATAGTGGACATCAACAGCAGTCTTCATCCTTATGCGGGCCCCGGTGGATGGAATGATCCTGATATGCTGGTAGTGGGATTGTATGGCCGCAAAGGCCCTTCCGGGGACCTGGGAGGCACTGGCTGTACCGATACAGAGTACCAGAGCCAGATGAGCTTATGGTGTTTGATGGCTTCTCCGCTGATGATCAGCTGCGATGTAACCAATATGAATACCAACACCGGGAACATCCTCTTTAATAAAGATATTATTGCTATTGACCAGGACTCCCTGGGTGTGCAGGCCCAGTGTAAATTTAAGAAAGATGACTGGCAGGTATTTGTAAAACCTTTGCAGAACGGCGATGTGGCAGTAGGTGTACTTAATCGGGGTGGCCAATCCAATACCATTAGTGTAGCCCTTTCTGATCTGGGCTTACCCTTTACTGCCTGTCAGGCAACAGACGTATGGAGTAAAGCAGTAACGCCCTGGAATAAGTCCGTGACATTAAAAGTAGCCAGCCACGAGACCAAAGTATTCCGGTTG
Source organism: Chitinophaga sp. 01L420 (assembly GCF_056399985.1). Classification (NCBI taxonomy): domain Bacteria; kingdom Pseudomonadati; phylum Bacteroidota; class Chitinophagia; order Chitinophagales; family Chitinophagaceae; genus Chitinophaga; species Chitinophaga sp. 01L420. The sequence continues at coordinate 45,932 of NZ_JBFTSK010000024.1, forward strand.
CGCAAAAAGTAAAATGCAAAGGATACCGTGGAATACCACTGAATTTTTGGCGAATATCGGCTTAGAACGTTCGAATATAAAACGGAAGTATGAATTGTATCCCGGCTCATCTATTTTTGGTGTGAAAATCTTAATATGAAAAGTAGCGCTATTATTGGGCAATGAAGCTACTAGCGCCGTTAAAAACCAAAATTATGTTGAAGTTTAACAAAATGAGTAAAAAGCCGCTTGATATCCTGTATGCAATACTATGGATAGGCATTTTCGGGGCATTTGCGGTTTATGTATATTCGGGCAAGGTATTCGAGCCAAATAACGGGAAGATTCATATTGTTGCCATTTTGATAGGGTGGGTGGCACAGTATATTGGTTTGTTTCTTACGGCGCTGCTCTTGTTTGCAATAGGAGCATACAAAGCATTCATGATTTTATTTAGTAATAAATACGAGGAGGAGAATTAATACAGCAGGTCAATATTTTTCTAGGTTGGATAAGAAGGATGGGGTGGTCTAACGTGACCGGTATCTGTGGGCGGGCTGTTCATGAGCAGCCCGCCCATCAGAAATGAAATAGCTATACTATTTCGGAGAATATACATTTATAGGTAGACAATTCGTAGCTACGTCCGGTTACTTTACAAAGGAACTATGTGGAATAATAATGTCATCTCCTTCCCGTCCATATTGAGGGACAATAAATCCTTTTGTTTCATAACGGTTAGTTCCCGAATTGTAATACCAGTTTGCACAACCAGTGATCTGTAATTTTATGTGATAGACGTAATTATACGCTTCTTTTTGATAAGGGCTGAAATCCGGAAGGGATGCATGTAAGTCGTCCAATTCTTTTACATATTCATCATGGATCCTCATCGCTTCTGTACAGGCTTCCTGGTAGGAAAGTTTATACTGGTGGCGTAGAATGAATATAATATTGAATAATTCAGTTTCTATTTCAAGTTCTTTTTTGAGAGAAGCAAAATCATTCTGGATCACGATGATTAGCGCCAGCAGCTTTTTGCAGCGCTGGATAATAGGGTGATTATAAATGTCTACTGGCAATGCAAAGTTGACAGAAGGATCTATTAAATCTCCATAGGACCCCATTCCGATGGAGTATTGGCGGAAATTTAAATAATGGGCCAGTAAAGGATAGGTTCTCTTTTCTGCCAGTTTGAAAGGTGTTTCTTCCATTAAACCATAAACGATAAATTCATAAAAATTGATGGAAACGCGTTCAATCCAGAATTGGGGCATTCCATTTACTATCCACTCTTTTCTTGCTTCTGCCATCTGCCGGAGTATGCCAAGTTCCTTTGGAAGAGGAGAATCGCCCAGCATCACCTCATAGACCCGGTTTGCTATGGGCTTTAATTCTTTTAAAGGCGTGAGGGCAAAAAAGTCATCAAAAAGTGTGATGTAGATCATCAGTCGTACACAGGGACGCATATGATCCACATTATCACAAGTTGGGTTCATATAGGTTGCTACCTGGGATAGTTGCTGCTTTTTGCACCTTTTTATTCCCTCTTCGGAAATAAAAGTATAGTCATTGTCATACCACACTATTTCTTCCCCGTCAAATTCGGTTGCTATCGGACTATTGACTATAGGCCACGGATAATAACATTTAGGAACGATTAATTCTTCTTTCATAAACCTGATAGTTAGAAGTTATTAAATCATATCATTGACCAGTAAAATGGTCAGAGGTTATTCGTGGTTTAATTTCTGCCGGAGCTCTGCTGCATTGGGGAATTCCATCCCATTATAACGGTCCAGCTTTGAAGATATATTCTTCCAGCCACTGAGTACCATGCTCATGTAGTGAATCCAGTTTACGACGGCATCCTGCCATATCCCGAAATCAGGGAGAGAATATTGCAGTGCTACAAATTCTTTCAGGTCTTCATTGTGCAGGCGGAGGTCTTCGAGACAAGCTTCTTCCAGTGAAATATTGTATTCGTGTTGTATCACTTTCACGATGTTGTAATAAATGCTGTCTGTTGCTTCATCTTTCGTCACAGATTGTACCTCATTGAAGTATGTCACCAGGCGGCAGGCCAACGCCTGTAAACGTCGAATCACCGGGTGGTCGTGTATTTCAGACGGTAATATAATCCCTGTTTCCACTTCGGTTAGTTGCAGGAATGGATACAGGCAGATGGAATCCTCCCGTAAGGCAACGCATTCAGCAATAGTTGGGAAAACCTTATTCTTTTTGTAAGTCAATTCTGCTTTGAGACCTGTAAAATATCTGCTGATCATTTTCGTAAACCGGGCGATAGACTCTGGCGGGATGAACTGTAACAGTTCAAGCCTTAAAGAAGCCAGCATATTACCCAGCGGTATTGCGGCCTCGGCAGCGTCTATTTCACCATTTAATATTGCTATTGATCTCTGGTRTACGTATCCGATTTTTTCAGGGGTGCTCTCTTCATATAGGTCGTCATTGTACAGTGTCCATAACATAAGTCTGCAGAGGGGTTTCAATCGTTCTGCACTGGCTGTGGGGAACCACTGTGAGGCGATGTGAGCCGTCTTCGTTTTTTTGTATTTATGTCGGGTATCCGGATTGTCTTTGTACAGTGAGAGATATTCCCCATCTATCCATTGGTTGTCAGTAATATCCTGTAATGCAGTTGCAAATGGATTTTTAAGTGTAGGGAAGGGGTAATGAAACATGGAAAGCATGTGCATATTCATAGTCCTCGTTTTTAGCCCAATAATATTGGATAGGTAACAATAATGAAATATTCATCCGGTCGGGTTAACAAATGCCTTACTATTTCCTGGCGCTACACCAGGATACTGACAAACGTTATTAATCGCTCTTGTATGCAGAACTTTTCTTAAAGCGTGTGGCAATAATGTAGTTCGTTAATGCATGGATCTAAGCATGGTTATTTTACCAGGGCTTGTGATTTACTTTATCGTATAACCAATTTGGGTTTTCATATAGCTATTGCTGATTTCCTTTTGTTCAAAAGTATTAATGAGTTGTGGAAGTGGAACCGCAGTAGATGTTTGCGGCTCTTTTTATTTTTCAATGAATAATTTTGGTAAGATGATGTATGCATCAGATAAATTTTTGTATCACCTTTATAATACTATCTTTATTATTCATACGCTCTTTTTTCTATTAATCATGACCGACGCCCCAGCAGTTGGTTTGTCAGCTCAAGGAGGTTTTTTTTCCGGTTAAGCGGGATGTCTATCATATCCAGGCAACTGAAAGCCATTGAGGTATATTTCGCAGCGGTACTGATGGCCCATTCATCTACTTTACAGTCTTTGTAGCGTTTTAATACCGCCGATATTCGTTCGCTTCCATTTTGCGACATAGCGTTTCGCAATGCATTTTTTTGTACAGCAGTACTCATTTCCCATGCTTTTATCAGCAATGCGGTTTTCTTATTTTCGAGGATGTCGCCGCCGGGCTGTTTACCGGTTTCTGATGGCTCTCCGAAAGCATCCAGGTAATCATCCTGTATCTGAAAAGCAATACCTAAATTTTTGCCAAAGTCGTAGATATAGGCTTGTTGTTGCAGATCTGCTCCGCCAATGATAGCGCCTATTCTGATACTGGCAGCCAGTAAGACAGATGTTTTGAACGTAATCATTTTCAGGTACTGCTGATAACAAACCTGTTGTATATCCATTTCTTCGAAATCAACGTCCATTTGCTGCCCTTCACAAATCTGTAGTATAGTTGCGGAGAACAGCGCGTATATTTGTTGTTTGTATTGTTCCTTAACCTTATTAATGTGTGAAAAGGCGTTGACCAGAAGAATGTCACCAACAAGTATCGCTGTAGAAATATTGTATTTGATATGTATGGTTGGTTTTCCGCGTCGTAAGGGAGAACTGTCCATAATGTCATCGTGTACCAGAGAACAATTATGAAATAATTCAATGGCATTTCCTGCATGGAAACTATCTTCATACATCTCTCCAAAAAGATCATTTCCTAAAAGGCATAACAAGGGCCGTATTCGCTTTCCACCACCTTCCAAAAGATACCGGGTAGCATCGTAAAGATTGCATGGCTCCTGTGGAAAATAGAGATGGTTACACCACGAGTGATATTGGGTTACTAAGTCATTGAGGGAATTCATATACTTTATTTTAGCTGGGCAGGAATAAAAGAGCTTAAAGTTATCTACTGCCCATCGCTTGGGTTTTAAATTGAAAGACAATACAGAAGCGATTTCCGGTGTATATCTCAAAAAAAATCTAAAGTGGTAGTTTTTATTCGCTGAAGTGAAATTAGAATAGATAACTGAGTAAACACGGCAGGAGTTAAAAAAAAGATGAATAAATATTGAATTGTCACGTAGGTGGCTACTCATTAAGGTAAAAGAAATTTTACTTGTCAGCGTTTTCTTCAAAATCAGAATAGAAGACATATCTTTTGCAATCGTTTTCACTTCTATGGAATATTGACTTTTACTGATGTTTATTTTGCCTATCTTTTATTGCTTTTCTTTTTTCAATAAATTGGTTGGTTGTCACTGGAATGAACCAGATGGTTTTAAGATCAACTTATAATGGGTGATGACCCGGCTCTGGCAGCACTATCAGCGTTTTGTTTTTCAGCTATAGGTTTATAAGAAGACAACATAATGCCACTGTATTGTATAAGGATGCCGACTTATCGTTGAAATGCTTGCCAGCTGATGTTACATCTGATTTTAAATTATAGCACACAAATATGTTTAGGGCACTGGCGTTTCTTTTTGGTTGTCTCTTCTATGTACAGGTTATCCATGCACAGTCTTCTCAACAACTTTTTTCCCCCGACGGGAAATTACAATTTGCATTTAATTTATCTGAAGGAGGGCGTCTCAATTACAGTATGTACTACCAGGAAGCACCTGTTATTCTTACGTCCGGATTGGGTTTAAATGGATGGGAATCGGGGTTCGTTTTATCTGCTATATCGAGCACTCAAAAAGACACCTTATGGAAACCGGTATATGGTGAACGTAGTCTGGTAAGAGATCATTATACCGAGATGGTGATTACACTAAAGCAGCATAATGACGAGAGCAGGAAATTACAGATACAGGTAAGAGCCTATAACGAGGGAATAGCTTTCCGCTATGTGCTACCCGAGCATGCACAGGGAGGACGGGATGTGAGCATCAAAAATGAGTTAACTGAATTTGCTATGCCGGAAGGAACGAAGGCCTGGTTTACTTCCAGCGCTCAGGGTGAATATAACCTGGTTCCTTTAAAAGACTGGACAGCGCAGGCTGAGCGCCCCCTGGTACTGGAACAGCCCGGTGGTTTATATGTTTGCCTGGCGGAGGCTCAAATGGTAAATTACTCCCGTATGAAGTTTACACTTCATCCGACAAAAGCAAATACTATTTGTGCCACTATATATGATATCGTTGACTATTTTACGCCATTCTCCACGCCATGGAGAGTGGTGATGGCAGCAAAGCGCCCCGGGGAACTATTGGCAGGGAATGATCTCCTGTTAAACCTCAATCCTCCCTGTGCCATAGAAAATACTGCGTGGATACAACCAGGTAAGGTTATACGTGAAGTAACATTGTCTATGAAAGGGGCAAAGGAATGCATTGATTTTGCCGTAAAACGCAAACTGCAATACATTCATTTTGATGCCGGGTGGTATGGATACGAGTATATAGTTGCTTCTGATGCCACAAAAGTGAATGTAGATCCGCGCCGGAACCCCAACAGTGATTTGAATTTGCAGGAGGTGATCAGATATGCCAATGAAAAAGGTATTGGCGTGTTTTTATATGTAAACCAACGGGCGTTATATCAGCAATTGGATGAATTACTTCCATTGTATCAAAAATGGGGGGTGAAGGGAATCAAGTTTGGTTTTGTAGAGGTGGGTTCGCACAAATGGACAACATGGTTACATGATGCTGTTAAGAAATGCGCCAAATATAATCTGATGGTTGACATTCACGACGAGTATCGCCCTACCGGATTCAGCAGAACCTATCCCAACCTGCTCACGCAGGAAGGCGTGCGTGGCGATGAAGAAATGCCGGATGCAACAAGCAATACTATTCTTCCGTTCACCCGGCTGATAGCAGGTGCAGCAGACCATACTATTTGCTACTATCACCGTCCGGAGTTAAAGCCAAAGTTGGCGGATGCGCCGAAAGGGAGGATCATGAAAACCCGCTCAGGACACCAGCTGGCCTTGTCCGTTGTGCTTTACAGCCCGCTGCAGTTTTTGTACTGGTATGATAAGCCGGAGGATGCCAGAGATGAACCGGAGCTGGAGTTTTTTGATAATGTACCCACCGTATGGGATGATACTAAAGTGTTGGATGGTGAAATAGCCCGATTTATCACTATTGCCCGCCGCAAAGGCGAGGAGTGGTTTGTAGGAACCATTACGAATAATGAGGCGCGGCAATTAAAGGTGCCTTTGACATTTTTAACACCAGGCAGACAATATATTGCCAGCATTTACTATGATGACGATATGTCAACAGTGCGGACAAAGGTGTCTATAAAACGAATAAAGGTAGATGCAAATACGGTGTTGAACGCAAAGCTATTGCCGTCCGGTGGACAGGCTATATGGATAAGGCCAGTGAGGTGAGCATCAAAAAAACATCGACAACTGTTAAGTTAGCGGATGTTTATATATTTGGTATTATAGTAACGCTGCTTTATTGTAGTGCACCCTAGCACGCTTGTTCGGCGCCGGCAAATCTTTCTCCCGGTAAATATAACATCGATGCTAGTCAATATTGATGTTTTGTACCTTAGGGAGGTTATTTATTTTTGTCAGGTATTACGTTATACATTAGATATGATCAGCGAACGTTTGGTTCTTGGCACCGCTGCATTGGGCGGTGTTTGGGGAAAGGTTGATCCGCATGAGTCGGTATTGACAATTTTATCTGCACTGGAGTCCGGTATTACTGCAATCGATACGGCGCCGGCCTATGGAAATGCTGAAAGCTATCTTGGACAGGCGTTACGGCAATGGTCCGGAAGTATACCAGTAATCAGTTCCAAAGTGGGCCGTCTGAAATCTTATGCTGCCGATAAGGCTTACTATGATTTTACAGACAAGGCGATGGCGGAAAGCCTGGAGAACAGTCTCCGTACCATTGGCATTTCCTCTCTGGATATCCTGTTTCTGCACGATCCCCAGGCGATCCCGGAAGCAGCAGGGGAGCGGATCATTGCCAGGCTGATAAAGTTCAAAGAACAAGGATTGACAAAACGTTTGGGAGTGGGAGGCAACTGGCCCGCCTGGTTTAAATCAAGTCTGGATGAGGGAATCTTTGACGTGGTGATGGAGTTTAACCGCCTTAATGCTTCAAATGTAACAGCACTCAGCGATTCGCTGCCTTACTGTTTATCCCGGAACATACAGTATTATGCCGGAAGTCCATTAAATATGGGATTGTTGGGAAGATGTATCGGATCGTTTAAACAGATGCGCCCCGAATGGCTTCCAGTGGAGGCATTGGAGATAGCCATGTGTCTGGAAGAAATAGCGGAAGCGTATGAACTTTCTTTACCGGCTATGGCGCATCGGTTCCTGCTGTCTTTACCTTATGAGTTTAATATTGTATTGGGACCATCCAATAAATCGGAACTGGCGGCCAGCATTGAACATTTTAATCAAGGTAAACTAGCGGAAATCATCCTGACAGAAATTTTGAATTGCAGTAACGGGTAAAAGCAACTAAGATGTGCAATATCGACAACGAGATATTTAATATTCAAAGTATACAGATCAGGGAATTAGCGCCGGTAAAAGTGGTTACTCCTTTACAGGATGCTACCATGGGGCCTTTTCCTTCTTTTGGTATGTCGTTGATCACCATTGAAGATGAGCATGGCAATATTGGAGAAGCACCGGTGTATAGCAGTTACACTAATATCCTGGAAGCCTGCCTGGTGCCTCATTTGCTGTACTGCAATAATGTTTCCTATAGCGAGTTATATTCGAAGTTATATTGGTCTATCCGCAATGAAGGCTTCAGAGGCCCTGCGGCTGCGCTGTTGGGGCAGGTGGATATCGCGTTACACGATCTGGCTACCCGGCGGCTTGGTACTCCTTTGCATAAATATATGGGCGCTGACCGGAATGAGGTAAAGGTATATGGCAGTGGAGGAGGCACCAACTACAGCTATGAGGAACTGGAGAAAGAGGTAAGCTATTTCATCGCGGCAGGGGTGGATTGTTATAAGATGAAGGTGGGGAAAGATTTTGGGATGAATATGACGGAAGATGTAAAGCGGGTAAAGTTTGTACGTAATCTCCTGGGAAAAAATATCCGGCTGGCCGTGGATGCTAACCAGATATGGAGTTGTGAGCAGTCGCTCAGATTTATCGATCATACAGCCGGGGAAAACCTGGCCTGGTTTGAGGAACCGATTCATTCGGCATCTTTTGATCAGATTGAAGCGCTGTGCAAACAAACCCCTGTGAAAATTGCTTTTGGAGAATCTGAACGGACAGCGAGGGTATTTCCTACGCTGGTAAACATAGGCGTAGCCCATCTGCAGCCGGTGCCGGGTCATTTGGCGGGCGTGAAAGAATGGATGGCCGTAAGGGACCTGGCGGCAAAACACAACATAGATTTTTCATCCGGCGGATATTCATTGTTCACGGCTTCCCTGATGACTACTGCTGCTGAGGAATGTGAGGTGGAGTACCTGTATTCAATTATGTCGGGATTGGAAACATATTTTAATGTAAAACCGGAATGGAGAAATGGGAAATTTTTCCTGCCGGAGGTTCCGGGCTTACCTGTCAGGGTAAACTGGCGCCATTGTGAAGATACCGGCCAGCTGATCAGGACGCGTGAATGGAATAAAAAGAACGTCAGGGAATACAAGCCTGTTGTATCTTTATGATCCTTAAGCATTTTCTGTGAAGATAATATTAACTGGCATTGATTATCTGGTTCTCGTTGTATATATAGTTGCTTTATTCACTTTGGGTTTTTACCTTAAATCCCGCCGGACACATTCGGGGGGAGATATTTTTTTGGGTGGGCGCTCTTTGAGATGGTGGCAAATCGGCTTTTCCATGTTCAGTGCCAACGTAGGTCCAATGATGTTGATCGGCTTATCCAGTCTGGGTTTTTCGCAAGGTGTGGTAGGAGGCAATTTCGAGTGGCTGGCATGGATATTCCTGATGCTGTTATCCGTATTTTTTATTCCACGGTACATTTCGGCCGGCATCAGCACTATTCCACAATTCCTGCTTTTACGTTATGGTCGCAGATCCTATAATTTCCTGGTAGTTTACAGCCTGATGTCTATATTGTTTGTATGGCTTGGCAGTGCATTGTATGCAGGGGGACTCGTCATCTCGGAGATCTTCCATTGTTCGCTGCTGGAAGCGGTGGTGTTGATTACCCTGATCTCTACCAGTTACACCGCTATCGGTGGTTTAAAAGCCGTGGTGAGGACCGGTGTTTTCCAGTCATTGATCATTATTGTTTCTTCTCTTATACTAACGTTACTGGCTATTGGAAAAATTGGTCATGTAGAAGGTGTGGGCAAAGCAGTTGCCCCCGACTATTGGAAACTGTTTCATGCAAGGTCTGATCCTGAATATTCGTGGCTGGCTATTGTAGCAGGTTATCCGGTGGTAGCTGTTTATTATTGGTGTGCAGATCAAACGATTGTACAAAAGGTGTTGGCGGCAAAAAGTGTCAAAGAGGGACAACGGGGCATTCTTTTCCTGGCGGGGCTTAAAGTGATTACACCATTTATTTTTGTGCTGCCGGGCATTATTTGTTTTTTATTATATGGAGATAGTACCACGCCGGATAAATCCTACATTACGCTCGTGAAAAACCTGATGCCTGAAGGGYTTCGGGGGCTATGTATAGCGGCACTGGTGGCTTCACTGATTGATACCGTATCTTCAGGCCTTAATTCCTTCAGCACTGTTTTTACATTAGATGTGGTTACGCAGTTTGTATCTTTAAAATCAAAAGATAAAATAAAAGTTGGGAGATGGATGACCGCTGTGGGTGCATTTTTGGGTGGAAGCATTGCGGTATTATTTTCTTACTCAGATAAAAGCCTTTTTGAATTAACACAGGGACTGGTGTCTATACTGGCGCCGCCGTTATCAGTGGTGTTTTTAGGTGGTATCTTCTGGAAACGTACCCATGGGATAGCGGCAGAAACGGTTTTGTTTGGAGGAGGGTTTCTTTGCCTGGTAATGGGTGTGTGTTATGTATTGAACTATCCGTATAAGGGATTCTGGCCACATTTTCTATTGCTCTCCGTTTATATTTTTATATGCCTGGTAATTGTAATGGCTTTGATAACGGTGATTTTTAAAGTGCCTGAAAAAGACCAGGTATCATTTGTTTTTCCGGATAAGGCCAGATCGGCCATGGATAAATGGTTGTGGGCAGGCTGGGGCGCACTGGCTTTAATAATGATAACGATCTATATTGTATTAAATTAATGATTCCTGAATAAAATATTGCTTGCTGCTTTCTACCCGCTTTTAGGTGGCTTCTTTTTTTTCCTTGTCTTCATACTGCCTGAGAAAATCCCTGGGGGATAGCCCTTTAATTTCCTTGAAGTGTTTATTAAAATTCGAGATATTATTATAGCCACTGTTATAGCAGGCTTCTGCTACATTATGTTGTCCTTCCAGTAAAAGTTTGGCGGAATGCCCGATGCGTACTTCTTTCACAAAATCGATTAATGTACGGTTGGTGCTCCGTTTAAAAAAACGACAGAAGGCCGCCGACGACATGGGAATAAGGTCTGCCACGTCCTGTAGTATAATGTCGTCTTTGAATTTTTGAAAAATATAATCGAATACCTTATTGAGTTTTTTTGCTTCGCCGGAACTTTCCACGGTGTTGTAATAGGGAGATGACAGCACGCGCGATGATTCCGATTGTGCGAGGATATCCAGCAGCCGGATCATGAGCGCCACCCTGGCTAAGCCCGATGCATACAGCATCTGGTGCATGATCATTTTTGCATCAAGAAGTGTGCTGCCTGTGAATAATACTCCTTTGGCCGCTTTCGCGAAAAGCAGGTTCAGCTCCCGTGCTTCCGGTTTTTCAAGTAGTTCCTTTCCAAGGAAGTCAGGAAAGAAATGTATCACCACGGCTTGTGTGGGGATAAGCGGATCTGCCGCCTTGTAATATTGCCAGCAATGTGGAAGGTAGCTGCCCAGCAACACCAGTTCCGGTCCGTCGAAATCCTCAATGTGATCACCGATAAATCTTTTACCACTGCAGTTTTCCAGCAGTGCGATCTCAAAATTAACGTGTGATTTTAAGGCCGTATACTTTTTTATTTCAAGAATTTCTGACCTTACCGTAAATGACTGGTCTGGTGGAAATGTAAAATTCTCGTAGATGTATTGCATCGAATTGTAGGTCTGGTTGTGTGTTACAGGCGATTCAAAGATAATAAAATACCGGAGAAGTTTAATGCGGCAAAAATAGTATTCATAATTGTCAAATTAAGGGTTGCGTTCATATAAAGGGAATCAGACCTTTATAGCCGGGTATGTCCTGAGGTGGATATCCCTTTTCTGGCCAACCGCAGTGGTATTAAACAGTAGGTATGTATAGCATTAAAACGAAGTATTTCATATTGTTTCTGATATTAGTTGTCACATCAGGAAAATCTTTCTCCCAATCCTCCGATCCGCAAATTAACAGGATGCTGAAGCAGGTTAGCGGATCAGTGACTTTTTTACAAAGACAATATAATGGCACCAACCTGGTGGGAGAAAATGTTTTCCGCCCAGGTGAACCGATGCAGGACTGGCAATTGGCGCTGAAAGCGAGCCCGGTGAAAGGATGCAGTGATGCAATGGATGTTGATGCTACTTTCAGGCTAACAGCTGGACAGGCCATCTCCACAACGGTGGCGGTAAAATTTGACTTCAGCAACTGGCGTACTGCCAATTATGTGCTGGTACCTGCGTCTATTTATAACGGCAATCGTTATCGTTCGATAGGGGCGGGTTATAATCCCGACTATCCCCGTGATATGTATTATAACCCGCAAGTTCCGCTTACCATCTCCAATAATCCCCGTTTATCGATAGAAAATGATAAGGCCTCCCTGGTAGAATTACAAACGGGTAATATGGCCACCCCGGCGGTTTGCTTTTTTTCCCCGGCAGAACAGATGGGCTTTATCCTGTTAACAGAACAACAAACGAAGTGGGGCAACAGTGGGGTTACTATTACGGAGAATGCCCATAAGGACCAATTTTCTTTTGACATTTCAGCACCTGCTGTCCGTAAACTGGCTACCGGTTTCGGCGACTTTCACCTGAGCGGTGACAAAGCACCCGATTGGAAGACAGGCGACGAGGTATCACTGCGCTTCCGGCTGTATGTGTTTAAGGCGGCGGATATTCCATCTTTGCTGACAAAATTTATGAAAGTACGGAAAGATATTTCCGGCTCCGCTACTCCCCGGAACCTGTTGCCAATGAGTAAGTTACTTGAACTAGGAACGGGCATCTGCAGCAGTAATTTTACACAACAGCCCATCGGCAATTATTATAAACCGGAAAATAACAATGATTTTCAATTGGGCTGGGTCAGCGGTATGATCAACACCTATCCCATGTTGTCGCTGAACGATACAAAAGAACGTAAAAGGGTAGGCGAGGAACTTGATTTTGTGGTGAGAAAGCTACAGGGTAAAAGCGGTTACTTTTATGGAGGTATAAGAGCAACCGGAGAAATTATAGGAGAGAAGATGTCGCGGGATTTCCCGGAAACTCAGGCAATGGTGAGAAAAAATGCGGATGTATTGTTCTGGTTGATGAAACATCTCCTGTTGCTGAAGGAGAGTGGATATGCAGCTATGATTAACAAGGATTGGGAAGCAGCGGCCCAGAAACTGGCCACCGCTTTTGTAAGAACATGGCAGAAAAATGGTCAGTTTGGCCAGTATATCGCGCCGGAAACGGGTGATATTGCCGTATTTAACTCCACTGCCGGTGCCATCGCTCCGGCGGGGCTGGTCCTGGCCGCCAGGTATTTTAACAGGCCCGACTGGTTAAAAACAGCGGCCGCATCTGCCGAATATTACTACCGACGCGATGTGGCAGGGCAAGGGCTTACCGGTGGCGATTGTGGGGATATTTCACAGGATGCCAATTCAGAATCGGCCTTTGGGTTCCTTGAGTCTTTAATGGCATTATATAATGCCACCGGAGATCGCAAGTGGTTATCGATGGCCGAAGTGGAGGCCGCCCTTTGTGCTACCTGGACCTTGTCTTATGCACCGGCTTTCCCGCCATCAAGCACCATCGGGAAGTTGAAGGCCAACATGACGGGGGCTGTTTGGGCCAGCATACAGAACAAGCACGCCGCGCCGGGCATCTGCACCTCCTCCGGCGATTATCTTTTTAAATTGTTCAGAGCTACCGGAAAATCATTGTATGCTGATCTGATCAGGGACATCCAGCATGCACATGCAGAGGCGGTTAACATGCCCGGACATATTACCAGCAATTACCTGGTGGGGTCTTCTATGGAGCGCATTCAGCCCAGCGATGCGGAAGGGAAGGAGAGCGTTGGCAATTTTATACACACCCGTAACTCCTGGACAGAAACCAATGGAATGCTGATGGCACTTGAACTGCCAGGTATTTATGTGATCAGCGACCAATCAACATACTATGTGTTTGACCACATAACGGCAACAATCATTAAAAAAGATAATAAGGGACTGGTGATGGAGTTACACAATCCAACGGCCTATGATGCCCGTGTGGCCATTATGTCGGAAACCAGCGTGGAAGCAAAGCATCCCCTGGGTTATACTGCTTTTCTCCATTGGCCCAAAGTGCCGGTGAAGGCTGGCGGTAAAATCAGGGTACATATTTCCGGAAAAGATATCAAATGGTGAATCCTGATGAATTTAAAGTAAGATTTTACGCGTGCCCCAAAAGCAGAATCAGCATTGAAAGAAAAACCGCCTCCTGATTAACGGAGGCGGTTTTTAGTTTTAAGCGATGCGCTCACTCACTTTCCTGTTATCATTTTGATATCCAAGTCCTGGTTCCTGCTGCAGGACGAATCAGGAGGCATTTCCTGCGAATTGTAGCCTACCCCCTACGAATTACAAACAGTTTTGGAGCAAGGCAGGAAAATGTCGTTAATTTGAATGGCGTGCATATCAGGTACAAGACAATTTAAAAAAGATGAGACCAGCCGTAAGCTTTACTGATGGTGTTGTTTTGCCGGTTGCTGCTTTTTTTGATTATTTATTCCGGCAGTGAAAATATGAAAGCGAACAAATATGTAAAAGGTTGCCTGGTATTTTTGGGCGTAATTGTATTACTGGCGGCATTGTTGGTTGGCTGGTACTGGTGGTCAATGGAGAACAATAAGAAAAGAGCCAGAGAAGACAGCGGGAAATACTCGGCTATTTGCGATACCATCACCGTAATTACAGAGAAACCGGGTATTGCGCTGGTCCATTTTCGCAACGCCGAAATAGATCAGTTGAAGTTTTATATCGTCAGGAATAATAAGATCGTAAAAGATACTATTGTAAATTATAAGATCGCACCCGGTGAGAACTACCTGCACACAGAAATTCCTTTCGTTATATTTCTAAAAACGGATACCGTCATTGTGGAAACTAAAGATAGCAGCAAAAGGTTTTATCACGTCACCGGTTTCCATCATTATGCCTATCTCCATTATGGAATGTTTGGCTACCTTGGTAGCCATGAATGCCGTTTTGCAGACGATAACTACCTGGTAAACGGGAAACAGAATAACGGCATCCTATTAAAAGAAGATGGTAGGAAGGAGTATATTTTGCCTGAGAAAAAAAACAGATAGATGGTACTACCGCATTCAATTATATTACTTATGAAAATACCCCTGGCAATATTAATGACTAAAGTTGTAATAATAGCGTCTTGTCACTCCGATGCCACCAACACCCGAAAGAAGCTGGAAGTAGCACCTGATCTACCTATAAGTCGCAGCAAAGCAGGAATAGGACTGATACATTTCAGCGTCAACAAAACCCTTCCGCTATACAAATCGGAACAGGATGCACAGCCGTATGATTCGTTACACTTTGTAGAAATAAAAACGGGAGCAAACAAAGGAAAATGTTCTTTTCAGACAAGCTTTTTAAATGAGAAGCTACAGCCTTATACGCTTGATGAAGGGGATGCAGATATTGAGGCACAACAGCATATAAGTATGGGCTTAATACGTTTTGCCCCACAGCTGGTTTTCAGGGTGCTGCGCAAAACTGACAAAGGGGTACAGGTTTTCATCAACGAGCAGACAGGTGAGACAAGTTTTATACCCATTCACCCCGGGAAAGATTTACGGAAAAATACTATCGTTGACACCCACTTTTTCGATCCGAATTTTATTGACGCAAAAATCCCGGATTGGTTCTATTTTGAAACCTGGGAGCAGGCGTTGAAGCGGGCCTGGGAAATCAACTACGACAGGAAGGAATTATTTGACCGGCCGAATGGAAAGAAAATTAAACCCAATGAAAGTATAGCAATACAAGTAGACTCGGTCCAAAACGACTGGATCAGATTCGTAAGTAAATACGACAACAAGTTTTATGGCTGGACGAAATGGAAAGCAGGTGACAGCATTGTAGTGAGCATGATATTAAATGGCGGGTATGAATAGCAAAGGCTTTCTCCGGAGAATTATTTTAAACGATTAAACATATTATCAGCAACAGATCATCAAATGGGCTTTATTCTTTTACTACTTGTCATTTTATTAATCCTTGGGATTATTTCTTTAAAAAAAATAATGAAACCTTTTTCCATCCAGGAAACCTTATTGATCATAGTGTATGTATTATCCTTTGGCTTGTTTACCATTGGAATGATGTTGCATGATAAACAATATACGGATGCAATAGACCCTATCGATAACTGTTATATCCCATTTGGCGGCAAGCACATCATCAGTTTAATCGTTTATTTCGTCGGGTATCATGTGGCGGCTATTTCTATCTGGATCAAAGGAAGAAAGCTCCCGCCACYTACACTTGTGCTGATGTTGATACTGTTGATGATCGGTTTATTCCTCAATCTGTTAGTGCTGGTGCAGGTGCTGGGACACAATACCCAAAGCCTTGATATGTATAAAGGAAACGATGGTGCTTTCTTATTTATATTTACTCCGTTGATCAGCCTGGTGATTGGTATTTTGTTGATCGTAAAAATTATCAAAGAAGAACATACGGCTGCAAAGAACAGGACATTCAAAAATGTTTTTCTTCAAACATGCAATAGCTATCTGGCGCAAAAATTTGATGAAACCATCTGGGCAGTGATATTGTTATTTCCTGCATTTATAGTTATTACACTGGTCCTTATTTTGTTTGGACAAGACTATAATTCGTTGGTAAAAGTATTTACGGATACGACTACCTGGACCTTTTCACAGAAAATGCATCCGCCTGTGCTTGACCATACCGGGCATTACCTCTGTACGGTAGCCGCCAAGGGAGATCCCCGGATTGTGAAACCATTGAAGATCGGGCAACGGCATGGCAAACCCATTATTGTGAACAGACAGTTGCAAATTGCAAATGCATTCGAAGAATTGATAAAAGATATTTCTTCCCGCGGCCATCAGTTTATCAGGCATCAGTACGACAAGTACGGATATAATTTGTCGTTAAAAATCAATACAGACACCGCATCGAATATTACTTACCGGTTGATGAGGCCCCTGGAATGGTTTTTCCTGGTGGTGCTATATCTTTTTTGTGTAGAGCCGGAAGCTAAGATAAAAAAACAGTATAGTTCATAAATCCCTGTAAATTGAAAAAGATAGTAGCAATATTTATTATTTTGATGATTGCCATCTCATGTAATGAATCAGATTTATCTCATGGAAAAGTGGATGATTTGTCGCTCATTCGTGCAGAAATCAGTATCGTTCAGCGTCTGCACGACAACGGTGATAACCAGATCGTCGTTAGTTTATTTGACGAACAAGGGAAGACAATTAAGAATGATTCTCTTAAAATATATGTGAATGGCACAGATGTAAAATATACTGTCAGAAAAGAGCTATACTATACAACCACTACTTATTACTTAAAAGATAGTGCTATGCCTCAGAACAATCAATTTGTTTTTGAAATAGCATTATCCGACGGCAAAAAGATATTTTTGGCGGAAACTACCGCCTTATCGCTGGTAAATTCTCAAAATATTATCTATTCGGAGAAGGGAGATTTGAATAAGGATGTTGAAGTGAAATGGAAAGATCTTGAAGGCGTAAATTACCTGGAAGTTGCGCGAAGTTTACAACGCAAGAAAAAGGATGCGCCTAATATCACCACCTATGAAGAGCGGGCACCGGATACCATGAAAATCAATTCAACCGGAAATTACGTTATTTCTAAGTCAACCTTTGAGGATGCTGAATATCAGATTAGTGCGTTATCTCTCAAATTCATAGCGAAAAAGGCAGGAAATATAAATCCCCTTTTAGTAAAAGGTAGTAGCATTATTATTTATGGAAATATTGAAAGGAGGATATGGTTTGAATAATATAAGTTCTTTAGGTATGCAGACATATTATGCCTCATTAATGATTTAGCGGAATCAGGAAGACAATGTGCAGCCGGTACTGGAACTGGTGTCGGGGGCCTGATTTTCGGTCAAAGTTTTGTGCTGGGAATTTGGGCTTAAATACCTCCAATATTGGTATTATCAATGGCTTAGCGCCAGGTATCCCGGACCACCAGACAGGTATTGGGGTGACAGATTCCTAAAAATTCAGGAAAATTCAGAATCTAATACTATTTTACTGTATGAAAATTCTGATAATCGAAGATGAGACGGAGCTCGCCAAAAGCATTGGTATCTATCTCTCCGAAGAAGGCTATCTATGTGATTATGCCGTAACTTTTGCACAGGCCATAGAAAAAATCACCCTGTCTGATTACGATTGTATTTTGCTGGACCTGATGCTTCCAGGTGGCAGTGGTTTCACTATTCTTGAAGAACTGAAACGGATGAAGAAGCATGACGGGACCATTATCATCTCTGCTAAAAATTCCCTTGATGACAAAATAAGAGGGTTACGCATAGGGGCAGATGATTATCTTTCCAAGCCGTTTCACCTGTCGGAACTTGCGGCCAGAATATACTCACTGATCCGCAGAACGCAGTTGGGAAACGTTAATATCATAGAGCAGAATGAATTAAGGGTAGATGTATTGGGAAAAGAAGTGACTGTTAACGGGCAGCAGTTAGCGTTGACAAAAAAAGAATTTGGATTATTAATGTATTTTATCAGCAATGCCAACAAGGTGATCTCGAAAGTGGCACTGGCTGAGCATATTTCCGGAGAGATGACTGCAGTGTTTGATAGTTATGATTTTGTATATGCTCACATTAAAAATTTAAAAAGAAAACTTACTGATGCTGAGTACGGAAATTACCTTAGAACAATATATGGAACTGGTTATAAATGGGAAATATGAGTAAACTGCTCAATTATTCGCTGAATAAAATTATCCTTTGTGCCGGGATTGTGCTGGTCTGCAGCATTCCTATTTATTATATTGCACTTAGCCATCTTTGGCAATATGAGTTGGCTGAGCATCACGTAAGGGTTACACCCGAAGCCGGCCGGGAAGACAGCTTTTTGATTATTGGAGCCGTAACATTGTTAAGCGCTTTTTTTTTCATTGTACTCTTAGGTGCATTGATTCTTTTGAATAGGCGGTTGTCCAGGCGTATGTGGCAACCATTTTATGAAAGCCTGGAACAAATAAAATCTTTTGATCTGGATGAGCGCAGTAATACGACATTTCAGAGAACGGGGATCATGGAGTTCGATGAAATGAATGCCAGCCTGCAGAAACTGCTTTCCGCCAACCTGGCCGTTTATAATCAGCAAAAAGAGTTTGCGGATAATGCCTCCCATGAATTACAAACGCCTCTTGCGATCGTACAATCAAAATTAGATTTGCTATTGCAAAGCAAACAATTAAATGATGATCAGTTTCAATTGATCGAAGAAGCCCATGCGGCGTTATCAAGGGCCAGCCGAATAAATAAAAATCTGTTACTGCTCACTAAGATTGAAAATAGTCAGTTCTCCGAAAGACAAACTATTGATTTGTCGGACATACTGGAACATCTTCTGGTGCAGTTCGCACCATTCTTTGAGGAAAAGAAGCTGCATGTGTATGCGGACGTAAAGACACCTGTAAACATAGAAGGCAATAGAATATTAATAGAAATATTATTTGGCAATTTATTGACAAATGTGATCAGGTACAGTATTTCCCCAGGAGAAATCAGGATATCCTTGTCGCGTGAACAATTCTCAATTGCTAATCCTGGAAAAGAATCGCTTCAGGCAGATCAGCTATTCAAGCGATTCGCTACCGCGTCTTCCGCAACCCCGGGTACTGGTCTGGGCCTGGCTTTGGTTAAGCAGATCAGCATGCGTTACCAATGGAAAGTACATTATCAATTCCAGGGGAATAGCCATATCTTTCAAATTCTCTTCTAACAAGAACGCCCCCTCTTTTATTCAGCTTGTACCTTACTTATGAGATGATCGTCTCTGTTATTTTGAAGCAGCAGCCAGTACTTCTCCCGAAAGCTGTACATTATTCATTCAGTTCACCATTCATTCAGTTCACCCATTTTTGAGGGGATAAAAACTTTTTGGAAAAACCTCCACTGAGGTTTGGATTATTCGACGATTTAGTTTTATATTTACCATAGAAATTCAGAATAAATTCAGTTTTAATTCAGAGTTTCTTCAACATCTGATGCTTTTAGCATCCTTTGTTGGCCTTATCATAAATATTTTTGCCTGACTATTCAGGCAATTTTTTTGCCCCAAAAGCCCCGGGTCGATTCATGTTTCTCAGCACCTGATAAAAGGTGGAATTTTTATTTTGTTGCAATTCCTGATGAAATACAGCTCACGGCCATATATGTCGCGCCGGACACCCGGAAACGCAGGTGATCAGGGTTGGATACAATTATGGGTGGTGTAATTGTAGCGGGAAGCCGTTGATGCTATCGTTATTGAGTGAACTGCATTTCACTGAGATTTTTATACAGACCATTATTTACATTTACCAGTTCCTTGTGTGTACCTTCTTCCACGATAGCACCTTTGTCGAGAACAATGATTTTATCTGCCTGGCGGATGGTAGCGAGGCGATGAGCGATCACAATAGAGGTACGTCCTTCCATGAGTTTATTGAGGGCGTCCTGCACTAGTTTCTCTGATTCGGCGTCGAGTGCGGAAGTGGCTTCGTCGAGGATGAGAATGCGGGGGGCTTTCAGTACAGCACGTGCGATGGCAATGCGTTGGCGTTGCCCACCAGACAGCTGGATACCTCTTTCACCAACAATTGTTTGCAGGCCGAGTGGAAAGCGTTGAATAAATTCCCAGGCGTTTGCTTTTTTTGCGGCAGCGGTTAGTTCCTCTTCGGTGGTATCCGGGCGGCCGTAAGCGATATTCTCACCGATGGTACCGCCAAACAGAAATACGTCCTGTGGTACTACTGCCATTTGGGAGCGTAGCGCGGAAAGTGGGATAGACCTGTTTGCACGGTTGTCGAATATAATGTTGCCGCCTACCGGATCATAGAGACGGAGCAGGAGAGAAACGACCGTACTTTTACCTGCGCCACTGGGCCCTACCAGGGCTATTTTCTGGTTTGCCGCGATATCAAATGACATATCCTGAAGTACGGGTGAGTTTTCGCGGGAAGGGTAGTGGAAAGTAATATTTTCGAAGGAGATATTGCCATGCAGCAGATGCTCCGGTGCGATCACTTCAACCGGGCTAAGTGGCTCTGCCGGCTCATCAAGTATCTGCAACAGGTTTTCGGTGGCACCCAAACTTTTTTGGAGCTGCGTATATATTTCAGCAAGTCCACCTATAGAGCTGCCGATGAGTACAGAGTATAATACAAAGGAAAAGAGTTTACCCGGATCTACGCCAATAGCAGCGCCTCTCCAGATCACGGCAATGAGCGCACCAAATATACCCATGATGATAAAGGAGGAAAAAGCTGCTTTATATTTACCGCTTTTCATACCGATAGCTGCCGCTTCGTTGGTGCGATCCCGATAGCGTTTCATTTCAAAGAATTCGCTGGCAAAAGCTTTTACGCTGAAAATACCCTGCAGTGTTTCCTCCACTACGGTATTGGAGGAAGCTATCTGATCCTGCACATCTTTGGCGAAGTGACGAATAAAGCGTCCGAAGATAACGGTGATAATCACCATAACAGGCAGAATCGCCAGCATAAATATGGTCAGCTGGACAGAGGTCGTCATCAGCAGGGTAAGCCCGCCAATAATAATGATCAACTGCCGTAAAAATTCAGCCAGGGTAGTTGTAAACGTTTCCTGGAGCAGTGTGATGTCTGAAGATATCCTGCTGCTTAGTTCTCCTACACGCCTGGTGAGAAAGAAATTCATAGGGAGCTGGATCAGGTGATTATAAATGGTTTGCCGCAGTGTAGATAGTGTTTTTTCAGAAACGTTCACAAAAAGTACGGTGCGGAAGAACGAAAATATTGCCTGCAATGTGAGGACACCTAATAACTGCAATCCAATGGCATTGATAGCATTGATGAGATGACTTGTTTTGCTGATATCAATGAGGTTGCCTAACATTTTGGGGATAGCAAGGCTGGCGACGCTCGATAGCAGCAGGAATAACATGCCGGTGCTGAATTCAAACCAGTGCGGACGGAGGTATTTAAGTAATCGTGATGCCTGTTTCATGGCAGATGGCTGCGCTTTTTTAGCAGAATTGCTTTGGTCGAGGGTTTTCATTTTTTTGTTCTGGGAGTTTTTTCAACAATAACGATTTTCTTCTTATGGCTCCGGGATAATTATATACTGCCGGCCGTTTTTACTGATCGTTTGAATACGGCCTATGCTGCTGGTGTATTGGATTTTCGGATTTAAAATACGGTTGTTGACGGGTAATTTTCAATGCTGTAAATCCAATATAGTTGTTGTAACATCGGGCTGGGTAATCAAACGGTGCAGTGGCATATAACGAAACAAATATATCGGATTTTGTTATTGGTTGTACTTTTTTTCCGGTGAAGCGTGTTAACTTCTTATTAAGTGACATATGCAGACGGTTGTTTTATGCCGTTGGGGGTATGCTTCGAAATACTTGCTGGTAAGGTGTTTCGTTTGTTGTTGTGTTATGGAAATCGAATGTATATATTGTCGTTCCATTCTTCCCACATGAGTATTTTATTTTGTTGAATTAAATTTTTCTACTAAATTCGACTAACTGATAAGGCCAATAGAAGAATTAATTGTACGAAAAATGACAACCTTAGTGCTAATGAGCCCTCGAAAAAATGATAACCCTGAGTTAACGATCCGCTCAAATTTGACAACTATGTAAAGTTACTATACCATCAGAAAAACTCTTACTACTACTACATTGAAGTAGTATTGTTAGCCAAATTTTCAATTCAGTCAGGTTAGCTAATTTTTCAATTTAATTAATGTGGAATTTATGGAGCCACTTAAGCGACAGCTATATCTTTCCGGGAAAATTTATGCTACATTGATATCCGCGAATCCAGCAATTGATAGGTAAAATGGAACCATGTCACGCTTGTAAATGAGCACTTCCATCATTGCTATGGATGATTTTTTATTTAGATCCTTAGAAAATCCTAAAAATGAGCGCTCTCATCACTGGATGGTACGTGATATACACGAGACCACGACATGAAAAAAAAGTTGCACTTCAGTTATCCGATTTTAACATTGCATATGTTTTACCGACTACAAGAATTTTACGTGTATGGAAAGACAGGAAAAAATATGTTGATGCACCACTTTTCCCCTCTTACGTATTTGTTTACCTGGAGGATTTGGAAACCTATTACAGGATATTAACACTTGAAGGTGTGTTGTATTATGTGAGGGCGGGGAAAGATGTCGTGAAAGTAAATGAGAATGTTATTCACAATATTTGTCTCATCACCAGGGAGGTAAGTGATACAGATATTGAAATATCAGACGATTATTTCCTTCCCGGCAAGCAAGTGATGATCAACGATGGTGTACTCTGTGGCCTTACAGGTGAGATAGTTGAAGTGCGGGGAGAACAGAAAATGCTGGTGAGAATGAGCATGCTCCAGAAGAACATACTTGTCACAATACCCTGTCAATATCTGGCTGGTATTTCAACCTGACAGATTTTTTGCCAGTGTTTTTAATTCAAACGATAGTAAATAAAGAAAATCCGAAATTAAATCTTTATGCCATTCGCATAAAGGTACCCCGGCATCATTCATTTCAATGCCGGGTAAAATCAACCTGTAACATGCTGAGTATTTTATGATAATGGCACAGCCAGAGAAAAGCTCCTGGTTTGGGTGAAGCAACTTTTCATAAAGTACTGACTATTTACTACTCATTATTTGGCGCCTGCGCGTAATAAATAATGTTAGCAGCGATAGCTTATTTAATACCGATATATATTATCCGGTACATGGGAAAGCAATTTCATATAGTACCATGTATTGATGAATAAATGTTTTACTAATGGAGAAAATAAACCTTTTTTGTTTGCCATTTGCAGGTGGAAGCAGGTATTCATACAGGTTATATGAAGATAACATACCCGCTTTCATCAATATAGTTCCGCTGGAATACCCAGGCAGGGGAACACGGATGAGAGAGCCGTTGATGGAAGATATTGATGAATTATTACAGGACCTGTATCTCCAGATAAAAGATAAACTGGATCAGGCGGAATATGCTATTTATGGCCATAGCATGGGAGGACTTATGTCCTGTCTGCTCGCCCGAAGAGTTATAGAGAACGGGCGTAAGCCTCCGCTCCACCTGTTTGTAACTGGTACTACAGGACCATCTGCTACTTCAAGGACAGCAAAAAAAAGACACCTGTTAGGCAAGGAAGCTTTTATAGAAGAAGTCAGGAATCTCAACGGCAGTCCGGATGAAATTTTACAAAACGATGAGCTGTTAAATTATATTGAACCCATCCTGAGAGCGGATTTCAAAGTAACAGAAAATTATACCTATGCCTCTGCCGATTCATTGGATATTCCAATTACAGTGATCACCGGCACCCGGGAGGACATGAAGCTGGAAGATATTCATTTGTGGCAGAAGGAAACTAAAGCAACCGTTGACTTCAGACGTATGCCCGGACATCATTTCTTTATATATAAATACCCCTTCGAAATCATACAAATCATTGCTAAAAAATTACTTGTTCATTCCAAATCATAATCTTTATGAGTGACAAAAAAGTATATTTAAAACCCAACGTAGTATTGGAACCCTTATTTGACAGATGGTATGCATGGAGCCATCTGATTTCACCCGCAACAGCCGCTATGAATACGGTAGGAAGACACCTTACCATCATGGATTCCTACCTGGATGATCCTAATATTCACGCAGAAGCAGTGCTCAATCCGAAAATGAAGGGAGGCCCGTTTATGGATCTTGGTGGCGGCCGTGTAGAAGAGGTGGAAACATTGAAGGCTACTATTCTGAAACGGCAGGAAAAGACCATACAGTTTGCAAAGGCCGTAAAAGAACTTGACAAAATACTGGTTGCTGAAGCCAAAGGCTTTGGACTGGAAGGGCTATACGAAAAAGTGCCTGAGATCCTGAAAGGATACGTGGAACTCTATTATGACCGTAACAACAATGCAGACTTCCGCTTCTTTGAATCACTGTTGTATAAAAGTGACTTCTATAATGAAAGCGCACAAAGTGTGGCGCTGTGGCTTACCAATAATGACCATCGCCCATTCTGTCTCAGTACCCCACGCCTCGATGAGGCTGATGTGCTGCATCTGGCGCTCCCATTTGCCCACTCCGCTATTGATCACCTGTCTGCTATGAAGAGAAGGGCGCGTCCGCTGTCTGAAATAAAAAGCATTATGGGGATCACCGCTGACCAGGAAGCTTTATTCGAAACCTTTTTCACGGAAACACCACCACCACCTTATAAAAAATATACCGGTGACAAGATCCGTATGCGCTACTTTGGTCATGCCTGTATCCTCGTGGAAACAAAAGATGTAAGTATCCTTGTGGATCCGCTGATCAGTTATTATGGTTATGATACAGATATAGAACATTTCTCTGATGCAGATCTTCCGGATGTAATCGACTATGTGCTCATCACACATAACCACCAGGATCATATCCTGTTTGAGACCCTGCTGCCGCTGCGCCACAAGATCAGGAATCTGATCGTGCCGCGTACCTGCAGTGGTAAAATGGAAGATCCGGATCTGAAACAGATGTTTAATAATATTGGCTTCCGCAATGTGTTTGCCATGGATGAAATGGAAACTATCGAATTTACCGACAGCACTATTACCGCATTGCCATTTACCGGTGAACACAGTGATCTGAACATCCTTACAAAATCCTGTTACCTGGTGCAGATCAGTGGTTTCAAATTATTGTTCCTGGCAGATTCCCGGATTGTGGAGTCTGCATTGTACAAACATATTCATACGCAAATTGGTGATGTGGATGTATTATTCCTTGGTATGGAATGCGATGGTGCACCACTTACTTGGCTCTATGGCCCATTGATCACGAAAAAGCTTACCAGGGATCAGGATGGCAGCCGCAGGCTCGCCGGATCTGATTGTGCAAAAGGCATGGCGCTTATTAATATTTTTAATCCTAAGGAAGCATATGTGTATGCCATGGGCATGGAGCCCTGGCTGGAATTCATCAGTAGCATCAAATATACAGATGAATCAAACCCTATTATTCAATCAAACAAACTGGTAGAACTCTGCCAGGCCAAAGGTATTATTGCTGAACGTCTCTACGGGGAGAAGGAACTGTTATACGACAGAAAAGAAGAACTTGTAAGCTAAGAGCAATAGTTCCTGTTTTCCCCGATTGATTTTTCCTGACATTACTGACGCATTTTTCCGCCCATGTATAAATGCGATAGACCTGTTCTGTATCCGATACCGGATACGGAATAGGCATCGTATTTTCTGAACCTCAACCTCCTCTAATATTAAATACAAACTGAAAATATGAGCACGAAACGTATCCCCGAAACAGTAACGGAACTATTGGTAAGGCTAATGGATATAAAAGATAAAGGTGTTACTTTTATTACTTCCGGAAGCCGGGAGGAATTCCTCTCTTATCATGAACTCTATACTACTGCCATATGCTGGTTATCATACCTGCAGGAGAAAGGCGTGCAACCCGGAGATGAGCTTGTATTACAGGTAGAAGACAATAAAACCTTTCTCGGTATTTTCTGGGCTTGTATTTTGGGAGGCATTATACCTGTGCCTGTTGCGGTTAATTTTCAGGGAGAAAATGCGCAGAAGCTTTTTAAGATCAGGGAGTATCTGAACAATCCTTATTTGTTTATTGCCCGCAATCATTTTGATAAACTGACCGCTGACCCGGCAGGTAAGGAAAACAGTGAACGTTTCAGCAAAGTGTTTTTTACAGAGGAGCTGCAACAGGCAGCAGGTGAAGGCATATTGTTCCCCGCCACTCCCGATACCATTGCTTTTCTGCAATTCTCTTCCGGCTCCACCGGAGAACCCAAAGGGGTGGTACTTAAACACAGTAATCTCACAGATAATATTTTTTCGGCACTCTCGGCACATGGTGTTACTAATAAAGACAGCCACCTGAGCTGGATGCCGCTTACCCATGATATGGGCTTAATTGGTTTTCACCTGTATCCGTTGGGTGCTGGCGTGAACCATTTCATCATGCCAACAGACCTGTTTATCAGGCATCCGCTGTTGTGGTGGCAAAAGGTTTCAGATCATCGTATCACCATCACCTGTTCTCCTAATTTTGGCTACCGGTATTACCTCAACCAGTTTACACCAGATAAGGTGAAGGATTTTGATCTCTCGCTTGTGCGTATAATCTTTAATGGAGCAGAGCCTATATCTGCAGACCTGTGCCGGGAATTCCTGGCAACGCTGGCACCATATAAACTGCATCCTGATGCCCTGCATCCGGTGTATGGCATGGCGGAGGCTACATTGGAAATCACCTTTCCCCGTTTCTCTCCCAGGGTGCAATCAGTAGGTATCCCCAGGAATTATCTGACTATCGGGCGTTGTGTTACGGCAAAGGGAGTAATACAGCCACGACAGACTAAAGGCGTTGTGGAGATAGTGAATGTAGGTACAGCCGTGGATGGTATGGAGATCAGGATCACCAATGAAAAGGGAACAGCCCTGCAGGAAGGATTTGTAGGCGTGATCTGGATCCGTGGTAAAAGTGTAACAGGCAGGTATTACAATAATGAAGCTGCTACGAGTGCCGTCATCAAAAAGGATGGCTGGCTCA
This sequence comes from Chitinophaga sp. 01L420, assembly GCF_056399985.1. Classification (NCBI taxonomy): domain Bacteria; kingdom Pseudomonadati; phylum Bacteroidota; class Chitinophagia; order Chitinophagales; family Chitinophagaceae; genus Chitinophaga; species Chitinophaga sp. 01L420. Next base: position 73,301 of record NZ_JBFTSK010000024.1, read on the forward strand.
ATACCGGGGATACCGGCTTTATGCTGGATAACTGTTTGTATGTAACAGGTAGGGTAAAGGATATCATTATCGTAAATGGTATGAACATTTACCCGCATGATATTGAACAGTCGGTTGAAATCCTGGATGGTATTGAAACCGGTAAGGTCGTAGCCTGTGGAATTCCGGATGAAGAGAATGGATCTGAATTTATTGTGATGTTTGTGCTGCACAAGTCTTCCATTGAGAAGTTCCTGCCGCAGGCAAAAATGATCAAACGTTTTGTTGCTTCCAGTCTCGGCCTGGAAGTAAAACATGTACTACCTGTACGAAAGATACCTAAAACTACCAGTGGAAAAATAAAACGTTACCTTTTTGTGGAAGACTATCGCAAAGGGCTATACGAAGATGTTATTGCAGAAATGGCAGCCGTAGAGGGATCGGTAGTAGTGGAGCCAACAGCTGAGTTATTGCCTGCCTCACCGGCGAAAGAAACAACAGTTCCCGCAAACGCGCAGGTAGCAGCAGACATCCGTGTATGGCTGCAGCAATGGTTACAACGCCGCCTGCGGCTTACGTCTGAAGAACTGGCTACCGGCAGTACTTTCCGGGAATATGGACTTACTTCCATGCTGGCCGTTTCGCTGGCAAAAGATCTCGAAACATTTCTCGCTGTACCGGTAGATAATACGGTTGTTTTTAACTTCCCTACCATTGAAGCATTGGTGGCCCATTTTTCGGGCAGTGAAGGTGTAACACCACAGCCTTACACCACTATTTACAGTGGTCCGCAACAGGGCAGCAAACCCGTAGATAACCGCATAGCTATTGTGGGGATGGGATGCCGGTTCCCGGGCGGGGCAAATAATCCGGAAGCGTTTTGGAAGCTGCTGGCAACTGGTGGCAATGCTATCAGCATTGTACCGGAAGATCGCTGGGATGCCAATGCCTATTATGACAGGGACGAAGATGCACCAGGAAAAATGTATACCCGTCACGGTGGTTTTATTGATCAGCCGGGGGCATTTGATCCGCTATTCTTCGGCATCTCACGGAAAGAAGCATGTGGAATGGATCCGCAGCAGCGTTTGCTGCTGGAAGTATGCTGGGAAGCTTTGGAACATTCAGGCATGCAGCCATCCGGATTAAGAGGCAGCAATACAGGTGTCTTTATTGGGATGGGTTCAGATGATTACCAGTATATTATCAATAAGCAGCTGGACAACACTTACTTTGAAGATGCGCTTACGGGCCTGGGAGTGGAGCGGAGCATCGCTGCAGGGAGGATTGCCTACCTGCTGGATTTTCACGGCCCCGTGCTGCAAATGGATACCGCCTGCTCTTCTTCATTGCTGGGTGTACACCAGGCCTGCGCGAGCCTGCTGCAGGGAGAGTGTTCTATGGCACTGGCAGGTGGCGTAAACCTCATGCTCTCTCCTGATACCACGGTTAAGTTATGCCGGATCAAGGCATTATCACCTGACGGTCTTTGCAAAACATTTGATGATAACGCGAACGGCTATGTGAGAGGAGAAGGAGCAGGTATCATTGTACTGAAAAGAATGGCGGATGCCATCACAGACAACGATAATATTCTGGCTGTTATCAGTGGATCTGCAGTAAATCATGATGGCCTGAGCAATGGGCTTACGGCCCCCAACGGACTGGCACAGCAACAGCTAATAAGCAAGGCGCTGCACCAGGCAGGTATTGCGCCGGCCTCCGTACAATACGTGGAAACACATGGAACGGGTACACCGTTGGGTGACCCGGTGGAGGTACAGGCACTGCATGCAGTGTATGGAAATGGCAGGGAAACCTCGCAACCGCTGATGATCGGCGCGGTCAAAACCAACATTGGCCACCTCGAAGCAGCTGCGGGCATCGCCGGCCTCATAAAAGCAGTACTCTGTCTGCAACATAAACAGATCCCTGCGAGTCTGCACTTTAATACGCCCAATCATCTCATCCCCTGGCAGGACATCCCCGTACAGGTAGTGAACAATCTTACTCCCTGGAATACGACAGGTGCCAGCAGGTATGCTGCTGTCAGTTCATTCGGTCTGAGTGGTACCAATGTACACATGATTCTGGAAGAACAGCCATCGTTTGTTCCGGTAGCCCGGGATACAACAGCGTTGCTGCCATCCTTCCCGGTATTGTTATCAGCCAAAACTTTGCCTGCGCTGAAGGCGGCGGCCATACAATATATTCAGCTGTTCCATGAAACAAAGACGTTGCTGCCGGATATAGCGTATAGCACTGCTATTTCACGTGATGCGTTACAACATCGTATAGCCTTTGCCGTAAGAACTCCTGAGGAAGCGCTGCCCTTGTTGGAAGCCTTCGTAAATGAAGGCGAAAGTGAAGGGCTGGTGCAGGGTAATAGCCGGCCGGAACCTGGGAGGATCGTATGGTTGTTTACAGGAGGCGGCTCCCAGTACTGGGGCATGGGCAGGGAATTATATGAACATAATCCGGTATTCCGCAGCGTGATCGATCATTGCGATGTTTTCCTGGAAAGCAAATGGGGCTTTAGTCTGACCCACCTGTTATACAAGATTGACCAGGAAGAGGGTAACAGGATATTGCTGGAAATGACCTATTTCCAGCCGGCATTATTTGCCGTTTCCTGTGCATTGGCTGCTATGTGGAAATCGTGGGGTATCATACCGAATATTGTAGCCGGACATAGTGTAGGTGAATATGCTGCGGCCTGTGTGGCCGGTGTATTCAGCCTGGAGGATGGTCTAACACTGGTAACAGAAAGATCCCGTCTCATGCAGGCGGTGGAGGAACCAGGCGCCATGGCCACTGTATTCAGCACACCAGCCGTGGTCGCGGAAGCTATCCGGCCATACGGCAATGAGCTTTCTATTGCAGCCATCAACGGACCACTACTGACTGTTATCTCAGGCCGAAAAGAGGCAGTAAGGGCAGCACTCCGCGCATTGGAGCAGGATGGCATCGAGGGCAGAGAGCTGCACATCTCACATGCTTCCCACTCACCACTGATGCAACCGGTATTGCCTGTCTTCAGAAAAACCGCTGCAAACATCACCTATCATAAACCCTTACTACACCTGGTTTCCAACGTTACCGGCCAGGTGATCACAGATGAGATTACTCATGCCGATTACTGGTGTAACCACATCGTAATGCCGGTACAGTTTTCCGCCACCCTGGAAACGATCCGCGCTATGGAGGGGAGCATTATAATGGAGCTGGGACCACAGTCGCATCTCCTGTCGATGGTACACCTCACCGAAGCATATGATGCACATGACCTGCTGCCGTCTATGCGTCGTGAACACAGCTCCTGGACAGTTACCCTGCAAAGCCTCATGGCGTTGCATGTAAAGGGAGTACCTGTAAAATGGGAAGCATTTTACGGACATCATGATTATACACGTGTGGCATTACCGTTTTATCCGTTCCAGCGTTCGCATTACTGGGTAGGTGCAGGTGCCTCGCTGCCATTGGCAACTGCTGCATCTCCTGAGAGCAAGCCTGCCCCGGTGTCACGTGCAGCCGGTGGTCACGCGGAGATATTGGCATTCCTAAGCGGAGCGTTGGCAAAGGCGTTGAAGATGCAACCTGCGGAGATAGACGTGCATACTAATCTGTTGATGCTAGGGGCAGACTCCCTGGTATTAAGCGGTATGTTACGCACCATAGAAAAGCATTATGGCCTTAAGCTCGCCATCAAGGAATTGTTTGGTAAACTATCCACCCTGTCACATGTAGCTGAATATATTGGCGCTCATGCAGTCAGCCTGCCACCGGTAATGCCTGTATCCATACATGATATTGCTATAGGAAAAATGCCTCTGCAGGAACTCACCGATGCAACAGGTGGGGCTGCCGGTGCTGATGAGCTGGATCCTTTTCTCATCATGCAGCGCCAGTTCGATATTATGGCGCAACAGTTCCAGTGGTTATCACAACATTACAGGAATGGCAGGGGAGGTATATTACCGGAAACACCATTGCCGCAAAAACAGGAACCTTTACATCCTGTGCCGCCAAAGGATCCGGTGTACCGGATACCAGCCAATGGCCATACTGCAAATGCCGTCAGAGAAATAATGGCAACAGATACGCTGGCAGAAAAGCTGCCCGTATATAGCAATACGCCTCTCACTTTATCCTTCAGCCAGGAACGCCTCTGGCTCATAGACCAGCTGGAAGGCAGTGTGCAGTACAATGAACGCGCCGTTTACCGGTTGAAGGGCGCGCTGGATACTGCTGCTCTTTCTGCTACCCTGCAGCATATCGTAAACAGACATGAAGTGATCCGGACCGTGATAGAAGAGGTAGATGGAAAGGCATCTCCGCGTTTGCTGAAGAAAGACAGCTGGCAGCTCGATATCATAGAAGATTATTCCTTGTTGAGAGATACCGCTGCCTTGGAAACACGCATCTCCGGATTAATTCACCGGCCTTTTGACCTGTCTTCAGAACACCTACTGCGGGCGCACGTGATACGGCTGTCTGCTACAGAACAGGCATTGGTGTTGATCATGCATCATATTGCCATGGATGGCTGGTCCGTTAATATCCTCTTCAATGAAATGATAGAAGGATATACCGCCTTTACAGAAGGCCGCCGGCCACACCTTGCGCCACTGCCCATGCAATACCGCGATTATGCCCACTGGCAGCGTGAATACCTGGCAGGTCCGCTGCTTACACAGGAGTTGGACTATTGGAAGAACAGGCTTTCCGGCGCCATGCAGTTAAACCTTCCTGTGGATTTTGCACGCCCCGCTTTCCAGAGTACACGTGGTACAAAACAGCTTTTCCGTATTAATAAAGCGCTCACCGGCCAGTTACGTCAACTATCAGCACAACAGGAAGCTACGTTGTTCATGACACTGGTGGCAGCCTTTAAAGTATTATTATACCGTTATACCGGACAGGAAGATATCAGTGTAGGTACTTCCATCGCCGGCAGAACAAGAGAAGATGTAGAAGGCCTCATAGGCCTGTTTATCAATACCCTGGTATTGCGCAGTAATCTGGGCAGTGATCCGGCTTTCACCACCTTTCTGCAACAGGTGAAGCAAACCACGCTGGATGCTTATGATCACCAGGAAGTGCCGTTTGAAAAAGTGGTGGAAGCAGTGGAAAAAGAAAGAGATATCAGCCGTACACCCGTATTCCAGGCAATGTTTGAACTATTCAATACGGCTACACAGCCATGCCTGAGCTTTGTTGATGTGGCCGTGGAAAGACAAAATCCACCGCATCAGACCACCCTGTTTGATATCAGTTTCTGCTTCCGGGAAGATGAAGAAGGTCTGGATGGTTATGTGGAATATTGTACAGACCTCTTCAACGATGTTACCATCACCAGGATGATCAGCCATTACGAACAGCTGCTCCGGCTGATCACACAGGCGCCCGCTTCCAGGATCACGTCCCTGCGTATGTTACCCGCCGAAGAAGAACAACAATTACTTTCAGCATTTAATAATAAGGTGGTCGCCTATCCGCATACCAGCAACCTGGTAGCGTTGTTCAGCGGTCATGCGATAAAAACACCGGATGCCACTGCATTGGTATTTGAAAATACACGTATCACTTATCGCGAACTGGATCAACGTTCCAACCAGCTGGCTGCCTGGCTGCGTAGCAAAGGTGTTACCAGGGATACGCTGGTTCCCTTGTGTATAGAGCGTTCTCCTGCGATGGTGATTGCCGTATTGGGTATTATGAAGGCCGGCGGTGCATACGTGCCGATAGACCCGACCTACCCGGCAGAAAGGATCACCTACATGCTGCAGGATACCAGTGCCCAAATATTTGTAACCAGTGATGCATGTCTGCAAAAGACAGGAAGATTGCCTGGTATGGATATCATCTCACTGGATGGTGATAGCAGTATCATTGCCCGGCAGTCTGTAGCAGCAATACAGCATGAGATAGCTCCGGGGGATCTTGCCTACGTGATCTACACTTCCGGTTCCACCGGCCAGCCAAAGGGAGTAATGATAGAACATGCTGGTATGCTCAATCATCTCTATGCTAAAATTAATGACTTACGTATCACCGATACGTCCGTGATTGCCTATACAGCTGCGTTTACCTTTGATATTTCTGTATGGCAAATGTTTGCGGCACTGTTATGCGGCGGTACTACCATCATCTATACTGATACGCTGATTTTAAACCCGGCGGCGCTGATGACAGACGTAGACAGGAGCGGGGTTACTATCCTTGAACTGGTGCCTTCCTATCTGGGAGTGGTATTACAGGAAAATGTACCGGTGGTGCTGACTTCACTGGAGTTCCTGCTGGTAACAGGGGAAACTGTCAGCAGGCACCTGCTGGCACAATGGTTTAAACGTTACACTAATATTCCTGTTGTAAATGCTTACGGTCCCACGGAAGCATCTGATGATATCTGTCATTACATCATGCATGAAACACCGGCACGTAATAGTGTGCCTCTGGGTTCGCCGGTGCAGAACCTGCAGTTGTATGTAGTAGACCAGCAGATGCAGCTATGCCCGGTGGGCGTGCCTGGAGAGATCTGTGTTTCCGGTATCGGGGTCGCCAGGGGATACCTTAACCGTGCAGCACTTACAGCAGAGAAATTTATCAACAATCCATTCCCTGCCGGTGGCCGTCTTTACAAGACCGGTGATCTTGGCCGATGGCTTCCTGATGGTAACATAGAATACCTGGGACGTATAGACGAACAGGTGAAGATCCGTGGTTACCGTATAGAGTTGGGTGAAATAGAAAGTGCACTGCAGCAGTATGCCGGTGTAAACCAGGCTGTAGTAGCCGTGAAAGCAGACGATAATGGCAATAAGGTGCTCATCGGATATATTGTACCCGATGCAGCTTTCAATGAGGCGGGTGCGCTCGTTTATCTGAAAGATATCCTTCCGGAATATATGGTGCCGGCATTGCTGATCACTATCCCGAATATTCCGCTGGCAGCCAATGGCAAAATAGACCGGCGAGCCTTGCCAGATCCCGACACGTCTGCACTCTCCACTACCGAATATGTGGCACCACGCAATGAAACAGAGTTGGTGCTGGCCGGTATGTGGCAGGAGTTGCTGGACATACCACGGGTAGGCATATACGATAATTTCTTCCGTTTGGGAGGGCATTCTCTGCTGGGGATGCGTATGATTTCCGGCCTGCGTAAAAAGTTGCAGGTAGAAATTGTACTGAAGTCCGTGTTCCAATACCCGACGATTGCGGAACTGGCGTTACACCTGCGTGAACAGCAGCGCGGGGAACTGCTGCCGGCGGTAGAAGCGCTGGAAAGACCGGCACGTATACCTTTATCGTATAGCCAGGAACGTTTGTGGTTCATTGATCAGCTGGAAGGCAGTGTGCAATACCACATGCCAGGTGTATTCAAACTTACAGGTGTTCCTGATATCCCGTTGCTGGAACGTTGTCTGCAGGCAGTTATCAATCGCCATGAAGTACTGCGCTCTGTGATCCTGCAGGAGCAGGAACATCCTTACCAGGTAGTGCAGGAAAAGGATGGTTGGAAACTGACCGTGGTGGATGACGATACACTTAAAACAGATCCTGCTGCACTCGAAGCATTTATTACCTCGCTGGTGTTCAAACCCTTTGACCTGGCGAAGGATCATATGATCCGTGCCCAACTGATCCGGCTGGCAGACAATGAACATATCATTGTGTTCACGATCCACCATATTGTAGGAGATGCCTGGACCTTACCTATCCTGATCAGGGAAATATCAGACCTCTACACCAGTGATATAGAAGCACGCATTGCGGCCATGCCGCCATTGCCTATCCAATATGCAGACTACGCCATCTGGCAGCGCACCTACATTGCAGGTGCAGTATTGAACCGCCACCTGTCTTACTGGGAAGAGAAATTATCGGGGCTGGAATCATTGAACCTGCCTACCGACTTTATGCGTCCGGCAATACAAAGTATCCGTGGCGCCAAGAAGACATTCCGCCTGAGCCGCCAGCTGCGCGACCAATGGCAGGTACTGGCAGATCAGCAGCAAACAACATTGTTCATGGCGCTGCTCTCTGCCTTTAAAGTATTACTATACCGTTACAGCAGACAGGAAGATATCTGCGTGGGCACTTCCATTGCAGGGAGAACACGGGAGGAAACAGAAGGTCTCATCGGCTTCTTTGTAAATACACTTGCGCTGCGCAGTGATCTGGGTAGTGCGCCTTCCTTTATATCGCTGCTCCAGCAGGTAAAGCAAACCACGCTGGATGCCTATGAGCACCAGGAAGTTCCGTTTGAAAAAGTAGTGGAAGTGGTAGAGAAGGACAGGGATATGAGCCGTACCTCCATTTTCCAGGTGATGTTTGAACTGTTCAACACACCGCAGGCGCCGGACCTCAGCCTTGCTGACCTGCATCTCTCCCAGCTTCCGGTAGAACATATCACTACCCTGTTTGATCTTAGCTTTTGTTTTGAAGAAGATGAAAATGGACTGAACGGGTATGTAGAATATTGTGTGGACCTGTTTACAGAAGATACTATTGTGCGGATGATCGCGCATTATGAACACCTGTTGTGGTCTATCCTGCAGGCCCCAGCAAAACCCCTGAGTGCTTTCTCTATGTTAAGCAGGGAGGAAGAACAGCAGTTGCTGGTGACCTTCAATGATAACGCCGTTGATTATCCAAAGGATAAAACATTGCTCAGCCTGTTCCACGAGCAGTCATTGCGTACACCGGATGCGACAGCCATTTTGTTTGGGAATATCCGTGTTTCTTATCGGGAACTCGATGAGCGATCCAACCAGCTGGCGCACTACTTTTATAGCAAAGGTATCCGTGATGAAGCGCTGGTGCCTGTTTGCATAGAGCGGTCGCCGGAGATGCTGGTGGCCATTTTAGCGGTGATGAAAGCTGGTGGTGCGTATGTACCGGTAGATCCGGCCTACCCGGCAGAAAGGATTGCCTATATGCAGGAAGACTGTGGTGCAAAGGTGCTGGTAACGAGTACGTATACACGTGAACGGTTGCAACTGCCCGAACATGTAGAGGTGCTGGAAACCAATGGTACCGCTGTACTGGCAGCAGCGCTGCCGATTACACCGCCGGAGGTGGCTGTTACACCAGCCAGCCTGGCCTACCTCATTTATACCTCCGGTTCTACCGGCAGGCCCAAAGGGGTGATGATTGAACATGGCGGTATGCTTAATCACTTGTATGCAAAGATCAATGACCTTAAAATGGACGCTTCTACCGTGCTTGCCTATACGGCGTCCTATACTTTCGATATTTCTGTATGGCAGATGTTCGCCGCATTAATACATGGTGGGCATTGTGTTATTTACGGGGAAGATCTCATCCTTGATCCATCTAACCTAATACGTGCGGTAGACAGGGATCAGGTGACCATACTGGAGCTCGTACCTTCTTATCTTTTCACTGTATTACAGGAAGAAACAGGGGTGTCGCTCAGCCACCTGCAATACTTGCTGGTAACGGGTGAGGTGATCCATCAGCATGTGCTGGCACAATGGTTCCGCCATCCGTTATTTGGTCGTATTCCGGTAGTTAACGCCTATGGCCCTACGGAGGCTTCCGATGATATCTGTCATTACCTGATGAATGAAACCCCGGCGCGTATCAATGTACCGCTTGGTAAACCAGTACAGAACCTGCACATCTATATCCTGGATCATTCGTTGCAACTGTGCCCGGTAGGCGTAGTGGGCGAAATATGTGTATCAGGGATAGGCGTAGGCCGCGGTTATCTCGGACAACCTACATTGACAGCAGAGCGTTTTATCAAAGATCCTTTCAGCGCAGATTCCACTGCACGCATCTACCGCACGGGTGATCTTGGCCGCTGGCTGCCTGATGGTAATATTGAATGCCTCGGCAGGATAGACGACCAGGTAAAGGTGCGTGGTTACAGGATTGAACTGGGTGAAATAGAAAATGTATTACAGCAGAGCGAACTGGTAAACCTGGCAGTGGTACTGGTGAAAACAGATGGTAATTCCAAGAGTCTTGCCAGCTACTATGTACCCGATCAGCAGGCGTTGAGACGTACAGAACAAACCCTTTACCTGAAACAGGCAGAGGACTGGCATGAGCTGTGGGAAGCAGAATATAATACTACACAGGAAGAAGGCATATCACCGGATGAGTTTAACCTCACCGGATGGAATGATACTTTCACCGGTAAGGCTATCCCGGAAGAAGATATGCAGAAGTGGCTGGATGACATAGTGCGGGTGATCTTATCTGAAAAACCTAAACAGGTATTGGAGATAGGGTGTGGTGCAGGGTTGATCTATTACCGGCTGGCGCCGCATATCAGCAAGTATACCGGTGCAGATTTTTCCAGCGTATCCGTAGGACAGATCCGCAGCAGGATCAGCAGGGGAGAAAGGGAGTTCCCGGAAACCGTGCTGAAAGTAGCTGCCGCGCATGAAGTAAAACTGGACGAGGGTGAATGGGTGGACCTTGTGGTGATCAACTCCGTGGTACAATATTTCCCGGGCGAACAATACCTGAGTGGCGTGCTGGCTAACAGTATCGGCTCTATGAAAAATGGTGGACGTATCGTGATAGGGGATGTGAGGGACCATCGTTTGCTGAAAGCGCTGAAAAGCCGGTTGTCGTTGGGTAAGTTCCAGGAGAGGGCCGGCAAGCGGGAGTTTACATGGGGAGTGGATATGGAAATGCTGAAAGAAGAAGAACTGTGTTTCTCGCCGGAATATTTTTATAACCTGAAAGATATTTATCCGCAGATCACACATGTGGATATCCAGCTCAAACAGGGTGGTTACATTAATGAACTAACGCTGTACCGTTATACCGTAGTGATCTATGTAGGTATTGAAAAGCCGGTGGCTACACCACCATGGCAATCATGGGATACATTAACAGATCTGCAGCCGGTAATCGCACAACTGCGTGCGCGCGTTCCTGTTATAGCGCTGAAGGATATGCCTAACCCACGCCTGTGGAAGGAAATTCAGCTGGAACGTGGCCTGAAGGAGCCGGCTGTGATCACCGTACGTGACCTTGCCGGTTATATTGAACATCCTGATAGCCAGGCAGTGGCTATCAATGACCTGTTGCAGGTAGCTGAAGACAACGGATACCATTTCCGTTACCAGCTCGATGAAAATCCATTTAAGATAAACCTGCTGCTGGAGCAGGTACCACAGGATGCTTTTGTTACCGGGGTATATGCAGATGGAGATCACGCACCATTTGCACCTACCACCAACATCCCCTTGTATGGCGATGTATGTGAACAGCTGGAACAGGAGATCCGCAGCAGCCTGTTGAAAAGGCTGCCGGAATATATGGTGCCATCTATATTTGTACCGCTTCAATATCTCCCTTTAACGGCCAACGGTAAAATAGATCGTAAGTTCCTCAGTCACCGCGAAGACCTGCATCGCAAGAGTATGATCAATTACCAGGCACCGGTAACGGACCTGGAGGTGCAGCTGGCGGCCATCTGGCAGGTGCTGCTGGGAGCCGATCGTATAGGCGTGCACGATAACTTCTTTGAATCCGGCGGTCACTCCCTGCTGGCTACCCGGGTGGTATCTGCTATCCGTAAGGATATGCAGGTGGAACTGACCGTGAAAGATTTCTTCCTTTATCCAACTATTGCCCGGCTGGCAGTGTATATCCGCGAAAAGGCCAGCGGCCCGGTATTGCCACCGATAAAAACAGGACTAAGAACCAGCGAAATACCTTTGTCTTTTGGACAGGAGCGCCTCTGGTTTATTGACAGCCTGGAAGGCAGTGCGCATTATCACCTGCCTGCCGTATTTCGCCTGAAAGGAAACCTGAATTTAACCGCTTTGTCTGATGCACTTCGCACAATTGTAAACAGGCATGAGGCACTCCGCACCGTGATCCTGCAAACAGCTACTAACGCCTGTCAGCAGATAATGCCGACAGATGGCTGGCAACTGCGGATCATGGATGAGCCACTGCTCCGGGAAGATGCGGCCGCACTGCAAACCACTATCACATCACTCATTGCCGCACCATTCAATCTCTCGGCAGATTATATGATACGCGCTACCGTTATCACACAGGCTGACGGTGAATATTTGTTGGTAGTAGTGATGCACCACATTGCTTCCGATGGCTGGACAGTAGGGATCATTGTCCGGGAACTGGAAGAACTGTATGCAGCGTATAGTGGTAACCGTGAGCCACAACTCAGCRCATTGCCTGTACAATATGCAGACTATGCTATCTGGCAGCGTAGACATCTGTCCGGAGAAATATTTACCCGGCAGCTGCAATACTGGAAAAATAAACTAGACGGGGTAACTGCCCTCAACATACCAACAGATTTTGCACGTCCGAATATCCAGAGTATCCGTGGTGCTACTAAGTACTTCAGGCTGGAACCTGCACTCATAGCACCGTTGCAGGCATTGTCGCTGGAACAGGGAACTACGCTGTTTATGACGCTGCTCACCGCACTTAAAGTATTACTGTACCGCTACAGCGGACAGGATGATATCTGCGTCGGCACACCTATCGCAGGTAGAACACAACAGGAAACGGAAGGGCTGGCAGGCTTCTTTGTAAATACATTGGCGCTGCGCAGTGACCTCAGTAATAACCCGCCGTTTACCACCTTCCTGCAGCAGGTGAAACAAACCATGTTGGGCGCCTACGACAACCAGGATATTCCATTTGAAAGAGTAGTGGAAGTAGTAGGCAGGGAAAGGGATATGAGTAGAAGCCCGTTGTTCCAGGTGGTATTTGCCTACCAGAATACTCCTGATGCAGGAGATATGAGCCTGGGTGATGTAACAGTTATCCCACAGCAGGTAGAAAATACTACTGCCAAATTTGACCTCACTTTTATCCTGCAGGAAAATGCAGATGGCATTGTTGCCGACCTGGAATATTGCGTAGACCTGTTCGAAGCAGCTACCATAGAAAGGTTGATCAGTCATTTCCGTCAGTTGCTGCTGTCGGTAGTACATACGCCAACAGCACAGATAGGCGCCCTGCGCATACTGCCGGCCGCCGAAGAGCAACAATTGCTGGTGAATTTCAACGGCAGCATCACCGGTTACCCGCGTGATAAAAATATCATAGACCTGTTCACGAGGCAGGTGGTACAAACACCGGATGCAGTTGCCCTGGTATTTGAAGATGCTTCCCTTACTTACCGTGAGCTGGACGAACGTTCTTCTCAACTGGCACACTACCTGGTCAGTAAAGGGGTACAGGCAGAAACGCTTGTGCCTATATGTATAGAAAGGTCGCTGGAAATGATTACCGGTATCATTGGTATCCTGAAGGCAGGTGGCGTATATGTGCCTATGGACCCGGACTACCCGGCAGAACGTATTGACTACATGCTGGAAGATACCCGGGCTACTATCATTGTAACCAGTAATGCCAGTGCAAACCGCTTCACTACTGCCCTGGATATCATCCGCCTGGATGGTGATGCTGATATCATCAACAGTTATCCATCTACAACGCCTGATATCGCAGTACGTCCGGAGCAACTGGCCTATGTGATTTATACCTCCGGATCTACCGGCAAGCCAAAAGGGGTAATGATCGAACACAGGAATATAGTACGCCTGTTTGAAACAGATATTCCGTTGTATGACTTTAACGCTGCAGATGTTTGGACGATGTTCCATTCGTTCTGCTTCGACTTCTCAGTATGGGAAATGTATGGTGCTTTATTTTACGGTGGCCGTGTGGTCATCGTACCCAAACATATTGCACAGGATACCGCCGCCTTTGGTGAGCTGATCCTGGCGCAGGGCGTAACAATACTGAACCAGACGCCTTCCGCATTTTATGTATTGCAGGATCATCTTACTGCCCGTAGCACTACAGTTCCGGTACGGTATGTGATCTTCGGTGGGGAAGCGCTGAATCCTGCACGCGTGAAGCCCTGGCTGCAGCAATACACTGACAGCCGTTTGATTAACATGTATGGTATCACTGAAACCACTGTGCATGTTACTTACCAGGAACTGACACTGGGTATGGTAAGCAGCAGCAGTGTGATCGGTAAGGCGATTCCTACCCTGAGTCTGTATGTGCTGGATCCTTACCAGCAGCCGGTACCAGTAGGTATTGCCGGTGAAATGTATGTAGGGGGAGATGGTTTGGCCAGGGGTTATTTAAACCGTCCTGAACTGACGGCTGCACGTTTCATCAAGGATCCTTTCAGCAAACATGCGGACGACCGGCTTTATCGTACAGGTGATCTCGGCAGATGGCTTCCGGATGGTACACTCGAATACCTGGGCCGCATAGATGACCAGGTGAAGATCCGCGGTTTCCGTATTGAGCTGGGTGAAATAGAAAACACACTACAGGAATCCGGCCTGGTAAGCCAGGCGGTAGTACTGGTAAAGGGTGAGGGCGATAAGAAACGGCTCATCGGTTATGTAGTGCCGCAGGATGAATTTGACAAGGAGGGCATTACCGCCTGGCTGCGCTCCAAACTACCGGACTATATGGTGCCTGCATTGCTGGTGCCATTGGAAAAGCTACCGCTTACCTCCAATGGGAAAACGGATAAAAAGGCATTGCCGGATCCTGATGCCGCTGAACTGCTTTCCAATACCTATGTGGCCCCGCGCAATGAAACAGAAGAAGCGCTGGCAAACATCTGGAAGGAACTGCTGGGAGTAGAACGTGTAGGCATTCACGATAGTTTCTTTGAACTGGGAGGCGATTCTATCATCACCATACAGGCCGTAAGTCGTGCCAAACGTGCCGGTTACGAATTGCATCCGCGTGACCTGTTCATCCATCAAACAATTGCTGCCCTGTCACCACTGTTGTTATCTGCAAAAGTTCAGACAACCGTCGGCGAGCAGGGATTATTGAGTGGCAGCAGTGGTTTACTGCCGGTACAGCAATGGTATTTTGATACAGTTGGAACCAACACATCGCATTATAATCAGCATACGCTCTTAAATATATCCAAAGAAGTTCCCGCTTCCACATTATCTGCCATCATAGAACAGTTAACTACTTACCATGATGCCCTGCGCTTCACCTACACCCATAACGGGGACGGATGGCAACAGGAATATGGCACTGTGCAGGGGACCCTGGAAACGGTGGACCTGCAGCAGGTAGCACCCAATCAGCTGGATAACCAGTTGGTACAGTATGCTGATCATTATCATAAAAGCCATGACTTGCAACGTGGTGAATTGTTCCGCGCGGTATTGTTCCTCACGCCGGCTGCCGAAAAAGATAACCGGCTCCTGGTAACCATACACCATCTTGCAGTAGATGGGGTTTCCTGGCGTATCCTGCTGGAAGACCTGGAACAATTGCTCAGTAGTAAAACTACGTTGTTAACAGCACCCAAGGGCAGCTCTTACCGGCAGTGGCATGAAACACTGGTACAATACAGTCAACGTCGCCAGGTAAAAGCACAGGAGGAATACTGGCGCCAGGTAACCAATCATAAACTACCGTTGCGAACAGTAACGGCATATACCGATGGACTAACGAAATCGGATATACGAAGTTTTGAAAACCGGTTAGATGTGGTATCTACGCGGCAGCTGCTACAGGATGTATCACGTGCCTATCATACAGAAATCAATGACCTTCTGCTGGCAGCACTGGCACTTACCTTGTCGGGATGGAATGATACTGCTAAAGTATTGATCGGCCTGGAAGGCCATGGTCGTGAAGATATAGCGCCTGGCATAGATCTTAGTCGTACGGTAGGCTGGTTTACCAGTATATACCCCGTATTGCTGGAGGTAAAGGATCCGCATCATACCGGTCATGTGCTGAAAGCAGTGAAGGAACAATTGCGGCAGGTGCCCGGTAAGGGACTGGGTTATGGTGTGCTGAAATATATAGCAGCAGCACCATCCCTGCAAGGTAAAGATCCATGGGAAATCCTCTTCAACTATCTTGGGCAGACTGATAATACAGTTGCCGGTAAATATGTAAGTCTGGCTACGGGACCTTCTGGTGAAGATACCGGAGCGGCATGCCCTGTCAATGAAAAACTGGCAGTGAACAGCATCATCCGTGACGGGCAACTGATACTCCAATGGGATTACAGCACCAGGCACTTTGATGAAGCAACGGTCAATAAACTTGCCGGCGATTACCTGGTGCACCTGCAACAGCTGATCAGCCATTGTATGGATACCGCAACGGTGTTCACACCGTCTGACTATGGTTTGGGAGATGTGGTTACTATCGGACAACTGGATGAATTCCTTGATGAATATTATAACGGTGCGCCAAGACGTGGCCAGGTAGCAAGCATTTATCCGCTCAGCGGTTTGCAGGAAGGTATGTTGTTCCACGGTATGTATGATCATAACGGCGGCGCCTATATTGAACAGTTCTCCTGTGAATTGACAGGCTTGCAGGAAGAAGCTTTCCTGCAAAGCTGGGCACACCTGATCAGCACCCACAGCATATTACGCAGCGCCTTTTATACCGGTCCTTTCTCTGTGCCGGTACAATGTGTATATCACAACGTACAACTGCCGGTCACAATACATGATTACAGGCATTATACGCCGGAAGAACAAACCCAGGCAATTCAGGAACTGGATGCAGCAGACCGCAGCCAGGGATTTGACTTTTCTGCGGCACCGCTCATGCGGATGGTACTGATCCGTTTGGACGAAACACGTTACCGCCTGCTTTGGACCTTCCACCATATTTTAATAGACGGATGGTCATTGCCGCTGCTGATGGAGTCACTGTTAAACACCTACGAATTGCTGGCAGCAGGAAAAGCGCTGCCACCGGTGAAGGAAGACCGTTATGGAGATTATATCAGTTACCTGCAGCATCGTGACAGGGAAACAGAAGAAAACTACTGGCGCAATTATCTGCACACGGTAGAAGAACCCACCCTGCTGCCTTTCATCAGTGCAGTGACGGACAGGACCAGGGCAGGTGGCGCCGTAATGGCGGAAAAGCTGCTGCTGGACACCGCCACTACACAGCTTATTACACAATTTGTACAACAATCCAGGATCACCATCAATACCCTGATGCAGGGCGTGTGGGCGTTCCTGTTACATTATTATACCGGGCGTGAACAGGTAGTATTTGGTACTACCGTATCCGGCAGACCGGAAGATTTGGCGGGTGTGGAAGAACGGGTTGGAATGTACATCAATACGATCCCGCTGGTCACTACCATCAACAAGGAACAGGCAGTAACAGAGTGGCTGCAATCATTGCAGGCAACACAACTGCAGAGCCGTGAACACCAGCATACCCCATTGCATGAAATACAGCGGTGGATAGGTGTACGGGGCGATCTGTTCGACAGCCTGCTGGTATTTGAAAATTTCCCGGTTAGCAAGGTGCTGGCAGCGCAGTCATGGCAACTGCAGGTAGAAAATCCTGTAGTACGTGAGCAAACGAACTATCCACTCGATATAGTGATTGTAGCGGCAGCAGAAATAGATATACAATTCAGCTATAATACCCGGCTGCTGGAACAGGTATATGTGCAGTCCATTGCGGCGCATTTTAAGCAGGTATTACTGCAGATCGTTAGCAAAGCGGCGCAGCATATCAACGATGTTGAAATGTTGGCTCCGGGAGAATACCAGCAGCTGCTGGAAATATTTAACGACACAGTCCATGATTACCCGCAGGATAAAACGGTAATAGATCTGCTTGTGGCACAGGCGGCACTTACACCTGATGCTACAGCGGTAGTGCATGACGGCAGGGAGCTTACCTTCCGTGAACTGGATGAACGTTCCAACCAGGTGGCGCATTACCTTATCAGCCGCGGCGTGGAAAGCGAAACGTTGGTACCGTTATGTATAGAACGGTCACCCGAAATGCTCATCGGCATGCTGGGTATACTGAAGGCCGGTGGCGCCTATGTGCCCATTGATCCGGAATATCCGCTGGAACGTATCAGCTACATGATACAGGATACAGCGGCAACGGTGATCATCAGCAGCAGTGCCTCCAGGAAAAGGGTATTGCCGGATGCAGGTCAGGCGCTTGTTATATCACTGGATGAAGCCAGTGATATAATAGACAATTATACCACCACATCAGTAGCCGTGCCAACAACCCCGGACCAGTTGGCCTATGTGATCTATACTTCCGGATCTACCGGCAAGCCCAAAGGGGTGATGATAGAACATGGAAATTTGTTTGCCTTTATATGTTGGTGCCGGCGCGAGTTTGAAGCAGACAAGTTTGATACGGTGTATGCAACAACTTCCATGTGTTTTGACCTTTCGATTTTTGAATTGTTTTACCCACTGACAATTGGTAAACGGATAAGGATAGTGCAGAATGGGCTGGCGGTTGAAAAGTACCTGGCAGATGATACTGCTGTACTGTTGAATACCGTGCCCAGTGTAATCCAGGCATTATTAAACAGTCAGGCAGATCTGTCAACGGTTACGGTGCTGAATATGGCTGGTGAGCCGATTCCGGCAGAAGTACAGCGCAGCAGGGTACTGGAGCAGATGATAGTGCGGAACCTGTACGGCCCCACAGAAGATACAACTTACAGTACTGTGTGCAGGTTAACACCAGGACAGGCATCTGCATCTATTGGTCATCCGGTGGATAATTCACATGTCTATATCCTGGGTCCGGGCAATCAATTAATGCCTGCAGGTATTGCTGGAGAGATCTGTATTGGTGGTGCAGGTGTAACGCGTGGTTACCTTAACCGTCCTGATCTTACTGCGGAGAAATATGTGGCAGATCCTTTCCATACATCCCCTGGCAGCAGGATGTACCGCACAGGAGATCTGGGCAGATGGTTGCCGGATGGTACCATTGAATACCTGGGCAGGATAGATACACAGGTGAAGATCCGTGGTTACCGCATAGAACTAGGAGAAATAGAAAATGTATTACAGGATTGTGAACTGGTAGATAAAGCAGTGGTAACGGCCGTTGTCGAGAAGAACAGCCCCCACCAGCACAGGCGGCTTGTAGCCTATATCGTACCGGCTGGTGTTTTCAATAAAGAAGGTATCCTGGCCTATGTGCAGCAAAAGCTGCCTGACTACATGGTGCCTGTTGTAATGGTGCCACTGGAAGTTTTGCCGATGACTGCCAATGGCAAGATCGACCGGAAAGCATTGCCGGACCCGGATCTGGGTGCGGTACGTGCAGATGCTTATGTAGCTCCGGGAAATGAAACAGAACAGGTGCTCGCCGGTATCTGGCAGGAACTGCTGGGTATCTCACGGGTAGGTATACACGATAATTTCTTTGAATTGGGTGGCGACTCCATCGTTACTATACAGGTGGTGAGCCGCGTAAGACGTGCTGGTTATGAACTGCAACCGCGTGATATCTTTATGCACCAGACGATCAGCCGCCTGGCCGCACTGATAGCAGGTGAGCGCAGCACACTGGCCACCGGGGAACAGGGTATCCTGACAGGCAGCAGCGGATTGTTGCCGATTCAGCAGCGATACTTTGATATGACCGGTCTTACAGATGCACGCTTTAACCAGCGTATGTTGCTGTCGGTAGATAAGCAGTTGTCTGCAGATACCATTCTTACCGCCATCCGCACATTACTGCAATATCATGATGCCCTGCGGTTTGTATACACCTACGGCGAACACGGCTGGCAACAGCAGTTTGGCACGCAGGAAGGCGCATTAACCGTTGTGGATCTACAGCAGCAGGCAACATCTTCATGGAGCACTGACCTGGAAACATACGGTAACAGCAGTCATGAATACCTGGATATTGAACAGGGCATCCTGCTGCATGCAGTGCTTTTCCTGACACCAGGTGATGTAGCTGATAACAGGCTACTCATTGTTATCCATCACCTCGCCATAGATGGTGTTTCGTGGAGAATATTACTGGACGACCTGGATGTATTGTTGAAAAAAGGACCTGCGGCCACTTCCGGCATGCTGGGCCTGAAAGGCAGCTCCTACCGCCAGTGGTATACCGCATTGGGAGACTATGGGCACCGCCGCCGGTTGCTCAGCCAGGAAGCTTACTGGAAAAAAGTAGCAGCAGGTTATATACCGCTGCGTACAGAAAAACAATACGAAGGAAAAGTGACGGTATCGGATACTGGTTACTGCGAGGTAAAACTGGGTACGCTGCAAACGCAACAGCTGTTGCAGGAAGTGCCGCGCGCCTATCATACAGAAATCAATGATGTTCTTTTAAGTGCCCTGGCACTCACGCTGTCGGCATGGAACGATGCCGCAACCGTAGTGATAGGATTGGAAGGACATGGTCGCGAAGACATCGCTGCTGGTATAGATACCAGTCATACGGTAGGCTGGTTCACCACCCTGTATCCTGTATTGCTGGAAGTGCCGGCAGAGCGGGAAACAGGCGCCGTACTGAAAGCAGTGAAAGAACAGCTGCGGCAGGTGCCTGATAAGGGAATTGGTTATGGGATACTGAAATACATTGGCAAGGCTGCTTACCTGCAGGGCAGGGAACCCTGGAATGTAGTGTTCAACTATCTCGGCCAGGCAGATAATGTAGTGAAGGAACATGGGTATTTAAAAATGGCAACAGAGCCTTCGGGTTCCGGTATTGCTGCAGATTTTATATTGACAGATAAACTGACCGTTGACAGTATCATCCAGGGTGGTGAGCTGGTGATCAAGTGGCGTTACAGCAACCTGCATTTTGATGAGGCGCTTATTGCGCAGCTGTCAGCAGATTATGTGGTGCACTTGCAGGCATTGATCGGTCACTGCCTGAGTCTGGGAGCTCCGGTGTTTACACCATCTGACTATGGATTGGGTGCAGTAGTCACCAGCCAGGAGCTGGACGCATTCCTCGATACAGACTTCAACGGCGCGCCACGCCGCGGTCAGGTAGAGAGCATGTATCGTCTGAGCGGATTACAGGAAGGCATGTTGTTCCACAGCCTGTATGATGAAGCCGGAAGTACTTATATAGAACAGTTCAGCTGTGAGCTGAAAGAGTTGCATACAGCCGCATTCAGAGAAAGTTGGGAGCAGGTAATACACCAGCATACGATCCTGCGCAGCGCTTTCTATTATGATGCTTTCTCTGTACCGGTACAATGCGTATACCGCGATATTATACTGCCATTTGAAATACTGGATTACCGCCATCTGGCGCCGGATGCGCAGGCCGCAGCCGTAGAGGAATTTGCATTACGGGATAACCGCCAGGCTTTTGACTTTGGTGCTGCCCCGCTGATGCGCTTTACCCTGCTCCGTTTGCAGGATAATGTGTACCGGTTGTTCTGGACATCGCATCATATTCTGCTCGATGGCTGGTCTATGCCGGTGCTGATGGAGGAACTGCTGACAGCCTATGAGCTGCTGACAGCTGGTGATCCGGTACCTGCCGCCGCAGTGGACGATTACGAAGCATACATCCGTTACCTGGACCAGCGCGACCTGGAACAGGAAGAACAATACTGGCGCAGTGCACTCGAAGGAGTGGACGAAGGTTGTCTGCTGCCGTTTATAGATGCTACTGCTATCCGTACAAAGGGAGCAGGCACCTATATGGAAATGCAGCATGTGCTGGATGCCGGAGTTACTGCGCGCCTGGCCGCCTATGCGCAGCAGCATCATATTACCCCGAGCACATTAATGGAAGGCGTATGGGCGTACCTGTTATACCGCTATACCGGCAGACAGGATGTTATTTACGGTGTTACGGTATCTGGTCGTCCGGAAGATCTGCCGGGTGTGGAATCAAGGGTAGGATTGTATATTAATACATTGCCGCTGCACACACGCCTGGAAACAGGATTGCACATTACAGAATGGCTGGAGGCAATACAGCAAAGCCAGCTGCAGAGCCGTGAATACCAATACGCGCGGCTGAGTGATATCCAGCAGTGGTCAGGTGTTGCCGGCGACCTGTTTGACAGTTCTATCACTTTCCAGAATTTCCCGGTAAGCGAGGTATTATCCTCCCGGACCTGGCAGTTGCAGGTGGGAGATGTGCAGGTACACCCGCATACCAACTACCCGCTCACCATCATCATTAGTATCGGTAAGGAAACGAACCTGCTGTTTACCTACAATAGCCACCTGCTGCCAGCATTTCATATCGGAAAAATCATGCGGCATTTTGAACAGGTATTGCTGCAGGTATTGGATCATGAACATGTTACTATTGGTGAGCTGGACCTGCTCACCGGTGCAGAGCGCAAGGAGTTATTGCTCGCCGCCAATAAGGGTCGGGTGGATTATCCGGAAGAAAAGACTTTTGTGGACATGTTCCAGGCGCAAGTAGCTGCTACACCGCAGGCTACAGCACTGGTATTTGAAAATAACACACTCACCTACGATGAACTAAACGAACGTACCAACCAGCTGGCACACTATCTCCGTAAAAAGGGAGTAAAAGCAGGTACACTGGTACCGTTGTGTATAGAACGTTCTCTTGACATGATTGTGGGGATGCTGGGAATCCTGAAGGCCGGTGGTGCCTATGTGCCATTGGAGCCCGATTTTCCGGCAGAAAGAATTAAATACATGCTGGAAGATACCGGCGCGGCAATAGTAGTGAGCAGTCAGACAGCCAGCGGCGTATTACCCGCCGACAGCGGCCTGCAGATCATCCTGCTGGATGATGATCTGGACCGAATCAGTGCTTACCCGGTAACGGCGCCGGATACACTGCCATCGCCCGGCCAACTGCTGTACGTTATTTATACGTCCGGTAGTACCGGTACGCCTAAAGGGGTGATGATCACCCACCGTAACCTGGCTGATTACCTGGCAGGCTTGCAGGCACATCTGCCGGTGGCGGAATGCCGTTCCTTCGGCCTGTTGTCCAGCATCGCTACGGATCTTGGTAACACGGTACTGTTTACGGCGCTGGTACATGGTGCAGCCCTGCATCTGTTTGCAAAGACTACTATCAACGATGCAGAAAGTATCCGCCGTTATTTCAGAGAACATCCTATTGATGTGATCAAAATTGTACCGTCGCACTGGAAAGCGCTGTCTGATACAGATCACCTGTTGCTGCCGCAAAAGCTGCTCATCTTCGGTGGGGAAGCATTAGGCGCAGGGGTAGTAGACAGTATCCGTGCAGCTGCCACTTCCTGCACGGTAGTAAATCACTACGGCCCAACGGAAACGACTATAGGAAAACTGCTGCATGTGGTGCAGCCGGGCACTATCTACAACCAGGTGGTACCAGTAGGCCAGCCGTTCTCCAATACCCGCATTTATATCGTGGACAGCGAAGGAAAACTCTGCCCGGCAGGTGTTCCGGGAGAACTTTACATCGGTGGTGATGGTGTGGCCGCAGGTTATCTGCATAATGAAGCATTAACCGCCAGTCGTTTTATCGCTGATCCGTTTGCACCGGATAGTGAAGAAAAAGTATACCGCACCGGAGATAAAGTAAAATATCTGCCGGATGGAAATATTGTTTTCCTCGGAAGAGTGGACGACCAGGTGAAGATCCGCGGCTACCGCGTAGAACCTGGTGAGATCAGCCAGGTGTTAAGTGCTTGTCCGCTTGTTAAGCAGGCAGTGGTGATAGCACGTCCGGATAACAGTGGTACCAACCGTCTCACCGGCTATGTGATCCCACAGGAAGAATATGATCAGGATGGTATCATCGCTTACCTGCGTGAACTGTTACCTGACTATATGGTACCTGCTGCGCTGGTACAGCTGGATCATTTCCCGCTCATGGCTAATGGTAAAATAGACCGCAGGGCATTACCTGATCCTGACGTAACTCTTACCAGGGAAACAGGAGGAGTGCCACAAACAGCCATAGAAAAAACACTGGCTGCTATCTGGTCGCTATTGCTGGAAGTGGAACAGCCGGGTGTTCATGATGATTTCTTTGCCCTGGGAGGTCACTCTCTGCTTGCGATACGGGTCATCTCCGCTATCAGGAAACAACTGGGCGTGGAAGTAGCCATCGGTGATATATTCGAATATCCGACTATCGCTTTGCTGGCTGCCAGGTTACAGGGGCAACAGGATACCAGCCATGTGCCACTGCTTGTTGCTGCGGAACGGCCTGCCCATATCCCGTTGTCTTATAGCCAGGAAAGGCTATGGTTCATTGACCAGCTGGAAGGTACATTGCAGTATCATATTCCTGTAGTACTCCACTTAAAAGGGAAGCTGCGTAGCGATGCCCTGGAGTACGCCCTGCAAACAATAGTAAACCGTCACGAAGCACTGCGTACCGTTATCCGGGAAACAGAAGGCCAGCCTTATCAGCAGGTACTGGATAAAAACGGATGGCAGCTGGAAGTAGTAGATGATAGGGAATGGAAAACAGCGCATGTTTCGTTACAAACCTATATAAGACAGCTGATCATTACCCCCTATGATCTGGCAGCAGATCATATGCTGCGGGCACAGCTGATCAGCACAGGGGATCAAACATATATCCTCGTGGTAACACTGCATCATATTGCTTCTGATGGCTGGTCTTCCGCCATCCTGGTAAATGAACTGATGGCATTGTATGATGCTTTTGTATCAGGGCAGAAAGCAGTATTATCTGCGCTGTCTGTCCAGTATGCAGACTATGCCATCTGGCAGCGTGCTTATCTTTCCGGGGATGTACTGGAAAATAAACTGGGCTACTGGAAAGACAAACTAACGGGCGTGGCTACACTGGAATTGCCTGTGGACCATACGCGCCCGGTCATTCAAAGTACCCGCGGTGCATCGGCACAGTTCAGCATCGATCCGGCGCTTTCTGCACAACTGCATGCCCTGTCGCAGCAGGAAGGCGCCACCCTGTTTATGACATTGCTGGCTGCCTTTAAGGTGCTGCTGTTCCGCTACACTCACCAACCTGATATCTGCGTGGGTACACCGGTGGCTGGTAGAACACAGCAGGAAGCAGAAGGACTGATTGGGTTCTTTGTAAATACCCTCGCTCTCCGGAGCGATCTGGGCAACAATCCGTCTTTTACCACCTTCTTGCAACAGGTGAAACAAACCATGTTAGGTGCGTATGAAAACCAGGATGTTCCCTTTGAGAAAGTGGTGGAAACGGTGGTGAGGGACCGCGATATGAGCCGCAGTCCATTGTTCCAGGTTGTATTCGGATTCCAGAATGCGCCGGAAGCTGGTGAACTGCACCTGGCTGATATAACGGTAACGCCTGAACTTTCCGGTCAGGGTACTACGAAATTTGATCTCACTTTCATGTTACAGGAAAGCCCGGAAGGTATCCAGGCAGACGTGGAATATTGTGTAGACCTTTTCAACCATGATACAATTGAACGCATGCTCACACACTTTGAGCAATTGCTTCGCGCAGTGGTACAAACACCTGCGGCGCAAATAGGTGCCCTGTCTATATTGCCGTCTGCTGAGGAAGAAAAACTGCTGCTGCATTTCAATGACAGTCTCACCGGCTACCCACGTGATAAAAATATCATAGACCTGTTTACCCGTCAGGCCGTGCAAATACCGGATGCTATTGCAGTGGTGTTTGAAGGCACTTCGCTTACCTACCGGGAGCTGGATGAACGTTCATCGCAGCTGGCCCATTACCTCGTCAGCAAAGGCGTAGTAGCAGAAACATTTGTACCGGTTTGTATAGAAAGGTCGCTGGAAATGATCATTGCCATCCTCGGTATACTGAAGGCCGGTGGGGTGTATGTTCCCATGGATCCGGATTACCCGGCAGAACGCATCGATTACATGCTGAAAGATACGGATGCTGCTATTGTTGTGAGCAGCAATACCAGTGCGGACTGTTTTACTGCTACGCTGGATATTATTCGCCTGGATGGCGATGCTGACATCATCAGCGGTTATCCATCTGAAGCACCCGGTGTTACAGTCCGTCCGGAGCAACTGGCCTATGTGATCTACACATCCGGATCTACCGGCAAACCGAAAGGGGTAATGATAGAGCACCGGAATGTGGTGCGGTTGTTTGAAACAGATACACCGCTGTATGATTTTAATGCAGCAGATGTATGGACCATGTTCCATTCTTTCTGTTTCGACTTCTCCGTATGGGAAATGTACGGTGCATTGTTCTATGGCGGTCGTGTGGTGATAGTGCCCAGACATATTGCGCAGGATGCTGCAGCATTCGGGGAACTGGTCATCAAACAGGGGGTAACTATACTGAACCAGACGCCATCTGCATTTTATGTGCTGCAGGATTATCTGACAGCGAATGCTGCTACGGTGCCGGTACGGTACGTCATCTTCGGTGGCGAAGCGCTGAACCCTGCACGGGTGAAGCCGTGGCTGCAGCAATATCCCGGCAGCAGGCTTATCAATATGTATGGCATTACCGAAACCACGGTGCATGTTACCTACCAGGAACTGGAACTCGCCGCAATAACCAGTAGCAGTGTAATCGGAAAAGCTATCCCGACGCTAAGTCTGTATGTGCTGGATCCTTACCAGCAGCCGGCTCCCATCGGTATTACCGGTGAGCTGTATGTAGGAGGAGATGGTTTGGCCAGAGGTTATTTAAACCGTCCTGAACTCACGGCTGCACGTTTTGTGCAGGATCCATTCAGCAAAAATGCAGACGACCGCCTGTACAGAACGGGTGATCTTGGCAGATGGCTGCCGGATGGCACCATCGAATACCTGGGCCGCATAGATGACCAGGTGAAGATCCGCGGTTTCCGTATAGAATTGGGTGAGATAGAAAGTGTGTTGCAGGAATCCGGGTTGGTAAGCCAGGCGGTAGTGTTGGCGAAAGGAGAGGATGGAGACCGGAAAAGGCTGATCGGTTATGTAGTGCCACAAGGTGAGTTTAACAAAGAAGGAATCAACGCATGGCTTCACGCCAAACTACCGGATTATATGGTGCCTGCATTGCTGGTGCCCCTTGAAAAAATGCCGCTTACATCCAATGGTAAAACAGATCGTAAGGCGTTGCCCGATCCGGATGCAGGCACCTTGTTCCAGAATGACTATGTGGCGCCAAGAAATGATATGGAGCAGGCGCTCGCGGACATCTGGAAAGAACTGCTTGGAGTAGAACGTGTAGGCGTTCACGATAACTTCTTTGAACTGGGAGGACATTCTCTCATGGCTATCCGGCTGATGGCTGCATTGCGTAACCAACAGGGGGTGAATGTTCCTGTAAGTAAACTGTTTGAGTGCAAGGATATAGCACAGTTAAGCGCCTATATCGCCTCTACAGCTGCCAATACAGAACTGGAAACCAATGGGGAGTATGAAGTCTTTGAGCTGTAAAACCCGGCATTGTTTCAGTTCCCGAATATCATCTTTCAAACAAGCGTATATGATAGATACTAATTTTGAAAAAGCATTTGAAGTAGTTGACAAGGCCAGGAAACTAGGGATCATATTGTTCCTGGAAAATGAAAAGATCAAATTCAAAGTTCCCCGTTCTGAAACTATCAGCAGCGACCTGTTGGCGGAAATAAAAACCTACCGGGAGCAGATACGCGTTATGCTGGTAAACAATGAGCTCTATGCGCAGCGTAACAACACAGGTGAAAGGATTACCTCCAACAGCCCTGATGGGATTACCAGCATACCCTTGTCGTATAGCCAGGAACGCCTGTGGTTTATAGACCGTATGGGTAGCAGTATTAACTATCATATTTCTGCTGCATTAAAACTGGAAGGTTCGTTGGACAAGGTAGCGCTGGAATATGCCCTCCGCACTATTGTGAATCGTCATGAAATATTACGCACCGTTATACTGGAAGAAGATGGTAAAGCTTCCCAGCATGTGATGGATAAAGACCGTTGGGAATTGTCAATAGTTAGTTGTCCTGATAATGAATCAATATCGCCTGCATTCATAAAATCCCTGATAGATCTTCCTTTTGATCTTGCACATGATCATATGCTGAGGGCACACCTGGTAGTGAAAGGTCCGAAGGAGCACCTGTTGGTGATGGTGATGCACCACATTGCCTCCGATGGCTGGTCCGTTGGTATCACGGTGAAGGAGCTGGCAGAACTGTACGCTGCCTATACGGAAGGGCGTACATCCCATCTGCCCGCAATGGATATTCAGTATGCTGATTATGCTATCTGGCAGCGTAAATATATATCCGGTGATATATCGGATAAACAGCTGGCATACTGGAAAGAAAAAATGGAAGGGGTGGCTACGCTGCAGTTGCCACTTGATTTTGTACGTCCTGCTGTGCAAAGTACGCATGGCGCCAGTTATAACATCACCATCAGCAGGGAACTTACTACAGCGTTGAAAGCGTTATCCCTTCAGCAGGATGTTACACTGTATATGACGTTACTGGCGGCCTTCAATGTACTGCTGTATCACTATAGCGGACAGGAAGACATTTGCGTTGGCAGCCCTACGGCTGGCAGGACCATGCAGGAAGTGGAAACACTTATCGGTTTTTTTGTGAATACCCTTGCCCTGCGGAATAACCTCTCAGGCAACCCATCCTTTACGGCTTTGTTGCAGAACGTAAAGCAAACTATGATGGGCGCGTATGATCACCAGGATCTGCCCTTTGAAAAAGTGGTGGAAACAGTGGTGAAGGAGCGTGATATCAGCCGCAGTCCATTGTTCCAGGTAGCATTTTCCCTGCAGAACATGCCCGATGCACCAGAGCTGCGGTTGGGCGACCTGCAGATGGTACAGGTAGATACGAGTGATACCACTGCTAAATTTGACCTAACCTTTTTCCTGCAGGAAAGTATTGACGGTATTGCCGGTAAGATTGAATATAGTGTAGACTTGTTTGGAGAGCCCACTATTGCAAGGATGGCGCAGCACTTTGAGCAGTTGTTGCGCGCAATAGTAGCTGCGCCGGAAAGACAAATAGGATTCCTATCTATTTTGAGTGATGCGGAAAAGCACCAGTTGCTCAAAGCCTTTAATGATACTGCTGTAGATTACCCGGCAGATAAATCCATTACAGAACTCTTTGCCTTGCAGGTGGCACATACACCTGCTGCTACCGCTGTTGCATTTGGTGACGGGCAGCTAACCTATGCTGAACTGGATGTACAGGCGGCACAGCTGGCGGTATACCTGCAACAACAGGGAGTAACCAGTGGTACGCTGGTACCGGTTTGTATGAGCCGGTCGCTTGATATGATGGTAGGTATACTGGCCATCCTGAAAGCAGGTGGGGCTTATGTGCCGGTTGATCCCGGGTATCCGCGCGAACGTATTGCCTATATGCTGGAGGATATCAACTGCTCACTGGCATTAACCACTGCTGCTTACCAGGCTTTATTTGAGGACGCAGCACCACATGCCGCACTTATTTACATGGACCAGTTGCCGGAACTGCCCACAGGCAGCCTGCAGGTAACCACCCATGCAGAGAGCCTGGCATATGTTATTTACACCTCCGGTTCTACCGGCAAACCCAAAGGGGTGGTAGTTACCCATCGTAACGTCACCAGCCTGGTAAAAGGTACCAACTACATCACCCTCACACCGGCAGACCGTATTCTTTCTGCCGGCTCGCTGGCATTTGATGCGGTTACATTTGAATATTGGGGAATGCTGCTTAATGGCGGCGCTCTTATCCTCAGCGCGGAAAACAGCCTGCTGGATCCGGCGCTGCTGAAGAAGGAGCTGCATGGCAGGCAGGTAACAAAATTATTTATTACCACCAGCTGGTTTAATCAGCTGGTAGATGCAGACATTACCGTTTTTGAAAAGCTGTCGGCCATCCTTACCGGTGGAGAAAAGCTGTCGGAAAAACATCTGGAACGGTTCAGGCAAACCTATCCGGATATTGACATCAGTAACATCTACGGACCAACGGAGAATACTACTTTTTCTCTCAGTTACCTGATCAGTAAACATGGGCTGACAGCTAATACGCCTATCGGTACACCATTAAACAACCGCACGGCTTATGTGCTTAGTACAACCCGCAGCCTGGTGCCCGTGGGAGTGGCTGGAGAGCTGTATGTAGGCGGCGCCGGTGTGGCGCAGGGTTATCTTAACCAGCCTGCTCTTACAGCGGAAAGATTTATCCCTCATCCTTTCAGTAATATTCCCGGAGATCGCCTGTATAAAACCGGCGATATTGTGCGTTGGACACCGGATGGCTTTATTGAATACCTGGGTCGCGTAGACGAACAAGTGAAGATACGTGGCTTCCGTGTAGAGCTGGGGGAAATTGAAAGCACCTTATTACAAAGCGAATTCGTAGCCAATGCCGTAGTGGTGGCATTATCGGATAACACCGGCCAGCATAGCCACAAACGACTGGTAGCCTATATTATACCCAATGGCGTCTTTAACCGGGAAGGCATTATCATTTTCCTGAAACAGAAACTGCCGGAATATATGATACCGGCTGTACTGGTGGAGATGGATAAATTTCCGGTGACCACCAATGGAAAGATCGATAAAAAGGTATTGCCCGATCCGGGAGCAGCTAACCGGGAAGATACCGTATATGCCGCACCACGCAGCGCTGCAGAAGAGGGCCTTGCAGGCATCTGGCAGGAACTCCTGGGTGTATCACGGATAAGCATATACGATAATTTCTTTGAGTTGGGAGGAGATTCTATCATCACCATACAGGTGGTGAGCCGCGCCAAACGTGCCGGCTTTGATCTGCAACCCAGAGACCTGTTCCTGCACCAGACCATTGCTTCGCTCGCTGCATTGCTGTCGTCCCGCAATACTACGGCAGCAACAGGTGAACAGGGAATCCTGACCGGTAACAGCGGCCTGCTGCCTATCCAGCACTGGTATTTTGAAACCGGTGCTTCCGGCAACGCTCATTTTAACCAGAGTGTGCTGATGTCCGTGAGTAAACAAACAGATAACCTAGTGCTGGCAGCAGCCGTAAAGCAATTGTCTGTTTACCATGACGCATTACGTTTTACCTATGAGGTTACTGCTGATGGTATCATGCAGGTATACGGTACCCACGAAAGTGAACTGGAAACAGTAGACCTGCAACACCTGGATGCTGCAGACCTGGACACTTTCCTGCCTGCACAGGCAGATAAATTCCATGGGCAGATGGATACCCGCAATGGCGTATTATTTCGCCCGGTATTGTTCCTTACGCCGGCTACGGAAACGCATAACCGTTTATTGCTGGTAGTTCATCACCTGGCGGTAGATGGCGTTTCCTGGCGTATCCTGCTGCAGGATCTTGAACTAATCCTGAAGGACGGTCAGTCCGGAAAATCAGCAACAGCTATCCTGGGACCTAAAACAACTTCTTATCGCCAGTGGTATGAAGGGTTGGTGGCTTACAGCCACCGTAACAGGCTGCTGCACCAGCAATCATACTGGGAACAAATAGTACAGCATTATACGCCGCTGCCTGCCGCCAAATCATACAATGGTATTGTTACAGTAGCAGATACGGGTTATGTGGTGGTGTCACTCGACAGCCTGCGTACGCAACAACTGCTTCGCGATGTACCACGTGTATATCACACCGAAATCAACGATGTATTGCTATGCGCACTTGCGGCGACACTATCTGCATGGACCAATCGACCGGATGTGCTGATAGGCCTTGAGGGACATGGCCGGGAGGATATCATCCCCAGTACAGATACCAGCCGTTCAGTAGGCTGGTTCACCAGCATGTACCCGGTGCTGCTGCAGGTAGCTGCGGAAAAGCAACCTGGTGCGCTGCTGAAAGATGTGAAGGAGCAGTTGCGCCGCGTACCCGATAAGGGAATTGGTTTTGGTGTATTGAAATATATTAGCAAAATACCTGCATTGCAGGGAGGAGATGCATGGGATATTATTTTCAACTACCTCGGACAAACAGATCATGTTGTACGTGAAAGCGGCGACTTGTCTGTAGCGCCCGAAGCATCCGGTGCCGGCCTGGGTGATGATTTTCCGGTAAGGGAAAAAATATCCGTGAACAGTATCGTCCAGGATGGTGATCTGGTATTGAAATGGGGGTATAGTACCCTGCATTTTGATGCTGCAGACATCAGCACATTGGCGGATAATTATCTCACACAGCTGGAAAGCCTGATATCCCATTGTATGGAACAGGCAACCTTACCGGCTGTTTATACACCTGCGGATTATAACCTGGGCGCAGAAATAACCAATGAAGAACTGGATGCGTTCCTGGACAGCGATTATAAAGGAGCATCCCTGCGCAGCCAGATCAGTGGCCTGTACCGGCTTACCGGTCTGCAGGAGGGCATGCTGTTCCATAGCCTGTTTGATACACAGGGTGGTACTTATGTAGAGCAGTTCAGCTGTGAGCTCTCAGGTGTACAGGAAGACCTGTTCCGCCGTAGCTGGGATCACCTGCTGCAACTGCACAGTATTCTGCGCAGTGGTTTTTATCACGAGACTTTCAGTATCCCTGTACAGTGTGTGTACGAGACCGTACAGATGCCATTGACAGTGTACGACTACCGCGCAATGGATGAAAGTACGCAGGCACAGGCTGTAAAGGATTTTGAAAAAACAGACGGTCATCATGGCTTTGACCTGAAAGTGGCGCCGTTGATGCGTATCAGCCTGCTGCACCTGAAAGGTGATACGTACAGGATGGTGTGGACTTTCCATCATATCCTGTTTGATGGATGGTCATTGCCGGTAATGGTGGAAGCATTGCTGGATACCTATGAAAGGCTGGTGACTGGTAAACCCGTTGCTGTTGCCGGAGAAGACCGCTATGAAGATTATATCCGCTACCAGGAAAGGATGGATAAGGAGCTGGAGGAACAATACTGGCGTCGCTATCTGGCCGGATTATCGGAAGGTAGCCTGTTGCCGTTTATTGGTACTACCGATAAACTTACAAAGGGTGGTGGTAATTTCAGGGAAACCACTTTCCGGCTGGACAGTGTAGTAACAGAAAACCTGACACGTTTTGCCCAGCAAAATCATATCACACAAAATACCTTAATGCAGGGCGTGTGGGCGTACCTGTTATACCGTTATTCGGGTCACCGCGATGTGGTATATGGCACCACTGTTTCCGGACGTCCGGAAGACCTTCCCGGTGTGGAAAAAAGAGTGGGTCTTTACATCAATACCTTACCGTTGTATACGGTCATCGATCCTGCGCAGGAAATCACTGTCTGGCTGCAGTCACTTCAGAACGGACAGCAACAGAGCCGTGAACATCAGTATGTAGGACTGAATGAAATACAACGCTGGACAAATATTTCAGGGGAGCTGTTCGACAGTACAATCACTTTCCAGAACTATCCGGTAAGTGAAGTTGTGAATGCACAAACCTGGCAGCTGCAGGTGAGCGAAGTGGAAACACATCCGCATACCAATTATCCGTTGACCATCATCATCGGTATCTCTGACGATACCCGGCTGATCTTTACCTACAATAACGACCTGTTGTCTGATTATTTCATAGAGATGATAGCCAGACATTTTCAGCAGGTAATAACGCAGCTGATCTCCAACCAGGCTGTTTATATCCGCGATATTGAGCCCCTTGATGCGATAGAACAACAACAGCTGGAAAATCGTACAGCCGTTGATGTTGCCAGTCATTATTTCCTGGAGATGTTTGAACGGCAGGCGAAGGAAAATCCAACTGCTGTTGCACTTGTTTTTGAAGAAGAAAAACTTTCCTATAGAGCGCTTAATAAACGGGCATCCCAGCTGGCAGGGTACCTGCAGGAGAGGGGCGTTACCACCGGCACCCTGGTACCGCTTTGTATGGAACGCGGCCCTGATATGATCATTGGTATGCTGGGTATACTGAAGGCTGGAGGTGCTTATGTGCCCATTGAACCGGATTTCCCGGCAGAACGTATAAAGTACATGCTGGAAGATACAGCTGCTGCAGTTGTTGTTAGCAGCAGCTGTTGCCGCGATCTGCTCCCGGCAGCAGGCTTAACGGTCGTATCACTGGATGATGACCGTGATGAGATCAACTGCACCACAGCGGCAGCTTCCCTGCCGGTAACACCAGAGCAGTTACTGTATGTGATCTATACCTCTGGCAGTACCGGTACACCCAAGGGTGTGATGGTGACCCATCATAACATGGCCGATTATATGGCAGGACTGCAGGCACATCTGCCTTTGCAGCAATGCCGTTCCTATGGTTTGTTATCCAGCATCGCTACCGACCTGGGTAATACCGTGTTATTCCCGGCACTGGCCACGGGTGCTACTTTACATTTGTTTTCCAAAAATGCGATCAATGATGCAGATACGCTGCATCATTACTTTGAACAGCATGCGGT